>CAMYZO010000005.1 GCA_947303855.1 uncultured Prevotellaceae bacterium
TTTAAATAGGTGAAAGGAAATTGCAGGCGTCAGGGGTTTTGCTTACTTTTGCACCATGTTTCGGCTGATGATGGTCTGGTGCATAGCCCTCACTGCTGCTGCGGCTGTTGCCCAGCGACAGTTTGTGGTGGTCGACGTGGAGACACGTACCCCCATCCGTGGCGTTAACGTGATGAGCCGTGGCGGGCAGGTAGACACTACCGACTGGCAAGGGCTGGTCACGGTGGGAGACTCGTGTCTGACGTTGTCGCTGACACACGTCAAGTACGAGAGTCGCATGCTGAACGTCACGGAGGTGAAGGACACCATCTTCCTGATTTCAAAGCTGATGGGTCTGCCTGAGGTTAGCGTCTTCGGCAAAGGCAAGGGCGAAGACCGGCTGAAGGAGCTGAAACGCCAGATGCGTATCGCCAAGACCGAGGCGCAGCTGGCTGCTGCCGACCCTGCGGCCGGCTTCAACGTGCTGGGGCTCGTTGGCAAGCTGCTGAAGCGCCGTAGGGACAAACAGAAAGAGAAGTACCTGAAGATGCTGGAAAACTACTGACATCATGATGATGACATACCATACTGCGACACTGCCTAACGGTCTTCGGATCATCCATTTGCCATCGGCCTCGCCGGTGGTCTACTGCGGCTATCAGATAGCGGCGGGCACCCGTCATGAACAGCCGGGACAGGAGGGACTGGCCCACTTCTGCGAGCATGTCACCTTCAAGGGGACGGCCCGGCGTAACGCGCTGCAGATTATCAACTCCTTAGAGAAGGTGGGCGGCGAGCTGAACGCCTTCACCAACAAGGAGGACACCACCTTCTATGCCGCCATCCACCGTGACCATATCCGGCTGGCCGTCGACCTGCTGACAGACATCGTGTTCCACAGCGAGTATCCCCAGGCTGAGATAGACAAGGAGGTGGAGGTGATCTGCGACGAGATAGAGAGCTACAACGACTCGCCGGCAGAGCTTATCTATGATGAGTTTGAGAACATCCTCTTCGGAGGCCACCCCCTGGGCCACAACATCCTGGGGCAGGCCGAACAGTTGCGGACCTACACCACCGCCGATGCCCTGTCGTTTACCCGGCGCTACTACCAGCCGGGCAACGCCGTGTTCTTTGCATACGGCAACGTGGACTTTCAGCAACTGCTGAGGCTGCTGTCAAAACTGGACATAGGGCCTGCGATGCCAGTGGAGGCTGACAGCGTGGCAGCGAGTGCGCTGAGCCCCATGAGCGGCGGTGACGTCATCGTCCGCCAGAGGGGTACCCACCAGGCTCATGTGCTGATGGGCTGCCGGGCTTACGACATCAACCACCCACGGCGCATGGCCCTGTACCTGCTGAACAACATCCTGGGCGGTCCGGGCATGAACTCACGCCTGAACCTGTCGCTGCGTGAGCGGCATGGTCTGGTCTACACGGTGGACAGCAGCATGGTGTGCTATGGCGATACGGGACTGTGGACCGTCTATTTCGGCTGCGACCCCGGCGACGTAGGCACATGCCGCCGGCTGGTGCGCCGGCAGCTGGACCGGCTGATGGCGAAGCCGCTGAGCCGCACGCAGCTGAACACCGCCAAGATGCAGATCAAGGGTCAGATAGCCATTGCCTGTGACAACCGCGAGAACTTCGCCATTGACTTCGGCAAGAGTTTCCTGCATAAGGGCCAGGAGAAGAGTCTTGAGACGCTGTTCCGTCAGATTGACGCCGTGACCTCCGAAGACATTCAGCAGGTGGCTGCCGACCTGTTTGCGGCAGACCACATCACTACGCTGATTTATCAATAAAGGAGTTAAGGAGTTGAAGGAGTTAAGGAGTTAAGACAATACTTCAAAGGAGTTAAGGAGTTAAGACAATACTTCAAGCTACTGAAACCGCAGCCCAAAAAGGAGCAAGACATTTGTCTTAACTCCTTTAACTCCTTAACTCCTTAACTCCTTAAAAATATAACTCCTAATAAAAAAGAGAAACGAGTTGTGGCAGTCGTTGCCAGCAGCTCGTTCCGAACATGAATATTAGTCGTTGATAACAGTTTGAATCGTTCCATCTTCGTTGTAGAAGAGACGCTGAACCTTCAGTGACCGCAGGTGCGTGATGTCGTTAGAAGGTACGCAGTCGTGATAGCACAGAAACCACTGGCCCTTGAACTCAACGATGGAGTGGTGGGTGGTCCAGCCAACCACCGGCTCCAGGATGACACCCTGGTAGCGGAACGGGCCGTAGGGCGACTCGCCGATGGCGTAGCACAGGTAGTGGCTGTCGCCGGTAGAGTAGGAGAAGTAGTACTTGCCATTATACTTATGCATCCACGATGCCTCGAAGAAGCGGTGCGGGTCGCCGGCCTTCATGGGCTGGCCGTCCTTGTCGAGAACCACCACGGCACGGGGAGCCTCGGAGAACTGCAGCATATCATCGCTCATGCGGACAACGGCGCTATTGATAGCGGCATCGTCGGGACGTGCAAAGAGCTGGGTCTTGTGGTCGGGTGCCGGTCCCAGGTCGATGAGGCCATTGTCGTCGCCGTACTTGCCGGCAACGGGAGCCTGACCGCCAGGGATGGGGCGCCACCACTGCAGCTGTCCGCCCCAGAGTCCACCGAAGTAGCAGTAAACCTGTCCGTCATCGTCCTTGAACACACAGGGGTCAATAGAGAACGAGCCACGGATGGGCAGCGGCTGAGGCACGAACGGACCCTCAGGTTTGTCGGCTACGGCCACACCGAGGCGGAAGACACCGTCGTAGGCCTTGGCTGAGAAAATCAGGTAATACTTGCCATCCTTCTCAACACAGTCGTTGTCCCACATCTGCTTCTCAGCCCAGGGCACCTGGTCGACATCGAGGATGACACCGTGATCGGTGGCCTCATCGTTCTCCACGTCGGCAAACGACAGGACATGGTAGTCGCGCATCTGGAAATGTCCGCCGTCGTCGTCGAAGCACTCGCCGGCATCCCAGTCGTGGCTGGGGTAGATGTACAAACGTCCGTTGAACACGTTGGCCGAGGGGTCGGCCATATAGTCATTAGGGAAAAGATAACGAGGTAATTTTGCCATAGTGTTATTTGTAGAGTTTAATGATGTCGTTGACCACCGGCTTCGGCTGATACTGACGGTCGAAGAGCAGCGGATAGCTGGTACGTCCCTTGATGGGCCAGCCGTTCAGCCACGAGTCGCCGTCGCTGATGCCCCAGAGGTTGATGCGGCTGATCTGTGCGCGGTGGCGGTAGTAGATGTCGAAGAGTTGCATCCAGCGGCTGTCCAGCTCCTTGACCTTGTCCTTGGGCATGCCGGCGGCGTAGGGGTTGTACTTCTGCTGGAACTCGAAGTTCTGGTCGACGTTGGCACCGCCGAAGCCCTCGGGATTAGGCAGCACGTTGATGTCGAGCTCGGTAATCATCACCTTAACGCCGCAGGCGGCAAAGGCGTCGATAGACTTCTCGTATTCCGTCAGGTCAGGATAGTCCATGCCGTTATGGCTCTGCATGCCGACGGCATCGATGCGCAGCCCCTTCTCCTTCAGGCGCTTCACCAGTCGGCAGACGGCCTCGCGCTTGCCCGGCTTGGCCATGGAGAAGTCGTTATAGTAGAGTTCCACGTCAGGGTCAGCCTCATGGGCGGCGCGGAAAGCTATCTCGATGTATTCCTCGCCCAGGAGGTTGTAGAACGGCGACTTGCGGAACGAGCCGTCGTCCTCAATAGCCTCGTTGACCACGTCCCAGCCGTGGATGCGGCCCTTATAGTGGCCTACGACGGTCTTGATGTGGTTCACGATGCGCTGGCGCAACACCTCCTTAGAGCAGGGACGGGCGCAGTAGCCGTCGGTGAACATCCAGTCGGGGGCCTGTGAGTGCCATACCAGACAGTGGCCGATGACCTTCAGGTGGTGCTCTTCGCAGTATTTCACGAACTTGTCGGCCACGCGGAAGTCGAAGATGCCTTCGGCAGGAGCCAGCACCTCGCTCTTCATGCAGTTCTCGGCCACGGCGCAGTTGAAATGGCGGTCGATGACGGCGTCGGCCTGCGGCACCTGTCCGTCGCTCTGCCACTGGTTGACGGCTGTGCCTATGAGACAGTACTTGCCGATGGCATCTTTCAGTCCCTGTGCCGATGCGCCGGCCACGCAGCAGGCCAGGAGGGCGGTAAAGAGTGTTTTCTTCATGCTGTTGTGCTGTGTATTACTTGTTGCGCGACTCAATCTTCTTGTTGATGTCGTCGATAATCTCGTCGCTCAGTTCGTATTTGGAGATGATGTACATAGCCAGCAGGAGCAGCATGGCGGGAATGATGCACACGAGCCAGCGGATGCCCTCCTGGGCCAGCGGTGTCTGCAGCTCCAGGTCGTTCATGAAGAAGGCGCCGGCGGCATTGCCCACAGACATCATGGCAAAGGCCGTGATGAAGAACAGGGCGATGATGCGCAGGGGACGGTTGCGCAGGAACTCGGTCCAGAGGTCGCTAACCTTCACGTTCTTCGTCTCGCTCTCATCCATCACCACACGCTCTTTCGTCTGCGAGAAGCAGAAGATGAGCAGGCTCAGGCCTACGGATGCAAAGATGAGCATGGTATAGAACCAGGCGCTGGAATCCTTGGGCAGGGTGCTTGCCTCGGCAGCCGCCTGGTAGTTGGTCCAGGCCAGTACCCAGCCGGGGATAACGCCGCCCAGGGCCATGCCGGCCTTGAAGAAGATGCCCGTCAGGGCGTTGACGATGCCGCTGATGCGCCGGCCGGTGGTATATTCGCCGTAGGAGATGACCTCAGGGATGAGTGCCCACATATAGCCCGTGGCCACGATGACGCCTGTCGACTTGATGAACTGTGCGATGTAGACCAGGGTGATGTTCTCCTTCACGGTGCCCATCTTGCTGATGATGTAGAGCAGCATCATGCCCACGATGGCTACAGAGAGGAAGATATAGAACATGTTCTTCTTGCCCACGCGGCGCTTGATGGCCGGCACCAGCGGCATGAAGATAAACGAGGGCAGCGAGCCTAAGCCCATGAACAGTGCCATCTCCAAGGGCAGGTCCTTGTCGGCCATGATGGCCACGAGGATGGGTACGCCTGCCGACACGCACAGGCCGCCGACATTGGCCATGAACATACGCACGCTGGTCAGGATGGTAATCTCGTCGGTATCGCGGGTCAGCGATGAGTTCAGCGCGCCGTAGGGTACATTAATTAAAGTATAAAGCATCGACATGCCCACGTAGGTGATATAGGCATAGGAGATGGAGGGGGCGAAGCCGTCCCAGAAGCACAGTATGGCCAGTATCGTCAGGGGAATGCCGCCTGTTACCAGATACGAGCGGTACTTGCCGAGGCTGGGGTTGTGCTTGTCGACGAAGGTGCCTACCAGGGGGTCCCACAGCACGTCGACCAGTCTGACCAGCAAGAACATGGTTCCTGCCAGGCCTGCCGATTTGGCAGCATCTCCACCGAGCACGTAGACATCGGTGTAGAAGAACAGGAGGTACATACAGATGGTCTGGTAAATCAGGTTCTGTGCCAGGTCGCCGGCACCGAAGCCTATACGCTGAAGCCATGACAGCTTGTAGAAGCCTTTCGACTCTTGCGAGGATGTTGTTGTTTTCATGTCCTTTTGGTTTGATAGCTTTTGGTTTTCAGTGTGCAAAATTACTAATTATTTCCCTTTCGGTAGTCTCTAAATGTTACAGATGCCTTTCTAATTGTTTCATGGCCATAAAAAAGATAGGGAAAGTTACTTTTCGTAAAGCTTTTTTTATGTATTTTTGCAACAGAATTGTCATGTTTGAAAGATGAAGAAGACCCTTACCGTTTTGTGTGCAGTGCTTTTCTGCGCCTTTGACATGTATGCTAAAGTGACGCTGCCCCAGTTGTTTCAGCAGGGCATGGTGGTGCAGCGCGGCAAGCCTATTCCCGTGTGGGGCAAGGCTGATGCCGGCGAGCGCATCGTGGTGACGCTGAATAAGAAGCAGGCAGCCACGACGGCCGCTGCCGACGGACGGTGGCGCGTAGACCTGCCGGCCATGAAGGCCGGCGGCCCGTACACCATAGAGGTGAGAAGTGAGAGGGGAGAGGTGAGAGAGATTGGCGATGTCCTTGTCGGCGACGTGTGGCTCTGCTCCGGGCAGTCCAACATTGATGTCACCGTGGAGCGCGTCTACCCCTGGTACACCAAGGCTATCGATACGTATGAGAATACACAGATACGCCTGTTCCGTGTACAGAACGAGACCGACACCCACGGCGTGCGTGACGACATCAGGCCGACCAGCATCAACTGGAAGCCCGTCAGCAAGCAGAACGCCTGGCTCTTCTCGGCCGTGGGCTATTTCCTTGGGCGATGCCAGTTTGACAAGACCGGCGTGCCGCAGGGCATCATCGTCAACAGCTGGGGCGGCACACCCATTGAGGCCTGGATATCGGCCGACTCGCTGCAGCAGACCTTTCCCCAGATGATAGACCAGGTGCGTCTCTACCAGAACGACGACTATGTGCGGACACAGCAGCAGGCCAACGCCCTGATGAACCAGCACTGGAACCAGATGCTTGACGAGAAAGACCCGGGCGTGAAGGGCAACTTCACATCGGCTGATTATGACGACTCCCAGTGGGAGCAGGTCAGCCAGTATGCCCAGGACTGGGCGATGAGTGGCGGACGTGGCATCGTCGGCAGCCTCTGGCTGCGCCAGCATGTCACCATCGACAAGGCCCATGCCGGACAGCCTGCCCGTCTGCTGCTGGGCACCCTCTTCGATGCCGACAAGACCTACGTCAACGGTCGCTTGGTGGGCACGACGGGCTATCAGTATCCGCCACGCCGCTACGACCTGCCCGAGGGTCTGTTGCGTGAGGGCGATAATGTCATCACCGTGCGTTTCATTAATAAATACGGTGTCGTACATTTCATAAAGGAAAAGCCTTACCTCATAGCTTTCGGCGACGACCGCCAGAGTCTGAACCCGCTGCCTCAGGATATTATCCCGCTGAGTGAGACGTGGCGTTTCCACAAGGGTGCCGAGATGCCCGGCTGTCCCAGTGGCGGTGCCTCGCTGCAGAACCTGCCCACCACACTCTATAACGCTGTGCTTCATCCGCTGGCTCCTTACGCCCTGTCGGGCATCGTGTGGTATCAGGGGGAGTCGAACACCGGCAATCCGCAGCCCTACGAACAGCTGCTGACCATGATGATTGGCAACTGGCGCAGTCTCTGGCAACAGCCCGACCTGCCTTTCGTCGTCGTACAACTGGCCAACCACATGGCGCCGTCTGACGGGCCTCAGAACTCTAACTGGGCCAGACTGCGCGAGGCTCAGCGGCAGGTGGCTAAGAAGATGGGCAACGTGGAGCTGGCCAGTGCCATCGACCTTGGCGAGACCGTCGACATCCACCCGCTGCGTAAGCGGGAGGTGGCCGAGCGCATCAGCCTGTGCTTCGACCGCAGTGTCTATAAGAATAAAAAGGTAAGGCTGATGCCCGAGGTGGTGTCGGCCGTCAGCGACGGCTCTTCCGTGACGCTGACCTTCGACCAGCCGTTGCGCCCCTGTGCTGATCTATATGAGTTTGAGGTGGCGGGCCAGGATGGCCGTTTCCAGAATGCCACCGCCCGTGCCGATGGCAACCGTGTCATCATCTCATCGCCCGTTGCCCAGCCCTGCCGTGTTCGCCATGCCTGGAAGGACAACCCCATCCGGCTGAATGCCTATGCCGAGACGGGGCTGCCGGTAGGGCCTTTCGATATGCAGCTTCCTCTGTGTAAGGAGTAGTTGCCGGTGTTGATGATCACCACCACTGTTTTTCCCATTATTCTGCAAACGTCTTGAAATACTTCAGACATACGTCACGCCACTCCCGGGCGTTCTCCAGCTGGTGCTGCATGCGCTCGTCTACCTCGCGCCAGCGCTGCTCGTCGATGTATGGCTTACAGTCCTGCCAGGTCTTGCAGAAATCCTCCACCTCGCTGACACCACGGTTGTAGCGGTACTGCATCTCCTCCCACAGCGTGCGTCCGCTGTTCATGCGGTAGGTCCAGGGCAGGTGGTGGAACCACAGCAGCAGGTTCTCCGGACACGTCGACGGGTTGTCGTAGAGCGAGCAATAAGGTTCGCGGTACTGGCTGGTGGCGTCGCTGCCCGTGTGGGTGCGGTCGAAGCCAACGCCCTGCTTGTCGGCCTGGTGATAGTAGACGGGACACCACTCCAGCGGGTAGGTCTTGATGAATCCGTCGGGCTCAGGACCGTAATGGTGGTCGAACTTGAAGATATGATGCAGGCCTAACGGCATCATATAGTCTACACAGGCCTCGCGGCTGCGGAGCATCATGCTGAGAACCTCTCCCCCGGGGGAGAGGTCAAAGGTTGCTCTGAGCCACTCTTCCGCAATTTCCTCCGATTTCATAGCAGGGTTCCAAGCCAGTCGGCCAAAGGCGTACCAGTTAGCCTGCGAGAAGTGGTGACCGCACCAGTTGGCATCGTCGCCGATGTTGGCCACGCCGGCAATGCCTATCATGCGCTCAGGGGCGACAAAGCGGAAGAACTCGCGCCACATCGGGGCCAGATAGACCAGATGGCGCGACTGTCCCAGATACTCCTGCGTAATCTGCAGCTCCACCATCTGCGGTGTCTGACGGATGTTGTCGAAGATGGGGGCGTAGGGTTCGCGGGGTTGGAAGTCCAGCGGGCCGTTCTTCGACTGCAGGATGACGTTCTTGCGGAATTGCCCGTCGCAGGGCAGGAATTCCGATACCGCCTGCTTCACACGGTCCTCGCCCTTGTGGTTGGCACCATAGACGAACGAGCGCCACATGATGATGCCGCCAAAGGGAGCCACCGCGTCGGCCAGCATGTTGGCACCGTCGGCATGGCTGCGCTTGTAGTCGCCGGGTCCCGGCTGTCCCTCGCTGTTGGCTTTCACTAAGAAGCCGCCGAAGTCGGGTATCATCTTATAGATTTCTTCTGCCTTCCTCTTCCACCAGCGCCTGACCTGCGGGTTCAGCGGGTCGGCCGTCTTCAGGCCCCCCAGTCCCATGGGCGAGGCGAAGTTCACCGACAGGTAGACGCGTATGCCGTAGGGGCGCAGGATGGCAGCAATCTCCTTGGCTTTCTGCAGGTTCTCCTTGTTGAGCTGCCGGGCCGAGGCGTTCACGTTGTTCAGCACCGTGCCGTTGATGCCGATGGAGGCGTTGGCACGGGCGTACTCCCTGATATGCTGTGGGTCGAATGTTGGCCAGAAGATGCTCTTCCCCGCATAGCCGCGCTCGATGGAACTGTCCAGGTTGTCCCAGTGGTTCAGGATGCGCAGTTTGTAGAACGGCTTCGAAGCGCCGCTCTCGCCCCGCAGCAGGGCGTAGGCACCGTAGAGCAGGCCCCTTTCCGTCTTCGCTGAGATGGTGTTTCCCGCAATGAGGTATCCCTCGTCATCGGCCATGGCGGGGTCAATCACCAGTTTCACTTGCTCTCCCGGGTAGTACCGGCGCAGCTCGTCGGCCGCGACGCACGCCGGGCCGTCAACCTTTGCCTTGTTCACCTCGTCATACCTTAACCACAGGCGGCTGCCATCCTCGGCCTGTGCGAGGCTGACGGCTGTCAGTGCCAGCATCATCAGAATAATCTTTCTCATAGTTTTCTGTTTTTAGAGTTTCTAACTGCAAAATTATAAAATAATTATGAATTATGAATTATGAATTATGAATTATTTCGTACCTTTGCATCGAGAAACTACAATAACAAAACAAAACGATATGATGGAAAAACTACTGACGCTGGCTGTGGCAGCCGTCATGGCCGTTCCCACTGGAGCACAAACAGACCAACAACAGAAAATCTTTGTCTATTCCCCCAACGAGAACGCCGGACTGCGTGTTGCCTTACAGGAAGGAGAGACGTGGCAGGACAAGGGGCAGCTCTGCTCCTCGGACTACGGCACCTGGGGGGCCGAGAAGCGGATGTATCACCCGTCGGTGACCCGTGCCAGTGACGGCACGTGGCGCCTGGTGTTCCAGGTGAACAGCCATTCGCCGCTGTTTGCCGCTGCCTACAGCCGTGACCTGGTGAACTGGCGTCCGCAGGACTATCCCATCATGTCGACCAAGCAGTGTCTGGCGCCGGTGGTCTTCGAGAATCCCGACGGCACCTTCGATATTTACTATAAGTCGGCTGAAGGCAAGCGCTGGACATCGGCCACGCCCAACTTCCGTGACTTCACCCCCGACCGTCCCAGTCAGATTGACGACGATGCCTGGCTGCGCGATACAGCCACGATAGGCGGAAAGCTCTATGAAGGCAATATCTTTGAACTCTTGCCGATGGAATGGACGAAAATTGAGAGTCATTTCAAGAAATGGGGCGAGGACGGGCGGCTGTCAGGCGAGCGTATGCACGACGATGCCAAGAACCCCCTGCTGCCTACCCAGCTACAGAAGGCTACCCTCACCGTCGACCTGAACCGCCAGAAAGCCATCAGCGACAAACTCATCGGCATCTTCTTCGAGGACATCAGCTATGCTGCCGATGGCGGCCTGTATGCTGAACTTGTCCAGAACCGCGACTTCGAGTACACCGCCCGCGACCATAAGGGCTGGACGGCTACCACCGCCTGGCACTCGCCACAGCCCCTGAAGATAGCCACTGCCACACCCCTGAGCACCAACAACCAGCACTACGCCCTGATTGCCACCGACAGCCTTGTCAACGAAGGCTGGGAAGGCATCGCCGTGCTGCAGGGGCAGAAGTATGACTTCTCGATGTTCGTGCGCGGCACCAAGAAGTTCGTCATCCAGTTGCTGGCTCCCGACGGTGCCGTCATTGCCAAAGGCAAGCTGAAGACCAAGGGCGACGGCTGGCAGCGCTATGAACAGGTGCTGACGGCCAAGAGAAGCGAGGCGAAGGCACGGCTGGCTATCATCCCGCAGGGCAGCGAGGAGGTGGCTGTCGACATGGTCTCCCTCTTCCCGCAAGAGACCTTCATGAACCGTAAGAACGGCCTGCGCAAAGACCTGGCACAGGCTATCGCCGACCTGAAGCCGAAATTCGTCCGCTTCCCCGGCGGCTGCATGAGCCATGGTCAGGGTCTGGAGAACATCTACCACTGGAACGAGACCGTCGGAGAGCTGCAGGACCGCAAGCCCGACTTCAACATCTGGCACTATCACCAGACGCGCGGCCTGGGCTTCTATGAGTATTTCCAGTTCTGCGAGGATATCGGTGCCGAGCCCCTGCCGGTGCTGGCTGCCGGTGTGCCCTGCCAGAACTCGGCCAACAACGCTCAGGGCATTGGCGGACAGCAGGGCGGCATCCCCATGGACCAGATGCCGGCCTATATCCAGGAGCTGCTCGACCTCATCGACTGGGCCAACGGCGACCCGGCCACGTCGAAGTGGGCCAAGATGCGTGCCGACGCCGGTCATCCTGCCCCCTTTAACCTTAAATATATAGGTATAGGCAACGAGGACATCATCTCGACCGTCTTCGAGGAGCGCTTCACGATGATTGCCCGTGCCATCCGTGCCAAATACCCCGACATCAAGATCTGCGGTACCGTCGGACCCTTCCACAGTCCGAGTGCCGACTACCAGGAGGGCTGGGACTTCACCCGCCGCAACCCCGACCTGCAGTACATGGTCGACGAGCACTACTACGAGTCGACGGGCTGGTTTATGCACCACCGCGACTACTACGACAACTACCCGCGTAAGGGTGCGAAGGTCTATCTCGGTGAGTGGGCTGCCTCTACCAAGGTGAAGCGCCCCAACATTGAGACGGCACTGGCTGAGGCCCTCTACCTGACCGATATTGAGCGCAACGGCGACATTGTCGAGATGACCAGCTACGCCCCCATGCTCTGCAAGGACGGTCACAGCAACTGGAACCCCGACATGATTTACTTCTCAAATACCAGCGTGCGCCCCACGCCGGCCTACCATGTGCAGCGCCTCTTCTCAGTGAGCAGCGGCGACACCTATATCCATTCGCAGTTCACAACAGGCAACCCGCAATGGGCACACCGCCTCGGTGCCAGCGTCGTACGCAACTCCAAGACGGGCCGCACCTACGTCAAACTGGTGAATGCCCTGCCCTGCGAACTGTCTGTCAGCATACAGGGGCTCACCGTGCCTGCTGCAGCCCGCACAGAGGGAATCCAGGGTAAGCCCGAAGACCAGAAACTGACCGTCAGCATCAGTGAGGCCGGCTCACAGATAGTCCTGGCCCCCTATTCATTCAAGGTGATAGAACTATAACTGCTATGAAAAAACTACTGCTTTCTGCGGCTCTCGTCATGGCCGCTACCGTCCTCAGTGCCCGCTCGTGGACACCCGGTGAGGTGAAAAAGGTAATACGCAGCGTGAACACCTACTGGCAGCAGAACAACCCTGCCGAGGTGCGCGCCTTCTGGGATCATGCCGCCTATCATACCGGCAACATCGAGGTCTACAAACTGCTTGGCGACCAGCAGATGCTCGACTATTCGCTTCGCTGGGCCGAACATAACCAGTGGCAGGGTGCCAGGGAGAAAGACCCTGCCAAGTGGAAATACAAGAAGTATGGAGAGGGACAGGACTATGTGCTCTTCGGCGACTGGCAAATCTGCTTCCAGACTTATATTGATCTGTACCTTTTAGAGGAGAGAGGAGAGAGGAGAGAGGAGAGAGTGGCCCGCGCCAGGGAGGTGATGGGCTATGAGGCCGACTCCAAGGCTACCGACTACTGGTGGTGGGCCGACGCCTTGTATATGGTGATGCCGGTGATGACGAAGATGTACCGGCTGACCGGCGACCAGAAATACTTAGACAAGCTCTATGCCAACCTGCTCTACAGCGACAGCATCATGCTTGACGCGGAGACCGGACTCTACTTCCGCGACGGCAAGTACGTGTGGCCCAAGCACAAGTCGGCCAATGGCCTGAAAGACTTCTGGGCGCGTGGCGACGGCTGGGTGCTGGCCGGTCTGGCCAAGGTGTTGCAGGACATGCCCGAGACATACGTCCGCCAGCCCTTTTTCGTAGAGAAGTACACGCGGCTGGCCCGTGCCGTGGCCCGCTTGCAGCAGAAGGAGGGCTACTGGACACGCTCCATGATAGACCCGCAGCATGCCCCCGGTCCTGAGACCAGCGGCACGGCATTCTTCACCTACGGCCTGCTGTGGGGCGTCAACCACGGCTACCTTTCCAAGAAGGAGTTTGCTCCCGTCATTGCCCGTGCCTGGCGCTATCTCACGGAGACAGCGCTGCAGAAGTCGGGCAAGGTGGGCTATGTGCAGCCCATCGGCGAGCGTGCCATCCCCGGTCAGACCGTCGACCAGAACAGCGAGGCTAACTTCGGCGTGGGTGCCTTCCTGCTGGCAGCCTGCGAATACTGCAGGTATCTGGAGGGCAGATGACCTTTCGCTAATATTTTATAATCACTGAGCGCTTGCTCAGGGTAGACGTAGTAGGAGAGCCGACGATGGTGACCCGCTGGGCGGGGTCGTCGCTGTCGGTGCCGTTGTCGCAGGCCCAGCTCTTGCTAACCTTGACGGTGAACGAGCCGCCACGGACGATGATGCCCGTCGAGCTCTTCACGCCCTTGGGTTTCCCTATGTTGTTAGACCCCGTGGTGGTGATGGTCAGCGTGCCCCCATACATGTCAACGTTCTCGTCGCAGTTGATGCCCTTGCCGCCGTCGCCGCTGCTGTTGATGGTGATGGTACCGCCATTGATGGTCAGCAGACTGTCGCTCTTGATGCCGGCACATGAGGTGGTGTCGCTTACGCCGTCGGTGGTTTCTATCTTGCAGTCGCCGGTCGTGGTGATGGCCAGCGTGCCGCCGTTGAAGGTGGTGCGGGCATCGCATTTGATGCCGCGAGCCCCCGGGGCACTGACGCCGATGGCCAGCGTGCCGCCATTCATCGTAAACCCGTCGTTCACCTTGATGCCGTTAGTGCCCGTGTCGGCAACGTTGACGCTGACGGTGCCGCCGTCGAAGACGATATAGTCATCGCTGGCGATGCCGTTCTTGGCATGACCGTTGACCGTGAGCGAGCCCGTGCCCTGGAAGTATATCTGCCCCTCGCTGAAGAGCGTTCCCTTCTGGTCGAAGGTCTGTTCGGTGTAGGTGGTGCCGTCAGTAAGTGTGCTGACGGTGTTGGCAGGCAGCGTGACGACAAACGTCTTGCTGCACTGGTTGTTGATGGCCGGACCCTCAGGGTTGGTGAGTTGGAGATTGTTCAGCACGATGCCCAGCTTCTTCCAACTGTAGATGATGAGTGAGCCATTGGTGCTGGTGCCGCTCAGTGTCAGTTGCAGAAACTTGTTCGTGCCCGAGGTGACGGTGACCTTGCCGCCATCGGTGCTGACGTAGCCGTAGCTGTCGCCGGTGACTGACACGGCTGAGCCGCTCCATGTAATGCCGATGTGAATGGTGTCGGTGGCTGTCAGGTCGGCAAAATCCTCGTCCCATGAGTATTGGTCATCGTTGGTGCAGGCTGTCATGGCGGCGGCCATCAGGAGTAAGGACAGAATCTTCTTCATCGTGGTCTAAAATTTAAGTTTATAACTGAGTCCTATCATGTGGCTGTTCACGTCGTTGTCGTCGTCACCGCTGTTGACGTTCTGGTAGCGGTAGGTGAGCGAGAAGATGTGCTTCTTCTGGTACTTATAGTCGACGCCTATCTGGTAGCGCATCTTGTCGATGCCCTTATCGGTGTTGAACATCTCGACGTTGGCAAACGGGTCGAATTTCCAGTGTGGAATATCGTAACTCAGCTGCAGACGGCTGCGCAGCACATTCTTGCCCTTGCCCTTGACAGATGTCCAGGCCTCGTCGTCGAAGTCATACTTCTTGCCTTCGGCCTCAGGGCGGTAAGTGTACTGCCAGCGCTCACGCAGACTGACGTTCAGCCGTCCCCAGTCGATATTGCCCGTCAGACTGACATTAAACCGGTGGCGCATGCCCCAGTAGGAGGGTGTCCACTTGTTGGGCCGCAGTCCGTCGCTTTTCAGGTCCAGCTCCTCTTGGTTATTGTCATAAAGCAGCGCGTAGCCTGCCGAAGCTTTCAGGCCCCTGATGATTTTATACTCAGCGTTGAGACCGGCACTCCAGCGGTCGGCAGTGCGCGAATTGTTGCGGGTGCGGAACTCGCCCTCCACGCCAAGGTTCCATTTCTTCGACAGTTTTTTCTCTGCTCCCAGTTCGTACCACGTGCCAAAGTCGTTGCTTTGGGCTTTAGTCATCGTGGTGAGGGCGAAAAGGCTGCAAAGGATGCAAATCAGTTTTCTCATTGTCTTGCGGTTTTGTAATCTGCGTGCAAAGTTATATAAAAAGGAATGTTTTTCAAAAACCTTTCAGTGAATCTTCTGTTTTTTTCAGTGAATTTTTGTAACTTTGGCTTCGCCGAACTTACATAGCACTCGGCAATGAAAAGAAAATGAACTTTTCTTTTGCATTGCTCTCGTTTTTTCGTAACTTTGCAAGAATTCTCAGCTTTTCTTTATATACAGGCAGTTTGGGGGATTGAGGAAAAATAGGGTTACGATTTGGCAACCGTACTCAATTCCACATTCTGCTATGAAATGCATCCGCTCGAGCTATGCTCGCTTGCTACCAACGGGACGCAAGAAAGAACACCCGATGATGTGCCACCAGCCGTACTATGGCTCATCATCGAGTGCAAAGGTAACTATTTCTTTCGAAAAAGCAAAATCTATTCACATCTTTTTCTTTCGAGCTTGCTCAACGCTCTTGAACTGATTGTGGCATCTTTTGTGGCACCTGCCAGAAAAGTGCGTATTAGGCTACGTCCTTCAATGGAAAGCATTGCGGTTTTGTCTTGTCTTTATTTGTTTTCATTGTCAGCTTCACCTTTGGCTGGCAGGCTGTTTTCTTTCTGTATCAGTTCCTTTATGGCACGGTCATAGTCGCTTTCATATTGCAGCATCTCCATCTTACGATATTTCTCAAATTCAGCAATAGCCTTCTTCTTAGCTTCTTCGTGTGAGATAGTTCCCTTGCCAACAAGTAGCTGTCTCCCAGATAAGGTCATCAAGTCATCTAGCTTCTTGATCCATTCCACCATCTTCATCGGAATCTGCTGCAAAGCCTGTATTTCTGCGAAATCCAGATACTGAGATACCAACAGGTTCAGGTACGTCAACTCTTGTTCAGTCAAGTAGTTCTTTGCAATCTGCACATCCTCCTTAGTGATATAACCACCCTTGAAGTTGGTCATGCCCACCATCGGTTTCTCCGCATCCACACGCTCATAGATAACCTCCGCTGCAGTATGTTGATGAGCAGCATAGTGCAACTTGTTCTGTACTGTGGCAAAGAACATGCGAGTTAAGTTGTCCTGTGGGTCATAATCTATACTTGTGGCAAAGATGTCCGTCACCTGCTGATACAGATTCCGCTCACTACTACGAATATCTCGGATGCGTTGCAGCAGTTCACGGAAATACCTGCTGCCTTTTCCTTTCAGCCTATCGTCGTCCAGCGTAAAGCCCTTCTGAATAAATTCACGCAAATGAATCGTGGCCCACTGACGGAAACGAGTCGCCACCTGTGACTTTACACGGAAGCCCACAGCGATAATCATATCCAGATTGTAGTGACTCATGTTTCTGCGCACACTTCTGTTGCCCTCCTGTCGAACTAACAAAAATTTTTTGTGAGTTCGTTCAGGATCTTGCTCATTCTCGGCATATATTTGATTGATGTGATAGCTCACATCCTGTTGTGAAGCATCGAACAGTTCCATCATCTGCTCCACATTGAGCCATACATCTTCACCCTCGAATCGCACATTAACTCGAGCTATTCCGTTTTCATCTTGGTAAATCAGGAATGTCTGATTTCTTTTCTCCAATTCGTTATGTTTTTTATCTGCCATATCTCAATAACGTTTATTCCTTATCATTTATTTAGCAAAAGCCGAATACGTCTGCCAAATTGATTTTGGCATCTCAGCCTTCGCTTTCTTGCATTCCAACGTCACCCGCTCACCTTTCAGCAATATCTCTTTTATTGTTTTCTCGTCCATCTTCATATTTCGTTTGCTAAGTTACAAATTATTTTGGAATTCTACACTTCATATATTTGAAACCAAGTACTTGTCTCTAGGAATTGCTGTAGATCACCAGAACCGTCCCAGTGATTTACCCGTGATTTACAGACACGGTTTGGATTTTTATGCATGACAGGGTACCTATCCCTAGTGTCATTAGGTTTCCAAGTTGTTTATTATCTCTTGTTCAGAGAGGGCCATGTTAGAATAATAATTCTCAAACGATTCTGCTTTGAAAGCAACATCCATACCATAGATGGACATAATGCCACCCTGTCCTTTTAGAGTCTTGGATGGAAGTTTTGATGAAGTCCAATCTACAGGAACAACATACCCACCCTTCTTCCTATTCAAAACATGCATATACGAAATCACCTGATACAGGTCTTTCGTTTGTACTTTGCTCCAATCGTCGTACCATTTGTATTTTGCGTCAAGCACCATTTCTGGACTCAAGAAATCGGGATAGCACCAGCCTGAGCCGTCCGTAAACAGACTCTTACGTCCTTTTGCCTCTTTGTTTCTGGGATGTTCAAAGCCTATGTCTGCGAGGAATGTGTTTAGATATTCTTCCCATAGCCAAGCGCCATCAAACAGAACTCCGTAGATTTCATCATCGTCTCGCCCATATTTCATTTCTTCCTGACGAAGTATCTGCAAGCAAAGCTGTTGCAACGGCCGATACTCACCATAATAAGGGTGGCTAATGGGACGAAGATTCTGATTTATCACTTTCTGCCGTTCGTTTCGATTATAAGATGATGTTACTTGGCATATGGCCTTTACGGCATCTGTCGTATCATCATCATTACGAAGGATATCTCCCGAATACCTATGGTGCGAGATATATTCTATAGTATGACGAATTAACTGTGTCAGATGATTGTCTTGGGCATACTCACGAGTTGTGTATGCTATCTTGCCAGCAAAAGGTATGTTCTGCCTGATATGGCGAGAGATGTCAATCCTCCCTTTTACATTGGCATCATTATATTTTCGGGTTTGATACTCTCTATACATACCTTGTTGCATAGCCCGTTTCAAGAACGTAGGGAACAAGTATATAAGGAAATCAAAGATGCTTTCCTCATCGGAGTTGAATTGTAAGTCAAACAGATTGACGGCAAACACCTTTTGAAGCATGTAGTGCAGGAAATAGTCTTTCTTGTCCTGCGTGAAGCGAGAACTGATGCTTACCTTTGTATCGCCACAACCGATAAAGCCCATGATATTGCCCGTGACAATGGTTTCGCCTTTGATTTCAAAGATATGAGCGTCGCCTATCTTATCCCCATAGGCATCTAAGTCTTGTGGGAATATCAGCAAATTGGGATGCTCCTTTTGGCAAAGGTCAGTAATAGAAGGCTCAGCCAGTTTCTTGAGCGTTTCAAGATGGCAAACTTCTGTTTCAGCCAAATGCCGTTCAGAGTTGTCCTTTGTCTGTATGGGCAGGCTACTCATTTAGACTCTTCTTGTTGTATGCGTCGTGTAACTTCTCTAATAATTCTTTTGCCCTACGATTACCTCGCAGGTATTCAAAGAGTAAACCTTTCAGATGGTTTTCCCATAGGCAATCGAAAGCATTGGCTTTTTCCTTATAGTCGAGAAACTTTCTGAAGTAGGCTGCACCTATTTGATAGGCTTCATCTAAGCCTTCCGTCTCAGCGATGGCTTTATTCAGACTGAACATCCTTTGCTTGATTTCATCTTTCACAAGTACAAACTCAGGATCATTTTCAATCATGTTGGTATAACTCTCCTCTGCTGTCACTTCTTGCCAGGCAAAACGTCGGCGCATGGCGAAGTCCATACTCTCTACCGAGCGGTCAATATCGTTCATCGTGCCTATGATATACACATTCTCAGGGACATAGAAACCATCTTTGAATACATCGCCCTCTTCTATCATATTCTGATATTGAGTATTTACCTTGCCTTTCTCACCTCTGTAACCAGGGTCTATAGAGAAGAACAGTTCGCCAAATATTTTAGAGATTTCCCCACGGTTGATTTCGTCGATGATGAAAACACATAATCCTGATTTTTGCCCAATTCTCTTTAGAACTTCGTAAAGAATAGCCCAATAATATGTAGTGTTGCATCCGCCTATAATTCCCCTTATCTCTTCATTTACATTTCCGATGTTTAATAATTTTTCAATAGAATTATATACTTCAAATAGTCTTCGAAGTCTTGGCTTTGAAACACTATTTACATCTACAGAGTCATTTTTTGCAGAGACCCACTTAATTGTGCCATCTTGACTAACAGAAAGCAGTGTCGATTGCTTTCCTGACTTAAGCGGGATGGTTTGAACTGTTGAGTTCTTGATAGCATCAAATAGTTCGTCATAAGCTCTGTCAAATGCTGAAATCTGGATTCTTTGCAATGCTCTTTTACAAAACTCTTTAAACACCCTATCCTTTCGTTCAAACCCAACATTTCCGGTCCCGTAGTTTTTCGGTCTAAGTCCTTCCACAAAGTCCGTATAATCATATGATGGATGGAACTGCACAAATCCTATTTCTGCATTTATTGCCTTTGCAATGGCTTTCGCCAAATATGTTTTTCCCGTTCCTGGTGCTCCTGTTAAGATCAGATTTTTATTCGTCTTCAACAAAGAAGTGTATTTGTCTAACATACTTGTTCCTCTTTCATTATTTGTTGCCATGCTATATCTTTTGTCAGAATTCTTCAAGCTAATATAAACATCCCAGATTGTTCTTTTCTGTATTGTCTCTCCAAGTTGCCTTTTCAGAAACTTCATGATGTTAGTGCTATTATCTACCCAATCCTCTTTTGCCGACAGAGGTTCATCTGGATTAGAGAAAGGTCTAAGTAACTCCATAAACTCTTTTGTGTTATCCTCATTGGGAATTCGAATAAGAATATCAGGGCAAAAAGTAATGAGCATTCTATTGATGGCAGCTTTTGTGTTTCTACCACCACCTTGAATAATAACATTTCTCATCGTGTCCCTTACATCCTTTATCTTTTCAATCCTATTTCCAGAATCAGGATTAATAATACCCTTTAGAATTGGAAGAAATGTCTTATTCCATTTAGAGACAAAAGAACGCCTTTCATTAGTTTCTCTCTCTCCGTTTCTTTGCTTAATTCTGTCTTGCATTTCACCCCGATCTATGCCTGCAACAGGATTAGAACGGGTGAAAAGTTGGTTCCAGTCTGATTCTGGAATATTGTCACTGGTTGTATTGGATTTCACATAGTTTATCCACTTTGAGGTAAACCTATGGAACTCACTAACATCAACATCTGGTAATTGTTGGCAAATGTCCAATAATCTCTTATTCATACTTTATCGATTTACAGATTCCAAACAAAACTTTTTAGATAACCAAATTACAATTCTATCATTTGTGCAACATGGTCACTAACCTCTTTGTCCCACTCGCAGAGTGCATACGACTTGATAGCTATATTAGAAAAGGTATAGTCAAGAAAGAAAGGCGAATTCTCATTAAACCAATGATAATAAGTTGCCTTGCTTTCCTTACCTAACAGCTCTCCTGTTTTCTGGTGATAAGCACTAACATAGCCCATACCTTCCAGAAAGCAGAATATAGTCTCAATGCTATATTGCTTTGTCTCGCCAGCCTGTCCTTTATAACAGTTCATGTCGCCAGAGATAACAGTAGGGAACTCTTTCAAGTATGGAGCATATTCCTGCAATGTTTCCATTGCAATCTGTGGATAATCTTTCGGAGCATTATCATCAGTTCTTGTAGGCCATGCAGCCATGATTAACTTATTCTCAATGATGATAGGAAGGAAATACTGATGACAGGGGTTATACCATTGTGGGATTTCAGCTTTCATTCCCGATTTCCAAATAACGCCAAGCCCTTTGAAGTCATAATTACCCATCCATTCCATTCTATACCCTTCTGGAACCTTTACTTGAGAAGGACAAGCCACTTCTGGAAGAATAAAGACATCTGCATTGAACTGCATGATTTTGTCTATCTTTTCCTGCGTAGAACGATTTATATTATATGACAATATTTTCATAATTAACTGTTTTTTTTCTGCATCAACTACATACTCGAATCAAGGGACGTTCCCCTATCTTGCCTCACATTAGTACGAAACTCTTCTTTTTTCATATATATTGATGCGTTTATTCCTTATTAGTAGAAATCTATTATTTATAGGCGTTTCGTGTGCAAATATAACAAATTTGTTGCAAGGGAACAAATGTTTTCTTACAAATCAGTTTAAATACAAATAAAAAGGACGAAATTTACTTGTTTTTCTAATTCCAGCTGCAAAACCACTATCTTTTGCTGGTTCCATCGCTACGCAAAATGTAGCAGTTTGCGGAATAAGGGAGGGACCACGAGATTGAGTATCTCGGGGAGGGTACCAACGGGCGGTGAGAGGTGCTTTTCAGGGTTACGATTTAGAAACCTAACTCCTTCACCAATCCTCCCCAATTTGCTTTTTGCCCAAAAGTGAACTTCCTCATTCTTCCCCGTATTGCCTTTATTACAGGCCGAATTGCATTAATCTTCCAAAATCGCTTCGCTTTTATAAGCTTTTTTCGTAACTTTGCATCCTCGTGCAGAAAATGATGAGAAAGATAAGAACAATAGAGATGCAGCGACTGACCGTCGAGGAGTTCCGCGAGGCCAGCAAACTGCCCTTGATAGTCGTGCTCGACGATGTGCGCTCCATGCACAACGTTGGCAGTGTGTTTAGAACGGCCGATGCCTTCCGTGTGGAGGCCGTCTGTCTGTGTGGCATCACCGCCCAGCCGCCGTCGGCAGAAATCCACAAGACGGCCTTGGGGGCTGAGGATAGCGTCAGCTGGTGCTATTTCCCTACGGCACTGGAGGCCGTCAGTGAGTTACGGCAGCAGGGTTACACCGTCCTCAGCGTTGAGCAGGTGGAGCACTCCACGAAGCTGCAGCGCTTCCATGCCGCTGCCGGTCAGCGTTATGCCGTGGTGCTGGGTAATGAAGTGAAAGGCGTCCACCAGGAAGTGGTGGACGCCTCTGATGGCTGTCTGGAGATTCCTCAGCTGGGAACGAAGCACTCGATGAATGTGAGCGTCACGGCCGGCATCGTCATCTATAAGTTTGCCGAACAGCTGATACTCACAGACTGACGCAGGTTAGTCTTCGGCAGGTTCGAAGTCGTCCTTGCCAACGCCGCAGAGCGGGCATACCCAATCCTCGGGGATGTCCTCAAAGGCGGTACCGGGCTGGATGCCGCTGTCGGGGTCGCCTGCTACGGGGTCATACACGTAGCCACATACGTTGCAAACATACTTTTTCATAGTCTACTGTTGTTTTGTTTTAGGGTTAATAATCTGTTCTATTCTCTCGGTGATTTGTTCGGGATGAATCAGGTTCATGCAGGCCATGTCGCCCCGGCGGCAGCGCCGGTTGCCATAGATGCTGCACGGACGGCAGTCAAGGTCGGCCTGGATGGTGTTTTCTGCCGGCTGGTTCCAGCCTACAAAGCCCGCGCAGGGATGGGTGGCACCCCAGACGCTGACCACGGGCGTGCCGGTGAGCGATGCCAGGTGCATGTTTGACGAGTCCATTGACAGCATGACATCCAGATGGCTCATCAGTATCAGTTCCTGTTGCAGGTTCTCTAAGTGCTGGCCTACCCATACGCACTGCGGCATGTCGGCACACCACTTACTGAAGAGTTCGTCTTCCGTCTGGCCGCGGCCGAAGAGGAAGAAGCGGGCCTGGGGGTGCTTGGCTGTCAGCTGTTCTATCACCTGGCGCATGCGGTCTGTGGGGTAGCACTTGCCGGGGTGAGCGGCCGTGGGTGCTACGCCTATCCACTGCTCGCCGCTCTGCTTCTGGCCGATGGCGGCGGGCAGCAGGCTGAGGTCGCCCCCTTCGGCCGGGAAGATGGAGTGGAACTCCAGTCTGACGGGATAGCCCAGGCGGTCCAGCACGTCAGCATAGTTTTGGAAGGGTGTTGGCAGGGTTACGCGTACCTTATTTTTTTTAGACACCAGTGCGCGGCGCTGACGGCGGTGCTTGTCAATGTGCTCTACGCGGTAACGTCCTATGTTGAAGCGCATGCGCAGGTATTCTGAGCGTAGCACGTTATGGAAGTCGGCAATCTTGGTAAACTGCTTGGCCGTCAGCCGGCGATAGAGGGCATTGAGCCCCTTGACGCCGTGATACTCATGCTTCACGTCGGCCTCCATGAAGTCGACGTTGGGTGCCAGTTGCTCAAAGAAAGGGCGTGCAAAGCCACGGCTGAGGACGGTGATGCGTATGTCGGGGTACTGCGTGGCTAACGAGTAGACCACCGGCACCATCATGGCCACGTCGCCCATTGCTGAGAAACGTATGATGAGTATGTGCTCGCGTTTCACTTCTTCTGATACAATATAGGATTGGTCGACGGGTCGTTATACATCTTCATCTGGCGGTACACTTTCATGTAGATACGCCCGGCCTCAATGTCTTCCAGCAACTGGTCGATGGCTGTTGAAAGGTCTGCCTGCTGCTCCTTCAGTACGTCGAGTTTGGCCTGGCAGCGCTGCAGGTGCTCGGGGGTGGCATCGGTACGGTCTACCTGCTCCTGCATGTGGTAGATTTTCAGGGCCAGGATGCTCAGGCGGTCGACGGCCCATGCCGGACTCTCGGTGTTCAGCCGTGCCTCGGGCAGGGGAGTGACGCTGCTGTAAGTCTGGCGGAAGTAGGTGTCAATCTGTTCCACCAGGTCTGTACGGTCCTGGTTGGAGCGGTCGATACGGCGCTTCAGCGTCAAGGCCTCTGTGGGGTCGATGTTCGGGTCGCGAATGATGTCTTCAAAGTGCCATTGAACGGTGTCAATCCAGCACTTCAGGTAGAGTTGGTACTCTATGCTGTCGCTCGTGTACGGATTCTTGATAGGCGTGTCGACATTGTCCGTCAGGTGGTAGTCGCTGATGGCCTGATTGAATATCTTATTTGCTTGTTCTGTGAATGACATAATATGATAATTGGTTTTAGGCTACAAAGCTACAGAAAGTTTTTGACTTCTGCAACAAAAAAGTGCAGTTTTTCATTTTAATTTGCAAAATAAGCGTACAAAATACACTGAAAATGCTCCGATTTATGCACAATTGCACCCCGATTGTGCAACCGGTCGTCACTTTTTCTAAAAAAAATTTGCGTAACTGACGGAAAATGTGTTACTTTGCACCCGATTTCGGCGCGAAGCCGTAAATTTTTTCAAGATAGCAAGAAATTATTAACATTTTAAAGACTAAAAAATTATGTCAGAAATTGAAAGCAAAGTAAAGGCAATTATTGTAGACAAACTGGGTGTTGACGAGGCTGAAGTTAAGCCCGAAGCAAGCTTCACTAACGATCTCGGCGCTGATTCGCTTGATACCGTTGAGCTGATTATGGAGTTTGAGAAGGAGTTCGGCATTTCTATTCCCGATGATAAGGCTGAGAAGATCGGCACCGTTGGTGACGCCATCGCTTATATCGAGGAGAATTCAAAATAAATAAATTGCTTACTTAGCCCCCTAAGTTCTTGGCATGTCTAAGAACTTAGGGGGCTAACATTACCAATAAATATGGAATTAAAAAGAGTAGTTGTAACAGGTCTGGGCGCCGTTACGCCCGTCGGCAACACTCCTGAGGAGATGTGGAAGAACCTGCTTGCTGGAGTCAGTGGAGCAGCACCTATAACGCTTTTCGATACAACTTTATTCAAGACCAAGTTTGGCTGCGAGGTGAAAAACCTCAACGTGAACGACTATCTGGACCGCAAAGAGGCCCGCAAGATGGACCGTTATACGCAGTTAGCCATGATAGCAGCCCAGCAGGCCATCAACGATTGTGGCATGGACCTGGAGCAGGTAGACAAGAACCGCATCGGCGTGGTCTTCGGTGTTGGTATCGGCGGTATCAAGACTTTTGAGGATGAGGTGATGTACTATGGTCAGCATGCCGCTGACGGTCCTAAGTTCAACCCCTTCTTCATCCCGAAGATGATTGCCGATATCGCTGCCGGCCAGATTTCCATCCAGTATGGTTTCCACGGCCCCAACTATATCACGGCCTCTGCCTGTGCTTCGTCGTCGAACGCGCTGGCCGATGCCTTCAACCTCATCCGTCTGGGCAAGGCCAACGCCATCGTTGCCGGTGGTGCCGAGGCAGCCATCTGCGCTACCGGCGTAGGCGGCTTCAACGCCATGCACGCCCTGTCTACCCGTAACGATGAGCCTGAGAAGGCCAGCCGCCCCTTCAGCGCCAGCCGTGATGGCTTTATCATGGGCGAGGGTGCCGGCTGTCTCATCCTGGAGGAGCTGGAGCATGCCAAGGCCCGTGGTGCCAAGATCTATGCTGAGATGGTTGGTGCCGGCATGAGTGCCGACGCCCACCATATCACCGCCTCTCATCCCGAGGGCCTGGGTGCCAAACTCGTCATGCAGAATGCCTTAGAGGATGCACAGCTGCAGCCTGAGGATATCGACTATATCAATGTACACGGTACCAGCACACATGTCGGCGACATCTCTGAGGCCAAGGCCATCAAGGAGGTCTTCGGCGATGCAGCCTTCAAGCTGAACATCTCGTCAACGAAGTCGATGACGGGTCACCTGCTGGGTGCTGCCGGCGCTGTCGAGGCCATGGTCACCGTCCTGGCCGTCAAGAACGATATTGTGCCGCCCACCATCAACCACGAGGAGGGTGACGATGATCCTGAGATAGACTATAACCTGAACTTCACCTTCAACAAGGCACAGCAGCGCACGGTACGTGCCGGTCTGTCGAACACCTTCGGTTTCGGTGGCCACAATGCCTGTGTCGTCTTCAAGAAGTATGAGGCTTAAGGACATTATAGCACGTTTAAGGCTCCCTTTCCGCGAGGAGAAGGAGCTTTTTTCTTCTCTTTACGACATCATGGGCTTCTATCCCGACAACATCAGTTACTATAAACAGGCACTGATGCACAAGAGTGTGGGACGCCGCAATGAGAAAGGCAAGCCCCTGAACAACGAGCGGCTGGAGTTTCTGGGCGATGCCATGCTGGATGCTGCCGTCGGACACATTGTCTATGAGCACTTCCCTGGCAAGCGCGAGGGTTTTCTGACCAACACACGCTCCAAACTTGTCAGTCGCGACACGTTGGGAAAACTGGCCGAAGAGATGGGGCTGACACGGCTCATACTCTCGTCGGGACACAGCAACTCGCACAACAGTTACATGGCCGGCAATGCCTTTGAGGCACTGGTGGGAGCCATCTACCTGGACCAGGGCTATGCTGCCGTCATGCGGTTCCTTGAGAAGCGCATCCTGGCCCGTGTCATCAACATCGACAAGGTAGCCTATAAGGAGGTGAACTTCAAGTCGAAGCTCCTGGAGTGGAGCCAGAAGAACCGCGTCCGGCTGGAGTACCGTATGCAGAAACAGGAGAAGGACAAGGAGAGCGGTTCGCCCGTCTTCAGCTTCCAGGTCTTCATGGAGGGCGTTGCCGGTGAGACCGGCAAGGGCTTCTCTAAGAAGGAGGCCCAGCAGCTGGCGTCAGAGGCCACATTGAAGCGCCTGAAGCGCGAGCCCCAGTTCATCGATGCCATCTTCGCCGCCAAGAGCGAGCGCACGAAGATGGAGGAGGAGCCCACCATGGCTGTTCCCTCGACCGAACAGGAGCAGGACTTCGTTATTCACCAGGAGCAGGCTTATGAGGCCCATGAGGCCCATGAGCCCCATGAGCCCTATGAGCCCCATAGGCCCCATGAGGCCGCTGAGCCAGCCGACGATGAGTTCGACCTGAGCGACATCACGGCCACGCCGCAAGAGCAGTCGCGCGAGGATATCATCGCCGCTGCCGAGGCCGCCGCTTTCTCCTAAACGACACAACAAACTACTAACCTAAAGCACATGAAACGATTATGGACTATGGCAGTCGCCGTACTGCTGACGGCCGCTGTGGCCGATGTGGCCGCACAGCCGGCATGGCCTGAGGTGAAGAACGAGACCAAGGCTGGCAGCCGCTGGTGGTGGCTGGGTTCTGCCGTTGACGAGGCCAACCTGAAGTGGAACATTGAGCAGTATGCCCAGGCGGGCATCGGCACGCTGGAGATTACACCTATCTACGGTGTGAAGGGCAATGCGTCGAAAAACATCAGCTTCCTCAGTCAGCAGTGGCTTAACATGCTGAAGTATGCCAAGGAGCAGGGTACGCTCAATGGCATCGACATCGACATGACCACCGGCACGGGATGGCCCTTCGGCGGTCCGATGGTGAAAGCCGCCGAGTCGGCCAGCAAACTTGTCACCGAGGACACGAAACTGACCGGCGACGGCATCAGCGAGAAGACCGTCACCCTGGCCGGCAGCGGCACGCTGCAGCGCGTCCTGGCCTATCCGCAGAAGGGTAACGACGGCACCATGACCGACCTGACTAACTTGGTGGATAGCAGGAAGGTGAAGTGGACGGCTCCGGCAGGCGACTGGCGCATCATTGCCGTCTACTGCCAGACCGGGGTGATGCAGGTGAAGCGTCCGTCGCCGGGCAGTGAGGGCAACGTCCTCGACCATTTCGATGCCGAGGCTGTGAAGAACTACCTGGCCTGGTTTGACAAGCGCTATGAGGCTGGCGG
Organism: uncultured Prevotellaceae bacterium; assembly: GCA_947303855.1. Taxonomy (GTDB): domain Bacteria; phylum Bacteroidota; class Bacteroidia; order Bacteroidales; family Bacteroidaceae; genus Prevotella. Next base: position 27,614 of record CAMYZO010000005.1, read on the forward strand.
CAACGTCTTCCCCCGTTCCTACTTCAACGACTCCTACGAGATATCGGGTGCCGACTGGACACGCGACATGTTTGCACAGTTCGAGAAATACCGAGGCTACAAGTTGGAGACCGTCATGGACAAGCTCCTCGACAAAGACCAGCAGGTGCTGGCCGACTACCGCCAGACGCTCTCCGACATGCTGCTCCATAACTTCACCGAGCAGTGGACGGCCTGGGCACACAGCCACGGGGCCACCACCCGCAACCAGGCCCACGGGTCGCCTGGCAACCTGATAGACCTCTACGCTGCTGCCGACATCCCTGAGATAGAGAGCTTTTATCTGTCAGACTTCGGCATCAAGGGATTGCGCCGCGACGACGGTTTCACCATGCAGGCCCTGAGCAGTCTGCCCACGCTGAAATACGCCTCGAGCGCTGCCCACATCACCGGCAAGCCGCTGGTGTCGAGCGAGTCGATGACGTGGCTCACGGAACATTTCCGCTCGTCGCTGTCGCAGATGAAGCCCGAACTCGACCAGCTCTTCGTGGCCGGCGTCAACCACGTCTTGTTCCACGGCACGGCCTACTCGCCACAGGAGGCTGCCTGGCCGGGATGGAAATTCTATGCCGCCGTCGACATGAGTCCCACCAACAGCATCTGGCGCGACGCTCCGCAGCTGATGAAGTACATCGAGCGGGTGCAGAGTTTCCTGCAGATGGGACAGCCCGACAACGACCTGCTGGTCTACGCCCCTTTTGCCTACGCCATGCACAAGAAGACGGGCGATTTTGCCAACCGCATGGTGCAGTTCGACATTAACCACATGGACACCCGCATGAGCGAACTGGCCAAGTGTGTCAACGCCATAGAGGCAGCAGGACTGGACTGCGACTACACCAGCGAGCGGCATCTGATGACCACTACCTACACCGACGGACAGTTGCAGACGGCTGCCGGTACGCGCTACAAGGCGCTGGTGGTGCCCGTCAGCACCAACCTGCCCGACAGCGTGAAGAGCCACCTCGACGCCCTTGCCGCCCAGGGAGCCACCATCGTCTACGACTATAAGGACGAGACGCTGGGCGCACTCAATGTCAAGGGCGAGTCGCTGCGCACCAGTCTGGGACTGAAGATGATTCGGCGTCGCCATGCCGCCGGCTATCATTATTTCATCGTCAACCTCTCTGACAAAGACGTGGAGGGCTACACCGAGCTGGCCGTGCCCTTTGCCAGCGTCGTGCAGTTCAACCCGCTGACAGGTGCCATTGCCGATGCCGCCACCGACGGCTCACGGGTCTATGTCGGTCTGAAGTCAGGACAGTCGGTCATCCTGCAGACCTTCGATGCCGCCACGACGTCGGGCAGTGCCCCACAGCCTGTGCAGGAGATGACGGCGGTCAAGTTAGACGGCCGGTGGCGCCTCTCGTTCACCGACGACAGCTATCCCCAGATGGCCGGAAAGAGCTACGAACTGGACGGTCCTCAGACCTGGGAAACCCTCGATGCTGAGACTGCCCGCCTGATGGGAACAGGCATCTATGAGACCACCTTCACCGTGACGCCCCAGCAGATGCAGACCGCCACCGGCGGCTTCCGCCTGGACCTCGGCGATGTGCGCGAGAGTGCCCGTGTGTGGGTAAATGGCGAATATATCGGCTGTGCCTGGTCGGTACCCTATGTCCTCGACTGTCAGGGACTGGTACACGAGGGCGACAACACGCTGAAGATTGAGGTCACCAACCTGCCCGCCAACCGCATCCGCCAGATGGACATCGACGGCATCGTATGGCGCATCTTCGAGGATACCAACATCAACAGCATCTCCGGCAGCACCGACTATAAGAAATGGGCACTCATGCCCTCAGGACTGAACAGCAGTGTGAAGCTCGTCCTGCTGGCCTCCCACGAGAAGGCCATGACGGCCCAGATGACAGAGATGCGACAGAACGGCAGCGGCGACTATGAGCCCGTCTACCAGTTAGCAACGCTCAACGGTCAGCCCATCACCACCGTCAGTGCCACCGATGCCGCTAACGAGCCGTTTACGGGACTGACAACCACCATGGCCGCCGACGGCACGGCAGAGGTCACCGTCACGGGTATGGCCGCTGCCGGCATCACCCTGAAGGCCACCGATGCCACTGGTGCCGACTATTATGCCTGCGTGCCTGCCAACGGCCCATACGAGCAGACCATGGCCATCGACTTCACAGCCGACCAGGAACCCCTTGGCGGCTGGCAGAAACTGGCCAGCACCTCTACCATCAAAGGCTTTGAGGGAACAGGTAAACTGGAGTGGTACCGCTCCAAGACCAGTGGCAAGGCCGTCAGCCTCTACGACGGTGTCACCTTCAGCAGCACGGCGTCAAACTACTATTTCTACTTCCTGGGCTATGGCATGAATGCCAACAACGACTTCCAGGCAGAGTTAGCGGCTACCGAAGGCACCATCGTGCAGCACACCTATCTGGTAGGCTCAGACAGCGGCAGTGCCGTCTACGACGCTGCCAACGCCCAGACACACTTCTACATGGGCGACAGCGACCACACCTCGCTCAGCATCGAGATGCCTGGCAACAAGAGCTATTATGTCCACCGCCTGCTCAGTGCCTACAAGCCCAAGCATGCCGTCAGCGGCATACAGTCGGCGGTCAACCGCCTGCCTGACGCCGCCCCCGATGTCTACTACAACCTGCAGGGCCAGCGAGTCAGTCAGCCTGTCAGGGGCATCTATATCAAGAACCAGCGCAAGGTGTTGGTACGATAGGATAAAATGATGGAGCCCACCAAACCGGTGGGCTCCATCATTTCAGTATCAAGAGTTTTTGGTGTCGTTGTCAATGAGTTGCAGAAGCCGTTCTACGGCCTCCTCCTCGGGTATGTTCTTGAGCACACACTCCTTGCCTTTGTAAAGAGAAATCTTCCCGCGTCCGGCACCAACGTAGCCGTAGTCGGCATCGGCCATCTCGCCCGGACCGTTGACGATGCAGCCCATGATGCCTATCTTCAAGCCTACCAGATGGCTCGTGGCCGCCTTGATGCGCTGGATGGTGTCCTGAAGGTTGTAGAGCGTACGGCCACAGCCGGGACAGGAGATATACTCCGTCTTGGTGAACTTCACGCGGGCGGCCTGCAGGAGAGCACCCCCCAACCCCTCCAAAAGGAGGGGAGAATAACTCGGTGAATGTATCTCTACCTCGGTAGCCTTGCGGTCGATAAGCGTCGAAGAGGCGGCCATGGCGGCTTTCAGTTGCAGTGTCTCCCAGTCAGGCGCATCAATATAGAGATGCAGCGTATCGCCCTCAATCCACATCCGCTCCTGACTCCCCTCCTTTTGGAGGGGTAGGGGGAGGCTTCGCGAGAGGTCTACCAGTTTGCGGGCAACGGGAATCTCGCACTCCGGCTCCTCGGAGAGCGACACGCGGATGGTGTCGCCGATGCCCTCGGTCAGCAGGGCGCCGATGCCCACGGCCGACTTGATGCGGCCGTCCTCGCCCTCGCCGGCCTCGGTGACGCCAAGGTGCAGCGGGTAGTGCATGTCCTCACGGTCCATGGCCTTGACCAGCAGGCGGACCGACTGTACCATCACCACGGTGTTGCTGGCTTTGATGGAGATGACCACGTCGTCGAACTGTTCGCGCCGGAAGATGCGGAGAAACTCCATGCAGCTCTCTACAATGCCCTCAGGTGTGTCGCCATAGCGCGACATGATGCGGTCGGAGAGTGAGCCGTGGTTCACGCCGATGCGGACGGCGGTGTGGTGGGCCTTGCAGATATTAATAAAAGGTACGAGCCGTGCCTCAATCTTCTGCAGCTCCTCCTGATATTCCTCGTCGGTGTACTCCAAGTGCTTGAACGTGCGGCCGGGGTCAACATAGTTGCCGGGGTTGATGCGCACCTTCTCACAGTACTGTGCGGCCACATCGGCGGTGTGGGCGGTGAAGTGGACATCGGCCACCAAGGGCTGCGTGTAGCCGTCAGCCTTCAGCCGTGCCGAGATGTTCTTCATGTTCTCAGCCTCACGGGTGCCCTGTGTGGTGAACCGCACCAGCTCGCCGCCGGCATCGATAATGCGCTTGGCCTGGGCCACACACCCCTCGGTGTCGTTGGTATCGGTGGTGGCCATCGACTGTATGCGGATGGGGTTCGGGCCACCGATAGCGATGTTGCCCACATGGGCGACACTGCTAATTCGTCTTGTACTCATACTTGATTTCTGCTAATTCCTTGTTGGCCTTCTCAATCTTGGCCTTCAGACCGGCCTTGTAGTCAGCGAGACGCTGGGCTATCTGCCCGTCGCCTAAGGCCAGCATCTCAACAGCCAGGATGGCAGCGTTCTGGGCACCGTTCACACCGACGGTGGCAACAGGTATGCCCGGGGGCATCTGGATGATGCTGAGCATGGCGTCCAGACCGTCGAGCATACCCTTGATGGGCACGCCGATGACGGGCAGGGTGGTGCTGGCGGCAATGACGCCGGGCAGGGCGGCAGCCATGCCGGCAGCGGCGATAATGACCTTGAGGCCGCGTCCCTTTGCCGAGCGTGCAAACTGCTCGACGGCCTCTGGTGTGCGGTGGGCTGAGAGGGCGTTGACCTCAAACGGTACCTGCAGCTCGTCGAGCAGCTTGCAGGCTTTCTCCATGACGGGCAGGTCGCTGGTGCTGCCCATGATAATGCTTACTTGTGGATCCATATATTATCTCTGTTTTATAAGTACACAATCCCGACAATGGCACAGACAATGCCGACGAGGAACCCCGTGACCACCTGCGAGAGCGTGTGCTGGCGCAGAATCATACGGCTGCTGCCCAGTATGCCGGCAATGATAAGTACGAGGCATGTCCACCACGTAGGGTTGAATCGGAACACCTCGGAGAAGACATAGATGGCACCTGCCACGCCGCCGATGGCTGCCGTGTGGGTGGATATCTTCCACCACACATTAATCAGGGCACAGACTATCTGGATGATGAGTGCTGAGGCCACGATGCTGCGCATAAAGTAGGGGATGTGCATCTGTTCCATGATGTGCAGACAGGTGAAGTAGCACAGGATGGATATCAGGTATGGCACGACGCGGCGCTCCTTGATGCCCAGTTCAATGAGCGACCAGCCCTGGTAGCGCCGGTAGAGGTGGATGAGAAACGTTGGCAGCAGGATGGTAAAGATATAGACCACGGCAAGCACAAAGAACTTATAGGCTGGCTCATACTGGCGCAGATAGCTCAGGAAGAACAGTGCCGTCAGTCCCAGTATTGGCAGGTAGAAGGGTGTGAACACCATGCTCACCACTCTTGCCGTCAGTATAATTTGCTTTTCTCTTGTCATTTTCTCAGTCTCGCAACGGGTATTCCTAATTGTTCGCGATATTTGGCTACTGTGCGCCGGGCAATGTCGTACCCTCGCTGGGCCAGCAGGCGTGTCAGCGCATCGTCGCTCAGGGGCTTGTTCTTGTCTTCGTTCTCAATCATGTCGCGTAGTGCCGCCTTAATCTGGCGTGTTGACAGTTCTTCGCCCTGACCGGTAGTGTAACTGTCGCTGAAGAAGTGGCGCAGCGGGAAGGTGCCCCAGCGCGTCTGGGCATATTTGGAATTGCTGACGCGCGATATGGTTGAGATGTCCAGTCCTGTGCGCTCGGCCACATCCTTCAGTATCATGGGGCGCAGTGACGCTTCGTCGCCGTCGAGAAAGAACTGGCGCTGCAGTTGTATGATGGCCTGCATGGTGACCGTCAGCGTGTGGCGGCGCATGCGCAGGGCCTCTATGAAGCTCTGTGCGGCGTCCACTTTTTTCTTGATGTAGAGCAGTGCTTCTTTGGTCTGCCGTGTCAGGTGGTCGCCGGCTTTCTGGTATTCCTTCATCGAATCGGCAAACGATTGCGACACCTGCAGCTCCGGCAGTTCGCTCTGGTTCAGTGTGAAGGTGATGCTGCCGTCGTCGTGGGTGTCGATGATGAAGTCGGGCGTTATTTGCTGCATGCTGCGCCCCACGGCCTCACCCATGGCGGCACCCGGTTTGGGGTTCAGGCGCCGCAGCTCGCCGAAAAGGGTCTCGGCCTGCAGGTCGCTTAAGCGGAGGGCGGCCTTGATGCGCTGCCAGTGTTTTTTTGTGAAGGCGTCGAAGTAGTCGGCAATGACGGTCTGCATCAGGGTCTTTACCCGCGAGTCCTCGCGCCGTTGAATCTGTAGCAGCAGGCACTCCTGCAGGGTGCGTGCGCCAATGCCGGCGGGATCCGTCTGCTGCAGTTTCTTGAGCACCTGCTCAATTTCTGCGGTTGTGGCGTCAATGTTGTGATAGACGGCCAGCTCGTCGCTAATGTTGTCGAGCGGTTTCCGTAGCAGGCCGTCGTTGTCGAGCGAGCCTATCAGATACTCCATGATGTCGCGCTCGCGGTCGGTGAGCAGCAGCAGTTGCATCTGCTCTTTCAGCTGGTCGTAGAACGACAGCGTCTCGCCATACACCATCTCCTCGCGTTCGTCGCCAAGGTTGCTACCGCCCTGGTAGACGGGCAGCTCTTCGTCGTCGCGCCCTATGCTCTGCAGGGCTTCGTCAAGTGCCGACTGGCGGTCTTCACGGTCGCGCAGGGTGTCAAAGTCATCGGTGGTCTCAGGGGCATCGCCGTATTCCGCGCTCTCAGGGAAATCCGGGTCGTCAGGAAACTCTGCCGATGTCTCCAGGGCCGGGTTGTCGTTCATCTCAGTGTTGACGCGGTCCTGCAGCTGGGTGATAGGCAGTTCCAGCAGTTGGGTAACCAACAGCTGTTGCTGGGAAAGAGTCTGGGTAAGCCGTTGCTCCTGGCGCTGTTCTTGTATCTGACCTTGATTCATAAGTAGTAAGCTTTCAGGTCTTCGGCCAGTTTGGCCAGTTCCTCTGTGTCACCGTTGCCGTAGCGTTGCCAGATGGTGAGGCAGGGCTGCAGCAGCGGGTTCATGATAACGTCACGGCGGTTCAGGTAGGGGTCGCAATGCAGGTAGATGTCCATCACTTCCACAATATCCTCGGTACTGATTTTCAGCATTATCGACAACTCCTTCACCTCTGGTGTCTCAGTGACCATGGTGGCCGGTGTCAGACGGAAATACAGGTCGAGCACCAGTATAAGCATGACGGGCGTCAGGCGTGTGTTTCCTGCCACTGGCTGCCAGTCTTTCTCCCATGTCTCGTTCGTCTCCACGCCCTCATAGAAGAGGGAGGCCTGTCCGAAGCCTTTCATCTCGCGTAGCAGCCGGACTGCCCGTGCCAGTTTTTGGGGCTTGTTGTTATAGGTTTCCCAGATGCGCTCTATGCGTGGCGTGTCCAGCCGTGCCAGTTCCTTCATCTTGTCTTTCAGGACCTGAGGTGGGATATGCAGTTCGAGCGCCAGTGATACCATCTCACGGCAGTAGGTAGGCTTCATCCCTACAGGCTTCTGAAGGAAAATCTGCATGAGCAGCAGCCAGTAGTCATCTTGCCATTTTAAGTTTTTAGCCATAAGCGTCCCAATTTTTTTGCAAAGATACGAAAAGTCGGTGGAAATGCAAAAGAAAACCTCGTTTTTCTTTTCATTTCCGTACCTTCGGCGAAGTTCCGTACCTTCGGCAAAGCCAAAGTGTCTTGCATCGCGTTGCGTAAACGTCCTTTTCCAATAAGATTTGACCCTCTCGCCCTTTTTGCTCTGGCAAGCGTCTCTTCAAGCCAAGCGACGGGGCTACTCTGGGTCGGGTGCAAAGACACAGATTATTTGCAAAGTGACAAAATAAAATGGATTTTTCTTTTGCCATAAAGAAATTAATTCGTATCTTTGTCGCAAAAAGTACGGAACACAGTAGGAACACAATAGGGTCGGTTCCGCTGTGTTTTGAAACGAAAAAAGATAATGATGAGAAGAGTTACGGTATTTTTCCTTTTGGCATGTTTTGCTTCCGGCGTGCTGGCACAGTCGGCGCGGGAAGAGATTAAGCGTAACGTTCACCTCTCTGCCAGCAACCTGATGGCATACCGAGGTCCGCAAAACCGTCTGACACCAGCGCCCGTCGGCATGAAGCCGTTTTACATCAGCCACTATGGGCGGCATGGCTCGCGCTATCTGGCTAATGCCTACGAGTATGACTACCCCTATAACGTGTTGCGCCGTGCCGACTCGCTTCGCCTGCTGACACCCCTGGGCCGTACCGTTCTGGAGCGTTTAGCGACGATTCGTCAGGATGCCCATCTGCGTTTAGGCGAACTGACACCCTTGGGTGCCAGGCAGCACCGGCAGATTGCTGAGCGTATGTACCAGCGGTTCCCGGAGGTGTTTCAGGGTGATGCACCCGTTGATGCCAAGAGTACGGTGGTGATACGCTGCATCCTGTCAATGGAGAATGCCCTGCAGCAGCTGCTGGTTCTGAATCCGAAGTTGCGGATAACCCATGATGCCAGTCAGCATGATATGTACTACATGAATCAGGGTGACCCCGTGCTATGGGCCCGCAACACAGCGCCTGAGGTGGCGGGGCCTTATATGGCGTTCTGTCAGCGTCATGACCGCTCAAAGGCGGTGCTGCAGCGGCTCATCAGCGACGAGCAATATATTGACCAATGGGTCAATGTGCAGCGGTTTGGCTATACCTTCTTCAAGGTGGCTTCCAGCATACAGAATACCGAACTGCGTCAGCGTATGACGCTGTACGACATTTTCACCGACGAAGAGATATATGAAAACTGGCTGAAGGAGAATGCCCGCTTCTATGGCTGCTTCGGCTTCTGTCCGCTGAACGGCGGTCAGCAGCCTTTCTCGCAGCGTAATCTGCTGCGCCGCATCATTCTTGAGGCCGACAGTTGTATCCGGCTGGAGAAGCCCGGTGCCTCGCTGCGCTTTGGCCATGAGACGATGGTGCTGCCGCTGGTCTGTCTGCTCGACCTGAACAACTTCGGTCAGACGATAGGCGACTTCGAGCAGTTGGCTGAAAAGGGTTGGCGCAACTACAGGATATTCCCCATGGCAGCCAATATACAGTTTGTGTTTTATCGCCGCCATGCCCAGGACAAGGACATTCTGTTCAAGGTGCTGCTGAACGAGGACGAGGCCACGCTGCCGCTGCCGTCGGGCATGGCACCATATTACCGGTGGCAGGACTTCAGGGAGCGCTATCTGGCGCTGCTTGACAGTTACGTAGAGCCGGCGCGCTGACAGCAGTCGGCTTAACGGCAGTCGGCTATGCGCTGCAGCGCTTCTGTGAGACGGCTGCGCTGGCAGGCAATGTTCAGGCGGATATAGCCCTCGCCCGACGTAGGGCCGTACATGGTGCCGGGGTTCACCCATACCCGTGCCTTCTGCATGAGACGGTCGGCATATTGCTGGGCGGTCATGCCGGTAGCCGTGATGTCTATCCACGGCAGGTAGGTGCCCTCCAGCGAGCAGACGTGCCACTGGGGCAGGTTCCTGGCACAGAAATCGCAAAGGGCCAAGTAGTTGTCCCACAGATACCGGTTCAGTGCGTCGAGCCATTCCTCACTCTCATTATAAGCCGCCTTCAGGGCAACAGGTCCGAAGGGGTTGACATCGCACACCTCGTTGATGTTGATGGCGCGGTCGATGCGGCGGCGCCATTCCGGCTGTGCGCAGATGATGTTGGCTATTTGCAGACCGGCAATGTTGAACGCCTTTGTGGGCGAGTTCAGCACGACGCTGTTCTGCCGGCACTGTTCGCTGCATGCCGCAAAGGGCTGGAAGCGGTGCCCGGGCATCGTGAGCTCGCAGTGTATCTCGTCGCTCACCACCCTGACGCCATGCTTCAGGCAGATATCGTTCATGCGCAGCAGTTCGGCCTTTGTCCAGACGCGCCCTGTGGGGTTGTGAGGGTTGCAGAGCAGGAAGACGGTGGTCTTCTCGTCGGCGCATTTCGCCTCGAAGTCCTGCCAGTCAACCTCGAAGCTGTTGCTGAGGGGTGTATAGAGCAACACGCTCTCCAGCACCTCGCAGCCGTTGTTGCGGATGGAGGAGAAGAAGCAGTTGTAGTCGGGCGACAGGATGAGCACGCGCTCGCCGGGCATGGTCAGTGCCTTGATGGCTACCGACATGGCAGGCACCACGCCCGTGGTATAGAGTATTTCCTCGCGGTTGACGGTCCACTGGTGGCGGCGGTGGAACCATGAGATGACGGCGTTGTAGTAGTCGTCGCCCACGATGCTGTAGCCAAACACGCCGTGCTCCAGACGGCGGCGCAGTGCCTCCTGTATGGCCGGTGCAGCCCGGAAGTCCATGTCGGCCACCCAGAGGGGAATCACGTCCTCAGCAGCGCTCTCGTCCCATTTCACGCAGTCAGTCCCGCGTCGCTCCGTCACTTCATCGAAATCGTACTTCATAACTCCCAACTCCTAATTTCTAACTCCTAACTCCTAACTCTAATTTCGCAGTTATTCGGCTGCCGCACATTCTCGTCGATGGTGATTGAGCCGATGCTGTCGGCCACGATATGGCCCGAGGTGGGGTTCTTGATGTTCTCGATGTGCCCGCGGATGTCGGCCTCCACCGTCGAGTATTCGAACACGCGGTCGCACATAGGGTCGAAGGTGCAGTTCTCCAGCACCAGGTTGTCAGTGTAGCAGAGCAGCTGTTCGCCGGCCAGGTGGCAGTTCACCAGTCTGACGTTCTTGGAGTGCCAGGCCAGGTACTCGCCGTCGAGCACGGAGTCGTAGACGGTGACGTTCTCACACTCCCAGAAGGAGTCCTTGGTCAGTATCTTGGCGTTGTGTACCTCTACGTTCTTACAGTACTGGAACACGTACTTCGAGTCGCTCTCCAGACCGTCGACGAAGATGTTCTTCGAAAACATAAAGGGGTAGGTGCCGCCATGCAGCTTGACGTTCTTCAGACGGAGACCGTCCACGCGCCAGAAGGTCTCGTCGGCATCAGTAATCTGGACATTCTCCAGTTCCACGTTCTTCATCTCGCGGAAGAACTTTGGTGCGTCGATGCGGGTGTTGGTCATGCGCAGGTTGTTGGTGTACCAGATGGCCGACCGTGAGTCCAGCGCAAAATAGCAGTTGTCGATGAGGGCGCCGTCGACGTGCCACCACGGGTATTTGCCGTAGAACTTACAATTGTAGGCTTCCATGCGCTGACACTGTTTGATGCCGCTCTCGCCATCGGTGATGGTGATGTTCTCCAGTCGGAGGTCGTGGGTGGCGAAGAGCGGACGCTCGCCACCGAATTTCTTATCTTTGATTAGTTCCATAGTCTATTCGCTGGCTTTGGCTTTCTTGGTGCGGACCTTGAAATGGTCGAAGCCCTCGCCATAGACACCGATGACGGCACTCTGCGAGACGAAGGCATGAGGGTCTACCTCATTGATGATGCGGAAGATCAGGTCGCTCTGGCGGCGCTTGGCCAGTACGAAGAGCATCTTCACATCCTTGCCCGAGTAGAAGCCCTGGGCATCGACGACGGTGCAGCCGCGATGGGGTTCGCGGTTGATGCGCTCGCCTATCTCCTGATATTTGTCGCTGATGATAAAGAACTGCACCGAACGGCGTGCCGACTCTACCACCTGGTCAATACAGAAGGCGGTGACGTAGAGCACCACGTAGCCGTAGATAACCTTCTCCCAGTCGTGCAGCACGAGCCATGAGCTGCTGATGATGACGACGTCGCAGATGAGGATGACACGTCCCAGGCTGACGTCGCGGTACTTGTTGATGATGGCGGCAATGATGTCGGTACCGCCTGTTGAGCCATTGCTCGACAAGCCCAGGCCCACGCCGCAGCCGCAGAAGACGGCGCCGATGATGGCGGCCATGAACGGCTGGTCGGCCAGCAGGTGGGCATGGTAATGTGACGATACCACGCCGATGCTCAACGTCAGAACCGTTACGGCAAAGACGGTCTTCACGCAGAAGCGCCAGCCGAGGATTCTCAGTGCAGCAGCCAGGAGCGCGCCGTTGATGACGAAGTAGCTGGCCTGTACGGGGATGCCCGTGGCCCAGAAGAGGATAGACGATACGCCGGCCACGCCGCCCGTGGTGATGTTGTTGGGCAGCAGGAAGATACCCCATCCGATGGCGTAGCTTACCATGGCGATGGTAATCATCGTGTAGTCGCGCAATTCCTTGCCGATGTCTGCTTTTGTGATGTTTGGTGTCATTGGTTATCAGTTAGTGCGTGCAAAGGTACAAAATAAACCTGATACGTGAAAACTTATTAGAATCATTTAGTAGTTTTTATTTGTGTATTCACCCAATTCTTCGTACCTTTGCGCGCAAATTTAAGATGTATAGATGAAGAAATTGTTTATTGAGACCTACGGATGCCAGATGAACGTGGCCGATTCGGAGGTCGTGGCTTCCGTGATGCAGATGGCCGGCTATGAGACGACCGACGACATCGGTCAGGCCGACTGTGTGCTGCTGAACACCTGCTCCGTGCGCGACAATGCCGAGCAGAAGATATACCGCCGGTTAGAGGCCCTCGATGCCGAGCGCCGCAAGCGCGGCCGGCTCATCATCGGCGTGCTGGGCTGCATGGCCGAGCGCGTAAAGGAGGATCTGTTGGAGAAACACGGTGCCGACCTCGTGGCCGGTCCCGATGCCTATCTGTCGCTTCCCGACCTCGTGGCTCAGGCCGAGACGGGCCATAAGGCCATTAACATTGAGTTGTCGACCACTGAGACCTACCGCGACGTGGTGCCGCAGCGCATAGGGCTGGGCCACAAGATTGGCGGCTTCGTGAGCATCATGCGCGGCTGCAATAACTTCTGCCACTACTGCATAGTGCCCTATACCCGTGGCCGTGAGCGCAGCCGCGACGTGGAGAGTATCCTCCGTGAGGTGCGCGACCTGCGCGACCGTGGCTTCAAGGAGGTGACGCTGCTGGGGCAGAATGTCAATAGTTATTGGTTCGAGGAGCGAGGAACGGGTTTTCCACAGCTGCTGCGCCTGGTGGCTGAGGCCGTGCCCGAGATGCGGGTGCGGTTTACCACGAGCCACCCGAAGGACATGAGCGACGAGACGCTCCAGGTCATCGCCGACATGCCCAACGTGTGCCGCCACATCCACCTGCCGGTGCAGAGCGGCTCCGACCGCATCCTGAAACTGATGAACCGCAAGTACACCCGCGAGTGGTACCTGGACCGTGTGGCAGCCATCCGCCGCATCATTCCCGACTGCGGCCTGTCTACCGACATCTTCGTCGGCTACTGCTCAGAGACGGAGGAGGACCATCAGCTGTCGCTGAGTCTGATGCGCGAGGTGGGCTACGACTCCGCCTTTATGTTCAAGTACTCCGAGCGCCCGGGCACCTACGCCTCAAAGCACCTGCCCGACGATGTGCCTGAGGAGGTGAAGATACGCCGCCTGAACGAGCTGATTGCCCTGCAGACCGAGATATCGGCCCTGCAGAACAAGAAGGACGAGGGGCATGAGTTCGATGTGCTGGTAGAGGGCTTCTCCAAGCGCTCGCGCCAGCAGCTCTGCGGCCGTACGGAGCAGAATAAGATGGTGGTGTTCGACAAGGGCAGCCACCATATCGGCGAGACCGTGCGTGTCAGGATTACCGGCAGTACCAGTGCTACACTTTTGGGCGAGGAGGTATGAAAGAGTTCCTGCAAGTGCTGCGGCGGTTTGTGCCGCCCTATAAGAAATACTTAGTGCTGTCGGTGGTGTTCAACATCCTGTCGGCGGTGCTCAATATCTTCTCGTTTGCCGCCCTCATCCCCATCCTGCAGATACTGTTCCAGACGGGTGAGGCCGAGGCAGCCACAGAGCTGATGGCCTGGGACTGGGGCAATGCCCAGGCAGTGCTGATGAACAACCTGAACTACACCGTCAACGGTCTCATTGCCGACTTCGGCCCCACCACGACCCTGCTGTTCATAGGCCTGTTCCTGGCCGTGACCACCTTCCTGAAGACCGGTGCCTACTTCCTGACGTCGGCCTGCATCGTGCCCATCCGCACCGGCGTTGTCCGTGACATACGCAACCAGCTTTACCGCAAGATTACATCGCTGCCCTTAGGTTTCTTCAGCGAGGAGCGCAAGGGCGACATCATTGCCCGCATGAGCGGCGACGTGCAGGAGGTGGAAAACAGCATCATGTCCAGCCTGGAGATGCTCTTCAAGAACCCCGTGCTCATCGTTGCCTATTTCGCCACGCTGATATTCATCTCCTGGCAACTGACGCTCTTCACCCTCGTCATCGTGCCTATTATGGGCTGGTTCATGGGACTCGTAGGGCGCCGCCTGAAGGCACAGTCGGTGAAGGCCCAGGCCCTGTGGAGCGACACCATGAGCCAGGTAGAGGAGACCCTCGGCGGTCTGCGTATCATCAAGGCCTTCTGTGCCGAAGAGAAGATGAACCGCCGGTTCGACCGCATCAACTCCAACTACCGTGACGACCTGATGAAGGTCAATATCCGCCAGTCGTCGGCTCATCCCATGTCAGAGTTCCTGGGTACGGTCATGATTGTCATTGTGCTCTGGTTCGGCGGTGTGCTGGTGCTCAACAACCAGACCATCACCGGTCCGACGTTCATCTACTACATGGTCATCCTCTACTCCATCATCAACCCGCTGAAGGAGTTCTCAAAGGCCGGCTATAACATCCCCAAGGGTCTGGCCTCGATGGAGCGCATCGACAAGATACTGATGGCCGAAAACACCATCAAGGAACCGTCGCAGCCGCGCCGTCTCCGCAGTTTTGAGCACCAGATAGAGTTCCGCAACGTCAGCTTCAGGTATGGTGAGCAGTGGGTGCTGCGCGGCATCAACCTCACCATTCACAAGGGACAGACCATAGCCATTGTCGGCCAGAGCGGTTCAGGCAAGTCAACGCTCGTAGACCTCATCCCCCGCTACTATGATGTGCAGGAGGGTGAGGTGCTCATTGACGGCATCAACGTCCGCGACCTGGGCATCCATGACCTGCGGCAGCTCATTGGTAACGTTAACCAGGAGGCCATCCTCTTTAACGATACCTTTAGGAACAACATCTCCTTTGGCGTGGACAACGCCACACAGGAGCAGATAGAAGAGGCCGCCCGCATAGCCAATGCCTACGACTTTATAACCCAGTCAGAGCATGGCTTCGACACCAATATCGGCGACCGTGGCGGCCGTCTCTCCGGCGGTCAGCGCCAGCGCGTGTCCATCGCCCGTGCCATTCTGAAGAACCCGCCCATCCTGATTCTCGACGAGGCCACGTCAGCCCTCGACACCGAGAGCGAGCGGCTGGTGCAGGATGCGCTGGAACGACTGATGAAGACGCGCACCACCGTGGCCATTGCCCACCGTCTGAGCACCATCAAGAATGCCGACGAGATATGCGTCCTGCACGACGGACGTATCGTGGAGCGTGGCACCCACGACGACCTGCTGGCCATCGACGGCTATTACAAGAAACTACATGAGATGCAGAGTTAGCTACCTGTTGCGCTTCTACCTGCTGACGGTGCTCCTGTTCATCGCGGCCAAGGTGGCGTTCATGCTCTTCAACTACGAAGGGCACGACTTCGGCATGGCCGACGTGTGGCCGACCCTCTGGCATGGTCTGTCGCTCGACCTCTCAACAGCCCTCTACTTCCTCATCGTACCCTTCCTGCTCACCCTTGTCAGCGTCTGGGTCAGGGTGCCCCGCTGGCTCTACGGCATCTACTGCGTCGCGATTGCCGTCGCCTTCAGCCTGGCCTTCGTGGCCGATACCAGCCTCTATCCCTTCTGGGGCTTCAAACTCGACGCCTCATGCCTGCAGTATCTCGACACGCCCACCGAGGCCATGGCCAGCGTGTCGGCAGGCTATCTGCTGTTGCGGTTGTTGGCTCTGGCCGTGGTGGCCGCTGTCATGGTGTGGCTGTTCCCTAAGAATCCCCAGTCTCGCACCGCGTCCCTTGCCCGCCGGCTCATGGAAACCGTGTTCTACCTGCTTCTCATGCCGCTGATGGTCATTGGCATCCGTGGCGGACTGGACGAGTCGACCACCAACGTCGGTCAGGTCTATTACTCACAGAACCAGTTCCTGAACCACTCGGCCGTCAATCCCGTGTTCTCGTTCTTCTCGTCATTGGAGAAGACCGCCTCCTACGTTCCTGACTATCAGTTCATGGCCGACGACGAGTGTGAGCGCATCGTGGCCGAACTCTATCCTACGGAGAGCGTCGGCATCGACAGTCTGCTGACCACCCCCCGGCCTAATATCGTTATCATCCTGATGGAGAGCTGTGGTGCCATCTTCACGGGCTTGGAGGGCCGTGCCGACGTCATGCCGCGCCTGAGCCGCCTGATGCAGGAGGGCGTCAGCTTCGACAGCTGCTACGCCAACTCCTGGCGCACCGACCGCGGCACCGTCTGCACCTACAGCGGCTATCCGTCGTTTCCCGTCTCGTCGGTCATGAAGATGCCGTCGAAGAGCCGCCTGCTGCCGGGGCTGGCACGTACGCTGGCCGGGCAGGGCTATCAGACAGCCTATCTCTATGGCGGCGACATCAATTTCACCAATATGCGCGGCTATCTCTTAGGCACTGGGTTTGGAGAGCTGACATGGAAGAAGGACTTCTCTGCTGCCGACCAGCAGACGGCGGAGTGGGGTGTGCGCGATGACATCACGTTCAAGGAACTGTCGCGTCAGATAGCTGAGAACGACGCTCAGGGCGGCTCCTTCCTCATAGGCTATTCCACCCTGTCGAGCCACGAACCGTGGGACGTGCCCCTGCAGCAGTTTGACGACAAGGTGCTCAACGCCTTCTACTATCTTGACCACAGTATCGGCACCTTTATCGACGATGTCAGAAAGACGGCGGCATGGCAGAACCTGCTCATCGTGCTGCTGCCCGACCATGGCATTGACTATAATGAGGTGAACGTTGAAGACCGGCGCCACAACCACATACCGATGGTGTGGACGGGAGGAGCCGTCAGGAGACCGCGACGCCTGCAGCAGGTGTGTAATCAGAGCGACCTGGCCGCCACGCTGCTCGGACAGATGGGCATTCCCCACCAGGACTACCGCTACAGTCGCGACGTCACCAGCAGCAATTATGTGCGACGGGTGGCCGTCCATACCTATAACAACGGCATAGCCGTGACCGACAGCACCGGTCGTGCTCTGTTCGACCTGAATGCCAACCGGCAGATACAGGGCAGCGGTCCTGCTGCAGAGGAACTGATACGTATTGGCAAGGCCGTGCTGCAGTCGGCTGCCCGTGATTTGAAACAAAGGAACTGAGCCCATGAGAAAGAGAATACTGGAGTCATACCTGTCGCCACTGGTGGCCACGCTGCTGAACCTGCTGCTGGCCTACGTGGTCTATGCCATTGCCCGCGTGGCTTACCTGCTCGACAACTGGAGCTATTTTGCCGGCAGTCTGTCGGCAGAGATATGGCAGGGCGGGCTGGTGTTCGACACAGCCGCCATCCTGGTCACCAACATCCCGTATATCGTGCTGATGCTGTTGCCCTTCCACCTGAAGGAGCGGGCATGGTGGCACCGTCTGTGCCAGGGGGTCTTTGTCACCGTCAACGGTCTGGCGCTGGCCGTCAATCTGGCCGATGCCGCCTACTTCCCCTTCACCCTGAGACGCACCACGACCACCGTGTTCAGCGAGTTCCAGAACGAGCAGAACCTCAGCGGCGTGCTCCTGACCGAGACCCTGCGCCACTGGTATTTCGTGCTGCTCTTCATCGTGGTGGTCTACGCCCTGTGGCGGCTCTACACCACGCCGCGCCTGCAGGCCCGCCGCCTGTCATGGTGGCGCTACGACCTGGTCACGCTGCTTTCGCTGGCTGCTGTGGCCCCCTTCGTGGTGGCTGGCATCCGTGGCGGCTTTGCCACCGCCGTGCGCCCCATCACCATCAGCAACGCCAACCAGTATGTAGACCGCCCGACGGATGCCGCTCTGGTGCTCAACACACCCTTCTCGCTCTATCGCACCGTCGGCAAGGCCGTCTTCGTCGTGCCCGACTATTTTGACAGCGAGCAGGAGATGGCTGAGTTGTTCTCGCCTGTTCACGTGCCTGCCGACACCATGCCCATGACCAAGAAGAATGTTGTGGTGCTCATCGTCGAGAGTTTCGGACGCGAGTATATCGGTGCGCTCAACTGGAACTTAGAGAACGGCAGGTATAAGGGCTATACCCCCCAGGTAGACTCGCTGATACATCTCAGCACCACCTTCGAATATTCCTTCTGCAACGGTCGGAAGAGCATCGACGGTATGCCCTCTATCCTGTCGTCCATACCCATGTTCATAGAGCCGTTCTTCCTGACACCCGCCTCCATGAACCAGGTGTCGGGCATCGCCGACCTGCTTGGCGGCAAAGGCTACCAGACGGCCTTCTTCCACGGTGCCCAGCGCGGCTCCATGGGCTTCATGGCCTTCGCCCGCAAGACGGGATTCCAGCAGTATTATGGTCGTGAGGACTACGATGCCGACCCGCGTTTCGGCGGCGAGGCCGACTTCGACGGCATGTGGGGCATCTGGGACGAGCCGTTCCTGCAGTACTACTGTCAGAAGATGTCTGAGATGCAGCAGCCCTTCATGACTGCCGTCTTCACTGCCACCAGCCATCATCCCTACCGGATTCCTGAGAAATACAGAGAGGTCTACCCCGAGGAGGGCATCATCATGCACAAGTGCGTGCGCTATACCGACATGGCTCTTGGCAAGTTCTTCCGTGAGGCCAGCCGCCAGCCGTGGTTCCAGAACACTATCTTCGTCATGACCAGCGACCATACCAACCTGAGCGACCACGACTTCTACCAGACCGACATCGGCGGCTTCTGCTCACCTATTATTATATATGAGCCGGGCAGTGACCGCCAGCCGTCGGTGCAGCCCAAGGTGGCCCAGCAGATAGACATCCTGCCGACGCTGATGGGTCTGCTCCACTATCCCGACCCCTACTTCGCCTTCGGCATTGATCTGCTCAACACGCCCGCCGACTCCACCTGGGCCGTCAACTACCTGAACGGTGTCTATCAGTATGTCAAGCACGGCTATGTGCTACAGTTCGACGGCCAGCAGACCAAGGCCGTCTACAGTCTGAAGGACTCGCTCATGCAGCGCAACCTCAAGGGGCGCGTGCCTGAGCAGCCGCGGATGGAACTCGAACTGAAGGCTATCATCCAGCAGTATATGGAGCGGATGAACAACGACGGGCTGCAGCCTGGCGGGCTACGCCCTAATGAATAATGAAAAGTGAATAATGAATAAAGCGAGATGAGCAAGGAAAAGATATATATAGCAGGCGCATTCCTCATAGGCATTGCCTACCGTCTGCTGATGGGACTGCAGGGCATTGACTCTACCGACATGGGCTTTTGCATGACGTTCTACCAGAACGTCTTCACACACCCCGAAGCCATGCCCTTCTACTTCAACTACTATCTGACGGGCCTTATCGGCGGACTGTGGCACATGCTGCTGGGACAGTTCGGTCTGCTGGGCTTCCGTCTGCTGGAGACGCTCACCCTGACGGCAGCCATAGGTCTGCTCTATCTAGCCTTCCGCCCCAGGTTCACGTCGGCCAAGACACCGGCGGTAGCCGTGCTGCTGAGTTTCCTCTTCCCCTCTATCATCGTCACCTTCCATTACGACACCCTGTCGTTCCTGCTCATAGCGGCATCGGTCTACTTCCTGTCGCGATGGCACCGTGGCGGCTACGTCGTATGGCTTACGTTGGCGGGCATGATGATAGGTCTCAGTTTCTTTGCACGCATCATCAACGGCTTTCTCTTCCTGCTCATCCTCTTCCCCCTGTTCTGGGGATGGCAGCGTTCGCGCCGGAGGGCCTTCGACGACATTGCCTACTTCGGCGTCGGCATGCTGGTGGGCGGTGTGGCATCCATCGCCCTGATGGTGCTGCTGGGACATCTGCCCTATTTCGGTGCCGCGCTCTCCGAGGCCTTCGGCTCGCTCTATGGTCATAACAACTCTTCTGGTGTCCTTATCGGTTCCTATCTGAAGAGTTACGTCAATATTGCCCTGCAAATCCTGGCCATTGCGGCCATGGCCCTCTACTTCGGCGACGGCGACCACCTGGCCCCCAAACTGAAGGCCATTGTCCGCACGGTCATGATTGCCGCCCTTACGGTTCTCATCTTCACCAGTCAGGCCTACCTGTCGGCAGTGGCTGTCTGCACGCTGATGATTGTCATCACGCGCCGTCCCCACCCGCTGACATTCTATGCCCTGGCCTGCGCCTACCTCTTCCCCTTGGGCAGCACGGTGGGCATACCCAGCCTCTTCCACTGGTGCGGCGGACTGCTGATTATCCCTGCCGCCAGCTGTTACAAGCGTTTCACCAGTCAGTGGCAGCGCACGGTCATCTGTCTGGTGTCGCTGCTCATTGCCGCCAACATGGTCTACAAAATGGGTACCCATGCCTACGGCGAAGAAGAGCCGCGCACCAAGACCCTGACACGCGCCTTGCCAGGCACGCTGAACGTGATGACCACGGCTGAGCGTGCCGAGAACTACCGCAACGTGGTGGCTCGCATTCAGGAGTATGGCAAGGACAATCCGTGGCTGCTCGTCGCCAATCAGGCATCAGAGTTCTACTACGCCACGGGGCGCCTGCCTTTCACCGGCAACACGCAGATGGCTGCCTTCATGGGCGAAGCCCTCACGTCGCGCCTCGACTATCACCACCGTCTCTATGGCCGTCTGCCCCTCATTGCCTTCCTCCAGCGCAGCCACGACTCCGACGATATGGAGGAGTTCCGCGAAGGTCTTATCCCCTGGATGAGGCAGCAGGGCTATCGGCTCATCTATCACGACAACGACGTGGAACTGTATGACTTAAAAGAAGAAAACCATGATACTGATAACCGGTAAGGAAGGACTTCTCCACCGCTCGGGCAAGGAGATACAGAACGTGTTTCAGAACCTGTTCAAGCAGCGCGGCAAGTGGCGGCGCAAGGCGCTGGAGGTGGCGCCCTACTATTCGGCCGATGCGCCACGGGCTGCGAACGCAAAGAAGCTGATTGTCTGTATGTACGACGGGCGGATGGACCACGGCGGCATTGCCGACCGCCTGCGGGGCGTCGTGTCGTCGTATGATGTCTGCAAGCAGCTGGGCTACGACTTCCGCATCTTCTTCAATCACCCGTTCCGCTTAGAGGACTACTTGGAGCCGGCGCAGGTCGACTGGCGCATCACGGAGGCAGAGCTGTGCTACAACCCCGAGGATGCCGAGGCGATGTTTTGCGGTAGCAACGGCACGCTGGTAGAGCCGTTCTTCCAGCGCCTGTGGTTTAAGAAGCGCTTTCGCGAGGCCCACAGGCAGCTGCACGTCTATACCAACGCCCTGCTCCTGCCCCGCAGCCGGCGCTACGGCGAGCTGTTCCGTGAGCTGTTCAAGCCCTCAGAGCGGCTGGAGCAGGCTCTGGCACGGTACAGCCAGCCGCTGAAGGGCGGCTATGTCACGATGTCGCTGCGCTTCATCGGCTTGCTTGATGATTTCAAGGAGCGCGACGGGCGGCATATAGCCCCTGAGGAGCAGCAGCGCCTGATGGACCGCTGTGTCGATAAGATTCGTGAACTGCACGCCAGCGAAGCCCCCGGCAAGCTGGTGCTGCTGACAAGCGACAGCACGCGGTTCCTGAACTACGCTGCCGGCTGTCTGGATTTCGTCCGTTTTATTCCCGGCGACGTGGTTCATATTGACTATGCCGACAAGACCAGTGACGACATCAATATGAAACTCTTCGTCGACATGTTCATGATAAGCCGTGCTGAGCGGGCCTTCCTGCTGCAGGCCCAGGGTATGTACAATAGCGGATTCCCCCGCCGGGCTGCCCAGATTACGGGCATCCCGTTCACTCACATCCGTTTCTGATGTAGCGGTAGTCGCGATCGGGGAAGAGTCTGCCGGCCAGGTTCCTCAGACGGCGGGCCGTGCTCGACTTGTGGACGTAGACGGGCAGCGACTGCCAGTCAGTAGCGTCAAACAGGCGCAGCTCGTCATCCAGTGTGGCGGCCGTCAGGTGGGCACGGGCAATAAGCTCTTCGGCGGCCTGCTGCCATTCGTCTTTCGCCGCCCAGTAGTGGGCAATACAGTCGCGGGTCTCTACGAGGCCCGTTTTTTCGTAGAGAGCCACCGACAGGGAGTATTGCTCAATGACAATGCGCTCCGCCTGGTCGGCCAGCATGCCGTCGCAGAGCGCCAGGGCCGTCATGACGGTCTCTGCCAGCTTCTTGTGTGGCAGTCCCACCACGCCGGCACAGTACATGTTGTGCTGCGGACCCAGCGTGATGCCGCCGTATGTGCGGCCTTTGATGGTGTTCCACATCCTGAGCGTCTTTGTCTTCATCTGGCTGGGGTGGCCGTCGTTGGTGTCCATCAGTCCGTGGCCGTCGGCCAGTTGCGACTTGAGCCAGCCGATGGGACCGCGCAGAACGGTGTCGCAGTCCAGGTAGAGCAGGTCATCGCCGGCATACCGTGTGCCTACAAACTCTATGGCCTTGATCTTGGCCCGCCAGAAGAAGTGGTATTCTCCCTGCCACTGGCTCACCTGCTCGTCGCTGATGGCTATGATGTCGGCCCACGACTCGGCGTGGCGGTAGAACTCCGGGGCTGTGGTCACCATGACGATACGGTCCTGCCCGGTCATCTGCCGGCGGAAGGAGAGCATGGACAGGTAGGCCTGTACGTGGTATTCGGTCTTTTGGCCGAAGGTGAGATACATGATGGTCATGGGCGCTGCGCTAATGAAAAGTGAATAATGAAAAATGTGGATTTATTTTTTATAGAAACGGTTCAGGCGGAGGATGGCGTCGTTCAGCTGCCTGGCATTCAGAGGGTAGTCGTCCAGCTGGTTCATCGTCTTGTCGAAGATGACGATGTTGCCGGCACCGCGCTTCTCAATGATGGTGCCGTCCTGCAGGATGAAGGCATAGAACAAGTCGTTGCCCACAACATGCCAGTCGCGGGGCGTAGTGTCGCTGAGCATGCGGCCCATGGAGAGTTCTTCCGTGGGGTTCTTGACTCCCAGCACCTGGCGCAGCAGGGTGGGCGAGATGTCGTAGTGGGTGGTGCGGTGCTTCAGGCGCTGAGGCTTGCAGCCGGGGTAATAGTACACCATGGGGACGCCTGTCTGCGGCCTTGAGTAGTTGGCCCAGTGGCCCCAGTAGTTCTTGTGGTTCTCGTTGAACTCCTGTCCGTGGTCGCCGGTGATGACGATGACCGTGTTCTTCAGCAGGTCGTGTTGGCGGAGTGCCTGCAGGCTCTCGCCAATGAGCGAGTCAACTGTCCACACGCAGTTGCGGTAGAGGTTGAAGAAGGGCGTGGGGTCGTCGTCGTTGCCTAACTCCATGTAGTCGGCATACTCCCACGACGGCTGGAAGTGGTACAGATGGTCTTTTGGTATCTGTATGGCGTGGGGCAGGTCGTAGAACACGAACGAGAAGAACGGCTTCCCGGGGTCGTGGCGGTCCAGGTCGCTGATGAAGTTACGGGTAATCTGGCAGTCGCGCTCGTAGACACTCTTGCCCTTGGTGTCCATGTTCAGCCCTTTGACACCGGAAAAAAACATCTTGGCAAAGGGCGGGTCGGCAAGGGTGGCGCTGGGGTAGGCCTGGATGTCGTAGCCTAACTGCTGCAGCCGGCTGACGAGCAGTGGCTGCAGGCCTGCCCGTTCAAAACTGTCCCAGTAGTAGGACGACACGCCGGTGAACAGTCCGAAGAGTCCGCCCCTGGTGCCGTTGCTGCTGCTGAAGTGGTCGGTGTAGCATTCGGCACTGTCGGCCATCGCACAGATGTTTGGAGTACACTCGCGCGTCATGGTGCGGTAGTTCCATGAGTCAATGCCTATGATGACGATATTCAGCAGCGAGTCGGGCCGGCTCACCTCTAATGGCTTGATGGGGTAGGCCACGTTGCCTTCGCCGCTGCCGTCGTTAAACGTCGTCAGCAGTAGTTTCTCGCCGTCGATGAGGCCCCAGCGGTCGAGTGTGGAGTTCATCCGGATGGGGAAATAGTAGGGCAGATAGCCCGTTGCCTCCAGCACTGAGCGCTTCATGGTGGCAGCGGCGTAGATGTGCATGCCCTGTGCCACGAGGGTGAGGCCCAGCACCGTCAGCAGGCCGTTGCGCCACAGATGGCTGCACCTGCTGTTGGCCAGTCGGATGGCCGCCCACAGCAGGGCAGCACAGACGGCGATGATGGCAGCGATATAGAGGCTGCCCTTCAGATAGAGCCACGGACTGAACACAAAGATTTCGCCGGCTCCCGGACCTGTCAGCATGCTTATCACCAGTCCGTTGATATGGAAATGATAGAGTCCGTAGACGAAGCCGTTGATGACGAACCCGATGGTCAGCAGCACTTCGCCGAGGCACATCAGTGAGCCGCTCAACTTAGGACCGGCACCGGCAAGGGCTGCCGGCAGGTACAGCAGCACGAAGGGCAGGGCCGCAAACAGGGCCGCGTGTGACAGGCAGGAACAGACGAAGTAGACCCAGCCGCCGGCATCCATAAACGACAGGCTGGCACTGCGCAGGATGTAGCTGAAGAACACGCCGGCGAGCAGCAGCGTACAGAGCAGGAAGTAGATAAAACCTATGCGCAGGGTTGTTTTGACGGATTTCATAGAGTCGGGCTATTTGATTTGCTTGAAGAGTTGGTCGAAGTGGCCGAAGTCGGCATCGGCAGGGGTGCTGTCAGGGTCTTCTATCCAGTAGAGCGGCAGGTCGCGATACATCGAGGCCACCAGCGTGAATGTACTGGGTGCCCCCATCAGGCGGTCGCATTGCGAGAGCAGGTAGAGGTCTTCGGCAGGATTGCCTTTAGGGAAGCAGACGGTCACGCCGGGCAGCGACTGGCGGAAAAGGGTCTCGTCCAATTCCGGGTCGTTGCCGCAGACGAAGAGCTGTACGTCCTCGGTGTCGAGACAACCCAGATAGCGCTGTATCAGACCGGTGTACTGCTGGTCGGTATAGTAGTAGCGGCCCCCATGCCATCGGCGGTAGTCGCCGCGGCGGATGTGGAGGCCCAGCCGCAGACGGGCCTCGGGCAGCGACTTCAGCAGCAGGTCAGGCTGCCGGCGCACGCTGTCGTCAAACTGGAACAGGGCGACAATCTCCTGCTTGTATTTCAGGAACAGGTCGTACCACCGGGCATACCACCCTTCGGCCACGATATGACGGCAGTCCAGCAGCCGCTGCTCCTGGGCGGCATAGTCGGCGGCGGGCTCGTCAATGCCGAAGTCGGCAACGGGCAGCAGGCCCCACTTCGCCGCATACTTGGCAAAGAGGTAACTGAGGAAGTGGTGGTAGGGGGTGTGGCAGATACGGAACCACCGGTATTTATAGGCAAAGCGCATGGACACCGTGCGGCGGCCGTGCTCACGGCCCCAGGCATACAGATGGCCATACTGCAGGATGTTGTTGCACATCCGTCCTTTGTCGCGTACGAAGATCATAGGCCCTTCTTCCGTTTCAGTTCCTCGACACTGGAGATGATGTCGACGCGGCCCGTGGCCTCGTCATACCGCAGGTTGAACTCCTCACGGGTGCGCTTCCAGCGGTTGTGGCTCCACAGGTAGCAGGCGGGGTCGCGGCGTATGCTCTCTTCCAGCCGGCGGAAGTACTCGTCGGTCAGTTCAAAGTCGGCCGTCTGCTTCGGCTCGCGGGTGATGAGCTGGAACTCGGCCTCGTAGTAGCCGCGCCTGACGCGCCGCACGTCCATGTAGTAGACGGCGTGTCCCGTCTGCCGGGCTATGCGCTCCGTGCCGGTGAACACCGGGGTGTCGTGGTTCAGGAACTGGTACCAGTGGTGGATGTTATTCCAGAAAGGCACCTGGTCGCCGATGTATCCGATGACCACGGGGCGCCCCTCCTGGCGGTACTTCACCAGCCGCCGCATGGTCTCGGCCACGGGTATGCAGACAGCACCCATGCGCTGTCGCAGTTGCAGGAACAGACGGTCGAACGACGGGTTCTCCAGCGCATGGTACAGTTGTCCGCACTGTGCCTCCTGTGTCACCCACAGGGGCAGTGAGGTTATCCACTCCCAGTTGCAGTAGTGGCCCAGGTAGACGGCGCACGACTGTCCTTCGCCCACGACTTTGTTGACGGTGTCGGTGCCCTTGAAGACCATGTGCCGCTTCAGCTTCCGCTCGCTGATGGTCAGCAGTTTGACGGTTTCTACCAGGTAGTCGCAGAACCAGTGGTAGAAGTCGCGCTCTATCTGCCGCAACTGTTCTTCGTTCTTCTCAGGGAAGGAGTCGGTAATGTTCTTGCGCACCACCTTGATGCGGTAGTGCAGCAGGTGGTAGACCAGCAGGTAGAGGCCGTCGCTCAAGACGTAGAGCACGCGTAGCGGCAGCAGCGAGAGCAGCCACCATAGACCGTATATCAGGTAATAGACCGTCTTCTTCATAGGCGCTTCTCCTCTGCTTCCTGCCTGAGGCGTTTCTCAATAATCTTGGCAATAAGCGTAAACTGGTAGGTGGCCTTCAGACCTGCCTTGATGACGCCCCGTGTGCCGTCGCGGAAACCGCCGCGCAGCACCAGTTCCGAGAAGAACTTCCAGGCCGGTTTCAGCATCAGTGCCCATACGCTGTAGTGGCGGTTGGCACGCTTCTCTACCTCGCCGTCGCTGTAGCGGTTGTTCTTGGCTGTTATCTGGCCAACGGTCTCATCGCAGAGGTGCATCAGGCAGATGCCGTCGTCGTTGGCGGGAATCTTCTCCGTCCGTCCCTGCACCGTGGGGAAGGTGTGGACGTAGGGCGGCCATGTGGTTCCTTCGCGGATGAAGAAGCGCAGCTGGTGGTCCTGGGCAAAGCCCCGCTCATAGCGCCCCAGCAGCATGTTGCGCCGGGGGATATACAGCCCCTCGGGGCAGTCGCCGGTGGCTATGCGCTTGTAGAGGTAGTCGCGCAGCTGTGGCGTCACTATCTCATCGGCATCCACGACCAGCACCCAGTGGAAGGCTGCCGACTGTATGGCAAACGTGCGTGCGGGCTCGGCACAGACGTGGTTGCCCTTGGGGAAGGTGACGATGCGGCACCCCCGCCGCCGGGCTATCTCCACGGTGCGGTCGGTGCTCTCCATGTCGCAGATGAGTGTCTCGTCAAAGTCCTTGACGGCATCGAGAACCTGCTCCAGGTATTGCTCGGCGTTATAGGTGTTGATAACAACCGAAATCTTGTTTTCTCCGTTCATAGGCTGCAAAGTTACGAAATAATGCTGAATTAGAGAAGCAATTTCGGAGAAATTTTCCTTCTGTACCAAACTGTCTGCACCGCACCGCGCGCAGCAAGATAGCCGACCTGTGCCAGCCAAAGGCCATGATTGCCTATCATGCCGACGGTCAGCAGGCAGACGGCGAAGAACAGCAGGGCGGCAATGGCCGATGAGACGAGCATGCCACGGGTGGCCGTGACGCCTACAAACACACCGTCCCAGATGAAGGCCATGCAGCCGGTGGCCGGAATGAGCCACGCCCAGAAGAGATAGTCGCGGGCCGTCGTGCGTACCAGCGGCTCGTCGGTCAGCAGGCTGACGACGGGCATTCCTGCTATGACGTATACCAGGGTGAAAAGGACGGTGACGATGAGCATCCAGCCAAACAGCCGTCGCAGTGTCCTGCGGAAGGCTTCCGCGTTGCGGGCGCCGTAGTGGCGGCCTCCCAGGGCCTCGCCGGCGTATGCAAAGCCGTCCATGAAATAAGAGAAGAACAGGTAGAACTGCAGCAGCACCGTGTTGGCCGACAGGATGACGGCTCCCTGGCGTGCTCCTGCCGACGTGAAGTAGAGGTTGACGGCCACCAGGCAGACGGTGCGCAGGAAGAGGTCGCGGTTGATGGCGAAAAAATCGAGGAATGAGGAGCGGGTGGTGTGGAACGATAACCCCCGGAACAGCCGCCGGTAATACCTCACCAGCAGCCCCACGCTTGCCAGCAGTCCGGCATACTGGGCAATGACCGTACCCATGGCCACACCTTCTATCTTCAGTCCTAAGCCGTAGACCAGACAGAGCGAGGCCACGATGTTGACCACGTTCTGCATGATACTGATAAACATGGGGATGCGTGTGTTCTGCAGTCCGATGAACCAGCCCGTCAGGGCAAACAGCGACAGCGATGCTGGTGCTCCCCAGATAACGATGCGGAAATAACTGGCGGCATAGGGTACTACGTCGGGCGTCGGTCCGATGAGACGGAACATGAGCCAGCGCAGCGGCACCTGCAACACGAAGAGCAGCAGGGCGATGGCCAGGGCCACCAAGGCCGAACGTACCAGTATTCTTGTGACTTCTGGCAGGTCGCGCCGCCCCAGGGCCTGGGCCGTCATGCCACTGGTGCCCATACGCAGAAAGCCGAAGAGCCAATAGATGAGGTTGAAAATCATTGATCCCACGGCCACGGCCCCAATGTAGACGGCACTGCCCATGTGACCGACGATGGCTACGTCGACCATACCCAACAGCGGCACCGTGATGTTCGACACGATGCTGGGCACGGCAATCTGCAGTATCTGACGGTCTGTTTTCGTCATGCGGCAAACCTACTTCTCTAACCGCTCTATGCGGCAGGTGTGCTGCTTGGTGTCGCGGTCGTAGGTGATGGCTACAAGGAGAATGTCGCCGGTGTATTCGGCAATTTTCTGGGGGTAGTTGCGCTCCTTGATTTGGTCAATGCCCGTACGGGCGTCCTTGTCCTTCTTCAGTTCGATGACGAGGGCAGGCTTGCTGACATTCTTCCGAGGAATCATCACGAAATCGGCAAAGCCTTTTCCCGTAGCATACTCGCGGTGTACGTGGTAGTCGGCACGGGCATAGTAGTAGGCAATGCTCAGCACACAGGCCAGCGAGTTCTCGTCGTTGTAGCTCAGGATGCTCGTGTCGCTGCTGTGGGCATCGGCCAGGGCCAGTTCAACGGCTCCCTCGTCGCCGTTGATGGTGTCCTGCAGCAGTTGGCGTGACTGCTGCAAGGCATCGGAAACGTATTTCCAGTGGTTGGCCTTCACGGCATTGGCCATCTCGCCCGCTACCTCAAAGTTGGGAATGTAGCATTCGCTCTCGCGCCACTCGTAGCTGAGATAGCCCAGGTGGATGAGCACGGTGAGCACGTCATCGCGGCTGTGTATCTCCGACAGGTCATTCTGGAATCCAGTAGGGTCTACGATGCATCGCCCGCCAGCCAGCATCTTGACGATATCGTCCTTCAGACCCTCAAAGTTCATACCTATATAGTCAGAGATGGAGTTGAAGGTAGCAGTAGCGCCCCAGTAGCTGCGGCAACGACCAACATCGACAGCCTGCATCACTGAGTTGGGATTAAACATCGAAGGCTCGTCGCCAATCTGGTAACCATCGTACCACCTTTCCAGCTCAGTAAAATCCATTTGGTGCTTTTCAGCTAACTGCCGTACCTCATCCTTTGTAAAACCGAAATAATGAGCCATCTTGCGTGGCTCTACCATCGAGTACTCCAGGAAGTTGTTCAGTGCCGACTGTGTCTGGTACTTCTTGATGGGCAGGATGCCGGTCATATATACCCCGGCGAAGGCTGTGTTGGCACTGACGCTCTTAAACATACGGCGCAGCCAGTTCACGTAGCTGTCCATGCCCTTCGAGCCTGGCAAGAACTCTCGGCAGATGGCGTCCCACTCGTCGATGATAAAGAAGAAGGGCTTGCCCGTCTTCAGCACGATGCGCAGCAGCAGGGCCATCAGGTCATCGCCTTCTTCTGAGGGGATGTCGGGGAAGGCTATCTGGATGCCAGCCCTCACCTCGCGGTCTATATGGCTGACGATGCTGTCGTCATTCTTGAATCGGGTGATAAAATCGGTCATGTCAAGATAGATGACCGGATACTTGTTCAGGTGCTTCTCGAACGAGGCATCCTGCGCTATCTTCAGGTCGGCAAAGAGGTTGCGCGAGTCGCACGAGTCGTCGTAGTAGGCACACAGCATCTTGGCCGCCATCGACTTGCCGAAGCGGCGGCAGCGCGTGACGCAGCTCATGCTCTGCTCGGTAAATAGCGTGCGGTTCACCACGCTGATCAGTTCGGTCTTGTCAACGTACTCGCTGTTCCTGATTCGCTGGAAATCGGCATTCCCCCGGTTGATAAATATTCCCATACTGCTTCCTTTCTGTTTTTCGACGCTGCAAAGTTACATTATAAATACGAACTAACCAAAAAAGCGAACCTAATTTTGCTTTACTTCCGTGTATGAAAGTACTTAATGTGTTATTACGATTTCCACCGCCAGGTCTTTCTGACGATGGCAGAAATGGTGTGCGTGATAGTACGCAGATGGAAATTCTTCCCCAAGACAATCAGCAGCACAGCTGACAGTATCAGTACGATGCCTATAACGAGCTGGACGGTGAGCGCTTCTCCAAAGACAAGGACTCCGATGGCAACGGCAGTCAGCGGTTCCAAGGCTCCCATGATGGCCGTAGGCGTGGCTCCAACCTCATGGACGGCTATAGTCATCAGCACCAGCGACAGAATGGTTGGCACCAGTCCTAACCAGCAGGCAAAGAACCATGCCCTTGGCGATGGCGGCAGCTGCAGCTGCAGTCCGGGCGAGGTGAACGAGTAGGCCAGCAGCGCAAACATGCAGATGAGCAGCACGTAGAAGGTGAGCTTCAGCGATGACATGCGTATGCTCGACTGGTTTACAACAATAATGTAAACGGCGTAGCACAATGCTGACAGCATAACCAACAGGATGCCCATGGTGCTGATTGAAGTCTCCCCATCTCCTTGATACAGCAATCCTATGCCGCCCAGGGCCAGCAGGATAGCTGTCACGGTGGAAAACGTAATACGTTCTTTGAAGAACAGCGCCATAATGCCCGCTACCATGACAGGATAGACGAACAGGATGGTGGAGGCAATGCCGGCATCCATGAGCAGGAAACTCTCATAGTAGGTGAGGCATGACCCGGCAAAAAGGATGCCCAGCGAAGCGAGTACCTTCAGCTCTTGTCTGTTGATGCGGAAAGACTTCCTTTCTGCCACCAGCATCACGCCCAGCATCACGACAGCCATCGCGAAGCGGTAGAAAAGCACAGACGATGTGTTCACCCCTTCTTCGTAGAGAGGCAGTGCGCCAAACGGATTCGTGCCGTAACACACGGCTGCTAATATGCCGCAGATGACTCCCTTGTGTCGCATAAATGTAATGTTTAAAACTGCTGCAAAGGTAATCCATTTATTTGAATTTGCAAAAACAATTACCAAATTGTTGATAGAACAAGAGCCAAAAGCTCAAATCCTAAAGAAAAATGAGGAGGAATCCAAATTATTTCGTAACTTTGCACCATTATTTCTAACAAAATAGATGAAAATGAATAAGATAAAGCTATGGCTGATAGCCGCCATCCTTGTCATCTGCGGTACTACAACATTCGCTTTTTGTACGGCAAACGACGATAACGTGCCAGGGGCACAGTCAACCATCACCCGCATTCAGGAGCGTGGCAAGTTGCTGGTGGGAACCACGGGCGACTACCGTCCACTCTCCTACCGCGAGGCCGACGGCAGCTACTGGGGCTTTGGTATTGAGGTTGCCCATGAGATAGCCAGGCGCCTGGGTGTTGAGACTACATTCGTCAAGACGTCATGGCCAACGCTGACTGCTGACGTGCTGGCAGAACCTCAGCTGTTCGACCTTGCCATTGGTGGCATCACGATTACTGACACCCGTAAGGAAACCATGCTGATGAGCGAGGGCTATCTGGCCAATGGCAAGACCATACTCTGCAGGAAGTCAGAGAGCGACCGTTTCAAGTCACTGGCTGACATCGACAAGCCTGAGGTCAGGGTGATGGTGAACCCTGGAGGGCTGAACGAGAAGTTTGCCAACGCTAATCTCACCCATGCCACGATCATCGTCTACCAGAAGAACGAGGAGATTCCCAGTCAGGTAGCTGAAGGCCATGCCGACGTGATGATAACAGAGATTACCGAAGCTCCCTACTATGTTCAGACTGACACGCGCCTTGCTGCCCCGCTACTGAATGAGCCTTTCACTCACGGCGAGATAGGTGTGCTGATGCAGAAGGGACAGGAGGACCTGCTACAGATGGTCAATCATACCATCAGTCAAATGAAGTCTGACGGTACCCTCCGCAGTTTGCATGAGAAGTACGGATTGGTGTACGCTTATTAACAGTTCATTGCCTACTGGTAAACAGGAAAACAGGTGACACCTCTAACACCCAGCGCTTAACTGTCTGAAACTCAATGGGGTTTTGGGTGTCAGCTGGCACCTCTGGGTGCCACCCAAGGTAACACCCAAACTAACGTCTGGCACATAAAAGTCTCCCGGCCTCTGACGGAAATTTCCACACTGGATTTTTTCGTCAGAGGCTGGGAGATTTCCGGGTGTTACCTTGGGTGAGGGTTAGGTGCTACCTAACCAACCTTGGAACACGTTCAGAATCAGGCATATAAGTGTCGGGTGTCAGAGGTGCTACCTATGTTGATACTATATATAGCAGGTTTTGTCTCATCAGAAGGGTTTCAGAAGGCAGCCTTAACATTGGGCTGCAGGTCTAAAGGGGCAATGACGAGGTTGTCGAAATAGGGCGTGCTGACACGCTTCTGCTGAATGGGTGCCAGCAGTCCGGCCATGCCTTTCCTGTAGTGGTCGGAAACGGCACTGACGGTCTCCTGACCATCCACGTAGCCGGTTATCTGGTGGCCTTGGAAGCGCAGCTTCAGGTTGTGCCACTGGCAGGCTGCCACACCTTTCACCTGTGCTGTGGCCAATGTGTATTCACCGCCAATCTCTTTGTCTTTGCGTGCCAGGATGAGTGCCTGCTGTTCTGCGTCGCCAATGAGTTCTTTGGGGTCGGGTTTGCCACGTGTGAGCACGAGGGTGCAGTTGCCCCGGTCGTCGAGTTTCAGGTAGTAGCCCTTGGCCCAGACGCCGTATCCGGAGCCTACGTCGCAGAGGCGTCCCATGATGCCGGCTTCATCCTTTGGGTTCAGATAGACATCGGCACTGACTTCATAGTCGGTCCATGCAGAGTCGCCAATAATGGTGTAATGGTGCCACTCGGGAGCCCAGCTGAGGGTATGCTCGCCCACGACCTGACGGAGGCAAGCCCCCCTCTTGTCCCCCCGAGAGGGGGATGATTGATTGGGGCGTTCTGTCAGCTCGAAGGCCCCGATGATGTCGGCCAAGTAATGCGGCAGATAGCCCGATGCCGCAGGGTTCTTGTAATCGTCGAAGTTATCCCTGTAGGGAAGTGGGAATGGTTCCGATGCTGGTATGTCGGCGAAACAACCTTTCTGCTGGCCGCTGGTGGTAGATACCGAATAGACGGTGTGGGGCTGCAATGTAATGGTGAACGTGCCGCCCTTGGCCATGATGTCGCTCTGTCTGGCGAACTGCTGCTGCCCGTTGCTCAGCCATACGCAGAATGCCTTTCGCCCTATCTTTCTGCCAAGGCTTATTTCCACCGTCTGCGGCACCTTGGCACCCTTGGTCTCGAAGATGACGCTGTAGTCGTTGGTAGCAGGATTGCGCATGGTAACCATAGAGCCGCCGCCGTCGAGCCGCCGGCATCCCTCGTCGACATATTGCCACCCCACCTGGGTGAACTGTCCGTAGTGGGCATAGCCCCACAGGGCCTCGCGCACCACGTAGTGTCCGCTCCACGGCTCACGGGCCAGGAGCATGGCGGGGTCGCAACTGTAGGGTTCCAGGGGATAGACACCGGCGATGTCGTACCAGTTGATGATACGTGTGGCACCGCTGACGATGTAGTTCTCATTGAAACACTTGACGATGCTTATCAGACAGTCGAAGCCCTTGCGATAGACATGGTCTTCAGAGTTCCAGATAGGTTTGCCCATGGCCTCAATGGCGGCACGCTGCTGCTGGGTCAGCGGTATCTCACTATAGGTGTGGGCACAGACGGCATCGAGTGCATCGGCCAGTTCCCGGTCCTCTTGCATGGCTTTGACGAAGTCCATCTTCGACTCGCCCCAATTGCCGAAGCCGTGAAGCTTCACGCCAGCGAAGCCGTTTTCGTTCATGGCCCG
>CAMYZO010000006.1 GCA_947303855.1 uncultured Prevotellaceae bacterium
CACTCTACTTTGCCGAGGGCGTGCCCTACGTGGCGGTGATGACCATCTCGCTCATCCTCTACAAGCGCCTGGGCCTGTCGAACACCGACATCACCCTCTATACCTCATGGCTCTACCTGCCCTGGGTCATCAAGCCCCTGTGGAGCCCCTTCGTCGACATGCTGAAGTCGAAGCGCTGGTGGATAACGGCCATGCAGCTGCTCATAGGCGCTGCCCTGGGCGGCGTGGCCTTCACCATTCCCGCCTCATGGTGGCTGCAAGGCACGCTGTTCTTCTTCTGGATGATGGCCTTTGCCAGTGCCACCCACGACATTGCCGCCGACGGCTTTTATATGATGGGACTCGACGAGCACGAACAGGCCTACTTCGTGGGCATACGCTCCACATTCTACCGCATAGCCACCATCTTCTCATCAGGACTGCTGGTAGGACTGGCCGGTGCCCTGCAGGTGCTGACGCGCAGCATTCCTTACTCCTGGAGTCTGGTGTTCTATCTCATGGGCGGACTGTTCATTGCCTTCTGGCTCTACCACAACTGGGTACTGCCACGCCCCTCTGAAGATGGCGAGAAACAGACGAAGACCGCCTCGGCTATCTGGCAGGAGTTCTGCCAGACGCTTATCACCTTCTTCCGGAAGCCACAGGTGTGGGCAGGCATCTGCTTCATGCTCTTCTACCGCATGCCAGAGGGACTGCTGGCAAAAATATCTGCTTTGTTCCTGGTCGATGCCCAGCACAACGGCGGCCTGGGACTGAGCGACGGCGAATACGGTCTGGTGCAAGGCACCGTGGGCGTTATCGGCCTCACCATCGGCGGCATCCTCGGCGGCATCTGCGCCAGCCGCGACGGACTGAAACGCTGGCTCTGGCCGATGGTCATGGCCATCACCCTGCCCGATATTGTCTACGTGCTGCTGGCCTACTGGCTGCCCTCCAGTCTGACAGCCATCAGCTCGTGCGTCTTCGTCGAGCAGTTCGGCTACGGCTTCGGCTTCTCGGCCTACATGCTATACCTTATTTATTATAGTCAGGGCGAGCACAAGACATCGCACTACGCCCTCTGCACCGCCTTCATGGCTCTGTCGATGATGATTCCAGGTCTCTTTGCCGGTGCCCTGCAGGAGGCTGTCGGCTACCAGTGGTTCTTCATCATCGTCATGCTGGCCTGCACCATGACCTACGTGGTGACGGCCTTCCTGAAGATTGACCCGGAGTTCGGAAAGAAAAAGGAGTAAGCCTTACAGGATACTGTTCGCCATATAACCGCGCCGAATCTACAATAATTATGTATTTTCGGCGTTATTTCAATTTGTTTTTCAAAAAATAATCGTATCTTTGTTTGCTGGTTATGCTATTCTCATCGCCGCGACGTAGTCATGATATTTTTTCCGTCAGTTCCTGATACAGCTTGAACAGTTCGGCCACGCACTGACTTTCCGTGAACTCGTTCTTCACGGGGAAGCCGTAGACCTCCATCACGGCACGGTCGTTCTGCTGGTGGGCTTTGCGGAGGACAGGGGGCATGACTGCCTCGTCGTATAGGTCGGCTAACGATGAGTCGGGGTAAAGGGCACGGGCATCGAGGATGGCCTGCGCCGTCTGCTCTATCTTCTCCCGTTGCCTGTCTGTGGGCGTTGGCCATGGGAAGTTGTTGTAAACGATGTCGTTGCTATAGCGATAGTCGCTCTTTAATCTGCCGCAGACAGCTCGCATCCATGCCATGTGGACGTTCGACATGAGCACGCCGAAATGGTAAAGCGTTGCCCCCGGGATGATAAGAACCAGGTTGCTGGCCACTACGTCAGGCGACACAAAGCCCATCGGCACATATCGGCGACGCTCTGACGATACTGAAGGTACAAGAATGTAAGTTTCCGAAGGCTGGCGGTTTTCCGTGAATAGCGTCGGGAATTCTGCCCATTGCCGAGTAGCCGCTTTGGGGCTGGCTTGGCGCATCTCTCTGACGGCACCTATTCGCCGCAGCACCTCAGGCGACGCTTTGATGTCGGCAGGACTGGCATCGGCTAACCACAGGCAGTAGCGTTGCTTGCCGTTTAGGAATTCGTCGGCTCCGACAAACGGTCGGACATATTTGGTCATATCAGGATTCTCTGCAAAGAGCTGGTCGCGTTCGGAAGGCGAGAGCAGAAGGTTGCCGCCGTCGGTGGGCTGGCTCCCCTTGCACATCAGCGGAATATCGGCCAGCGGTCGCTTGCGCTTGTCAATAAAGACATTGGGGGCGGGCAGCAGATAGGGGTTGATGTTGTCGGCCTCAGTGGCGCGGTCTCCGTCGAATATCAGCCGCGTGCCGTTTGCCGTGCTGTACTGGCTGCTGAAGCCTATGATGACACAATGGACATGAGCTTTCAGCGAAGCCTCGCTGTCCCAGCGGAAGGTGCGGTAGGCAAAGTCGATGCGCATGCCATATTGCTCTACAAGGTTCCTCCATACTGCCGACACCTGTTCGCCCTGCGTGATGCTGTTGGTGGACACGAGTGCTGCGCGTGTATGGCTGTTTCCTATCAGTCGCGCTGCCTTGTAGTACCATCCTGACACATAGTCAATGTTCTTTCCGCAATCGGCACAGACTCTTGACAGGTCGGCCTTCTGCTCTGGTGTCTGGAAGGTGTAGCCCACAAACGGCGGGTTGCCGATAATGTAGTCGTAGCGGACTTGGTAACGCTGAATGTTGCCGACCTTGGCATTGCCATCGAAATGTGGAGTGACCACGTTTATTTCATCATATTCCACAACCGGTTCGCTGGCCTTCATCGGCTCTGGCTCTATGATAAGGTGGACGTTTTTAGCGTAAATGGTTGGTACGTCGCTCCTGGTTTCTATCACGTCCCAGTCCATCCGTAAGGCGTTGCCCTCCCGGATATTGGTATACGATTTCAGCGGCAGGAAGTCGATGTCCTGATGTATGATGCGCTCGGTCTCAGCCAGCATCTGGGCTTCGCTGATCCACAGGGCCGTAGTAGCGACGGTGACGGCGAAGTCGTTGATCTCGATGCCGTAGAACTGCTGGATGCTCACCTTGATGGGGTTCACAAAAGCACCCATCATAGTCTGGCCGTGGTACATCTCGCGAATGACTTCGTTCTCCAAGCGGCGCAGTGAGAGATAAGTCTCGGTAAGGAAGTTGCCCGAGCCGCAAGCGGGGTCGAGGAATGTCAGCGACGCAAGCTTCACCTGAAATTCGCTGAGCTTGCGCTGCCGCTGTCGTTCCACCTTCTCTGCCAGGATAGTGTCGAACTCACTGCGAAGGTCATTCAGGAAGAGCGGGTCGATGACCTTGTGGATATTCTCTATCGAGGTGTAGTGCATGCCGCCACTACGGCGGGTCTCCGGGTTCAGCGTACTCTCAAAGACGGCTCCGAAGATGGTGGGCGAAATATCGCTCCAGTCAAAGTCGAGGCTGGCATTCTGCAGTAGCAACTGCCTGATAGAGTCCGTCATACGAGGTATCTCAATCTGTTCGTCAGCAAACAGTCCTCCATTGGTATAAGGAAATGCCAGCAGGTCCTCACGCAGATACGGGTCACGTTCCTCCACAGGTGTATCCATCACCTTGAACAGCCTAATCAGCGCACTACGCAGTTCCTCTGTCGGGTAGTTGTTGAGGAAGTCGTGGAACATGTCGTGCCGTCCGAATATCCCCGCATCTTCAGCATAGAGACAGAACACCAGACGGACACAGAGCACGTTGAGCGACTTGAGCGAATGAGGGTTGGTGGGGTCGATATACTGCTTCAGCAGTTCGTCATAAAGTTTGCCGACAATCTCGCCCGCCTTCATCGACACCTCCATCTCCTTTGACAGATGCTCGCTGCGGCTGTCAACAAGGAACTGCAGACGATAGTACTCCTTGCCCAGGTTCTCCAAGAGTATCTGCTCCGGCTCCCCATTGGGCTGCTCCATGTCATAGACCAGGAACTCGGCGAAGTTACAGGTCACAATCCACCGTGCCCTCTGGCTGTAGGGCAGTTCGGCGTTATACCGCTTTCCCTGCTGGAAGGGTGTCAGCAGCGAGCCGTCGCTCTGGCGGATAGGTGCCCGCAAGTCTTTTCCAAGCGATTTCTGCTCGATGATAACTTTGGTCTGCGGCAGGTGTACGTCGATGAAGTTGGTCTTGTCAACCTTCACCTGTTCCTCGAAGCGGATGAATGTTGACGGGTCTTCGATGCCAAAGACCTCAGTCAGCAACTCTGTCCAGAATATCTGCGAGTCGCCTTTCTCATATCCTTTGCCCCGCCATTTCTCAGCGAACCGTTTCGCTGCGGCAGCCTGCTGCTTCTCTGTACGCATACCTCTCCCGATTTGCATCATTAGTGGTGCAAAGATACAACAAATAGTTGAAATCTTCGACTTTCAGCAAAGAAAAAACAGGTTAAAAAATGCTATTATCCGCTTATCCTACACCTAACGCTGATTATCAGCGAGTTACAGCAAATTTATCCGCATGTTATCCGCTTTTATCCTACACCAAAAAAAGGCCAAAAAGCGCATTGCTTGCCACCGTCCGAAAGGGGCGGACAAAAGTCCGAAAGGGGCGGACGAGAATCCGAAAGGGGCGGACTATACGGACGGGAAACTGCAGGAATCAAGGCTTTGGTGTAGGATAACAGCGGATAGCAAGCGGATAACAGCCTGCTAACGCGCTGATAATCAGTGCCGGGTGTAGGATAAGCGGATAATTGAAGAAATTCAGGGAGGCTTAGATTCCTAAGCCTCCCTGAAACGACAGGTCTACCGCCTTGCTCTGCTGTATGCGTGAGTAAGGCGGTACGTCGTTGGTCACCCAGATGTTACCGCCGATGATGGAGTGGTGACCGATGGTGATGCGCCCGAGGATAGAGGCGTTGGAGTAGACGGTGACGTAGTCCTCGATGATGGGGTGACGGGGAATATTGAGCATGTTGCCGTTCTCGTCGTACTTGAAGCTCTTGGCACCGAGGGTGACGCCCTGATAGAGGGTGACGTGAGCCCCGATGATGCAGGTCTCGCCGATGACGACGCCCGTGCCGTGGTCGATGGCAAAATATTCGCCTATCTGTGCACCGGGATGGATGTCGATGCCGGTCTTGGAGTGGGCCTGCTCGGTGATGATGCGCGGCAGGATGGGTATCTCCATGCGGTGCAGGACGTGGGCTATGCGGTAGTGGGTCATGGTGTTGACAACAGGATAGCTGAAGATGACCTCGCCATAGGTCTGGGCTGCCGGGTCGTTGTCGAACATGGCCTGCACGTCGGTATAGAGCAGGCGCTTGACTTCGGGCAGTTCGTTGATAAAGCGCAGGGCGAGAGCCTGTGCCGCCTCGTCGGCGTTGCCCCGGCACTCGGTACAGAACTGCAGGCCGCAGGCTATCTGCCGACACAGGAGTTCGTAGAGTTCCTCCATGTTGACACCGATAATATAGGAGCGCATACGCTCGTCGGCCTGCCGCTTGTGGAAGTAGTCGGTGAAGATGATGGTCTTCACCAGTTGGACAATACGCTTGACATCGGTCACCGACGGCAGCGGTGCCCCTGTTGAGGGCATCATGGCATCCTCCTTTTCTGTGTGTGCAGCCATGATGGCCACGTTGCGCTGCAGCACCTCATTAATATTGTTCTTGCTCATTGTCTGTGTGTGTGTTCTTAGAAAGTGTATTCAAAGATTTCGCTCCACTCAGGGTCGACCATGATGACATTGGAACCTGAAGGCGTTTCCGGGTCGGTCTTGACGTCGCCGTCAGTGAAGAATTCGCCGCTATACTGTGTGATGCAGTCGCGTTTTATCTTGATGTTCGTAAAGTCTTTCTCATACAGAATAGCTTCGTTAGCGTCGAAAGCTTTCACGGTAAAAGATACCTCGTCGGTTTCCTGATGTGGGAAAGTGTACATCTCGAACTGCAAGATGTGCCCCGTGAGGTCATCGCCCGTCTCTACGAACACCGACTGCTTGGAGTTGACGCAGCCATAGCCGGTCGTGGCATCGAGCGTGCCACTGCCCCCCTCGTAGTAGAACTGGAATTTTTTGACCTCTGCCGGCTTCACGTCTTTAGTCTTCAGGCGGAACATGGCTGTGGCACGCTTCATGCTGATGTCGAGCCGGGCACCGTCGCTGCCCACCTCTATCGTGCCATAATAATAGAAGGTATCGGTAAAGCCTGTGCCGTTGGACCCTCCAGGATTGCTGAACTGTATCTTGGCAGGGTTCGTAGTAGCGGGATTTGCTGCCCCGCTGTGTCCTACGGCAAGCAGCTGGTAAGTGCCTTCGGCAAGCTTGAGCGCAAAGGTGCCGAAACCGGCATCGCCCGTCTTCTGATTCTCATACTTCACCCGGCTGCCATCCTGATAGACGGCGAAACACAGACGGCTACACACCTCGGCGATGCTGACCGGCGCACGGGTGGCAGCCCACCCGGCCTCAAGGTCGGACACCTTGATGACAACATTGGCCCCCGACAGAGGGATTGATGACTCTTCGTCGCCGACAGACATCTTCTCGCATGCCGCCAGCAAGACAACTGCCAGCAGCAGGCCACAGATACTCTTTACACTCTGCTTCATCTTTCTGTATTTTAATATTGCAAAATTAAAAAGTTTTTTGCTGTGTCAACGCAAAGCAGTATCAGGAAGCCGTCCGTTTTTGTATTTTTTTTGTTTTATTCAGCATAATAAACAGTTCCGGCAACAAAAACGCCGGACAGAGAAAATTAAATGCAACCAAACGCAATAATCGACTCTATTAGCAGTTATATTAGTAACAAGTTAACGTGTAACTGCCTATGCCGATACATCTACTGGGGGCTTTTTTGCTAAGTCTTGTGTGCGGACTTGTGTTCACACCAGCCATACTTGACTATTGCAAAAAAAAGAACATTTATGATATTCCCAATGAGCGGAAAGTACACCACCTGGCCATTCCGAGGCTGGGCGGCATATCATTTTTACCCAGTATGTTAATGGCCTTTATCATCGTGCTGCTTTTCGCGCCAGTCACCGACCAATACACCCTGCCGGTAAACATCTGGAGTGCTGTATTCTTCATCGGGCTGTTTGTTATCTACTGTACAGGTATCATCGACGACCTGGCAGGACTTAACGCCCGCACGAAGTTCATGGTGCAGATAGCCACCGCCTGTCTGCTGCCCTTTGCCGGCCTCTACGTCAACAATCTCTACGGGCTTTTCGGCATCTATGAGATACCCAACTACATAGGCATACCGCTTACCATCTTCATTATTGTGTTTATTGACAATGCCATCAACCTCATCGACGGCATCGACGGACTGGCAGCAAGTCTGTCTCTGTTGGCATTGCTGGGGTTTCTGGCCTATTTCATCTATTACGATGTCTTCATCCACACATACAGCATCCTGGCTGCCGGCATGATTGGAGCGCTGATGGCATTCTGCTACTTCAACCTGCTGGGAAATCCAGAACGTAACACCAAGATTTTCATGGGCGACTCCGGGTCGCTGTCGTTAGGCTTTACGCTGGGATTCTTCGCCGTAAAATGCGCATCTGAGAACACCGTCATCTGGCCCCATCGCCCTGAGGCCCTTCTGGTGCCGCTGACCCTGCTTTTCGTTCCCACAGCCGACGTTGTCAGGGTAACGTTCTACCGTCTGCGGCATCACAAGTCGCTTTTCGACGCAGACAAGAATCACATACACCACAAGCTGATGCGTATGGGACTGACGCAGCACCAGACCCTGGCAGCCATCTTGGCCCTGGCTCTGAGCTTCATCATCATCAACGGCCTGATATACGGCATCGTCTCACCTACACTGATAGTATTGATTGATGCCGTGATATACACGCTCGTCAACCTGTTTATTAACTACCGTACACCGCTATGAAACGAGCATTCGATGTCGTCCTGTCTGTACTCTGCCTGATTGTTTTCTCGCCACTGTTGCTGGTGTGCTATCTGGCCATCAAGATTGGCGGCGGTCCCGCTATCTACAGACAGCAGCGCATAGGATTGCACGGGAAGCCCTTCGACATCTACAAATTCCGCAGTATGGTGGTAGATGCCGAGAAAGAGGGCGAGGCACTCTTCCAACATGAGAAAGAGACACGCATGACACGCATAGGCCGGTTCCTGCGTAACCACCATCTGGATGAGCTGCCACAACTGTGGAACGTGCTGAAGGGCGACATGTCGTTTGTAGGCTATCGCCCGGAACGGCTTTACTACATACGGCAGATTATGGAACGCGATGCCCGCTACGAACGACTGTACCAGATACGTCCGGGCATCACGTCGATGGCCACGCTCTACAACGGCTACACCGACACCATGGAGAAGATGCTGAAGCGACTGGAGATGGACCTTTACTACCTGGAGCACCGCTCGTGGAAAATGGATTTGAAGATTCTCTGGCTGACCTTCTTCAGCATTGTCTTCGGCAGGATATTCTGACTACAGGAGATGGATATACAGGCTTAGTCCGGCACTGAACGACTGCATCTCCTGCAGCGAGCACTGTATGAGGAAATACTTGAACACCCGGCAGTCGGCACCGATATTGACACCGTTACCATCCCACTCGCCCATCAGTCGCAAGGGCTTATAGAATGAGGGCTGGAAGGTGACACCGCCCAGCACGCCGTTCCACTTGTGGTTGAAGTTCTCCGACCAGTGACGGTAGACAAGATGGCCACCTATGCGATGGCCGCCCAGGTCGACATGCTTGGAAAGAGCTACATAGCAGTTTTTCAGATAGTTACTGCCCGACTCGCCTTCATCGTCAGAGCCCCACACGTCGTTACCGCCAACAGCCACAGAAGGCCAC
This sequence comes from uncultured Prevotellaceae bacterium, assembly GCA_947303855.1. Classification (GTDB taxonomy): domain Bacteria; phylum Bacteroidota; class Bacteroidia; order Bacteroidales; family Bacteroidaceae; genus Prevotella. The sequence goes on from CAMYZO010000006.1 coordinate 8,790, forward strand.
CACTGGTCTTCATTAATGATTTGCAACTTAACGGAGAAATAGCGATCCTTGGCATAGAAGCCCGTCTTGTTCTTTGGTTTAAGATCCTGATGGAACTTCCACAGCGTGTAGCCATAGCCCAGCTGAATCCACCGGAACGGCGTGATACTGAGATAGTTAGTCAGCGAATTAAACTTCTCCTTGTCGAGAACCATCTTCTCAGGCATCATCAGTTTCGGTATGTAATGAGCACCAACACGGGCCACGCCCACCGTATCCATGTCGGCCGTGGGAAGATGCACCATTCCCTCAAAACCAACATACTGCTGTGCACGAGCCGTCAGCGCAAGCAGCATGCACACTATTGTTACAGATAATCTTCTTTTCATCGTTGTCATGGCTTTCATAGATTGCCCGTCCCCCAGGGTATATCGATAGGATAAGTCCTCTCGTTCTCTTCCGGGTCGGTATTATACTTGCGCATGGTATAGCCGTCAGCCTGGGCATTATAGGTCAGGCGGAAGTTCGACTGCGGCCGCACAACAACTTTACGGTCCAGTTGTTTCTTGTAAGGGGGCAGCAGCATCACTATGCGGAAGCCGCCACCATTGTTATGCCAACGGCTGTTGCCCTCGGCACCCTTCTCATGGAGCTGGGCAAAGATGCTGACAGAGCAGTATTTGAAATGTCTGATAATCTCGCCCTCCACGCCATAGTCGCTGTTCAGATAGCGCCCGCCAGTAGCTCTCAATTCGGTAGCCCAGGGATTCAGCCAGACGCTGGTACCGAGCAGCCCCGTAAACCGCCAGTCATTACCGTCGAAGACGGCTTCATGGGCATCGGCCAGATTGGAGCCAAGCGCCCAGTGGTTGGTCAGACCGGCACGGGCGTGGAACATCAGCCAGCCGGTAGCAGGAAACATCCACCGCAGGTCGGCACCGTAGCGCTCACGGCCGAAGAGGCCTGCCGTCAGTTTGAAGTACTGCCGGGTCTGTTCCATCCTGACGGTCTTGGAAATGTTGGCCATGTTCAGCCGGACCATGCTGCTGCGCTTACCATAGCCCTCGTTGACAACTGGTATGTACCCCTGGAAAGCGACATCCCAGTCATGTCCCAGATGGAATTTACCACCAGGAGTGAGGTTTACCAGTACATCATAGAGACGCGTGTAATTCACGTCGGCATAGCTCAGCTCTGCGCCGCAGAACAGTTCAGCCTTCGGCTGGGTCTGACTCTGGGCATAACCTTGTCTCGCCCCTAACAGGCAAAACATCGAAATGATGAAAAGAATTCTATACATCTTTCTAAAAGCGTAAATTTGCCATGGCACAATAAAGCGTACCATGGCAAATATCTGTTTTCCTGTTAATGCCAGCGACTCTATTAGTCGTTGCTGCCACCATTATGGGTGGGAACGACTTCTGAGCCCGGGGGAATAACAGCGTAGTGAACAACATACACGCTACCGAAACGCTGGGCAGTGAACGAAGAGGTGCCGTTCATCACGCTGAAGGTTTCGTCAGACACCTGCTGCGAAGCCGACAAGTGCAGTGCGCCTGAAGCGGGCAGCGAGTAGGGAGGTACCACGCGGTAGGTGTGAGACTCCAGCACGGGCTCCTTCACTGCAGTCATCTGATAGAAACGGAGCACCATCTTACGCAGGTAGTCAGTCAGAGGACCTTGGGTGTTGTTCTGCAGGACAAGTCCTGAACGCGACTGATAGTTCATAGAACGTACAACCGTAGCCGAGGTGCCGTTGTTCGTAACAGGGGTATAGACGATTTCACCACTGGTTGTATTGTTGAACGTACGGTCAACCTGGATACCCAGCACAAAGGCCTGCGGCTCAAGGACATTCAGCCTAACAACAATCTTCTTGTCCTGGCTGAAGTCGATGGAGGAGATACCAGTGCCCGCTGTAGTGCTGGTCACTTCGATCCAACCGGCAGCAGCCTGTGAATTGACGTAGCGGAACAGTTTAATGGCTCCCTTCACGTTGTTGTCGGGCAGGTCAAAAGTCAAAGTGACGGCATAGTTGGGGAAAGAAGTGAAGTCAACAGTGGCCGGGTCACCAATCTGCAGACCGGTGAACATGGTGTAATTGCCAGGCAGCACGTCGCCAGGCGTCACAATGGCACGTGTAGCCCGTGCGGCTGAAGCACCTTCTGCCTCAGAAAGGCTGCTGATATTGGTCAGCGCGAAAGTAAACTGGCTGAGATTCAAGCCCTGAGCAGCCAGCTGCTCGCCGACGTTGGCCAGCTGATCAGCGGTAAGGCCGGGTATTTCACAAGATGCTGTCACCTCGCTATAGAGTGCGTCGTTAGAAGGATCCTGAGTGTTGCTCACGATAGTACCTGTACCGTCGTCCTGTCTGGAGGTCTCCAGCACAATCTCCTTCTCCTGTGCAGTACCTCCGAGCTGGAAGAGTGCCTCAACCTCTTTCGTCAGATAGAAGGTCAGCTTCTCATCCTGTCCGGCCTTGACGGTCTTTCCCTCCACGGTCTGAGACGTTGATGTCAGAGTGACTGTGGTGACATAATCCTTATAGCCATCCTTCTTGATAACTACTTCATAAGTGCCGTCATCCAAGTCGGTCATTTCAAACAAATTGCCATTCGTAGGCACATTCTTACCGTTAACAGTGATAGTAACACCAGTCAGGACAGCGCCATCCTGATCAAGGATAACACCGCTCAGCGAGTTTTTACCATTGACAGTCACGACCTCGGTATCGCCACCGCCTTTGATTTCGCAATCACATTCGCAGGAAGCAAGGGCAAAAACAGCGGTCATGCCCAGCGACAAAATTGCGGCCTTTCGAATCATTCTTTTCATATACATATTAATTATTTGACACAATTTGCCTGCAAAGGTAGGAAAAAAAACTTAAACCACAACCATTTCATTTAAAAAATTATTATTTCTCCGCATTTTTTGACACGATAGGGATTTTCCCTCCTATTTTAGGGAAAATCCTTTGCCCAGCCCGCCTTTTTGTTGTTATTTTGCAGCGTGAACAAGAAACAACATGTCAAATCTGATAAAACATCTGCGATTATGAAGAAAATGATATTTACACTGGTGATGATGCTGACAGCTACCATGTCGGCAAGTGCCATGACCTACGAGCAGGCTCGTAACGAGGCACTGTTCCTGACTGACAAGATGGCCTACGAGCTCAATCTTACCGACGCTCAGTATGAGGCTGCCTACGAAATCAATCTCGACTACCTGATGGGCGTGGCATCCGTCGACGACGTCTTCGGCACCTATTGGGAGCGCCGCAACATGGACCTGAGCTATATACTCTACTCATGGCAGTGGGATGCCTTCCGTGCAGCCAGCTACTTCTACCGTCCGCTCTACTGGGATGCCGGATTCTGGCATTTCGGCATCTATGCCCGCTACCCTCGGCGCGACTACTTCTATTTTGGACGCCCTCACTTCTATGCCACCTATCGTGGCGGTCATGCCTGGCACATGAACGGCGGACGCAGCTATTATCACGGGCACGCCAGCCACTTCCGTCCGGCTCTGCCTCATGGACACTCGCACTTCGGCATGCGCAACAGCTTTGACCGTGGTGACTTCCGTGGCTCACGCGCCGGCAGTTCCACCCGCATCACCAGCGACAGGGACCGCTTTGGACGGAACGGTAGCGGCAGCATCAACCGCAACGGAAACTATCGCGGCAATAGCAGCAACGACGCTTACAATCGCGGCAACAACAGCTATAACAGGAACAATGGAGGCAACTCAGGCAACTTCGGCCGCAGCAACTCAGGCAACTTCGGCCGCAGCAACTCAGGCAACTTCAGCCGCAGCAACAGCGGCAGTGGCAGCTTCAGCCGCAGTACAGGCGGCAGCAGTCACAGCATGGGCAGCAGCCATAGTTCTGGCGGAGGAAGCCACAGTTCCACCGGTGGTGGCGGCCACTTCGGCCGGGTACAGCGCTAAAGCTCCAACACGCGCACCTCACAGTTAGTCATGCGCTCCACCTCACGCATCTGCTTGCCATAGTACACGGCCTGTATCGCCTTGTTGACGATGCCGTGTCCTACGGCAAGCACTGTTTTTCCCTTGTAGGTTGTCCTAATAAAATTCAGGAAATCGCCGGCCCGTTTGAGCAACTGCTCAAGCGTCTCCACGTCATCAGGCCACTCTGCGTTCTTCAGGTCAGGAATATAGCGTCCCGTAAAAGAGCCCCAGTCGCGCTCCCGCAGCAACGGTGTCGTTACCACGTCCAAATGGTGGGGCGCAGCCAGTATCGCGGCCGTGTCGATGGCACGCTTCAGGTCGCTGGACACAAAGGCGTCAAAATGCTTGTCAACCATACGGTTGCACAACTCTTCTGCCTGACGTACACCCACATCATTCAGCTGTCCCTGCGTCTGCCCCTGCATGATTTTGTTCGCATTGTCCACGGTCTCGCCGTGCCGCACTAAAAATAATTTCGTCTTCACGCATGCAAAGTTACAAAAAATTATTATCTTTGCACCAAAAACAAGAAAGAATTATGAAAATACTGCAAAGTTCTGTCTTCCGTGCCCTGTGCGCCATCGTCACAGGTGCACTGCTGATTAAGTTTCCCGACAACACGGTAATGGGCATCACCGTGGCCATCGGCGTGTTGTTCCTGCTGTCAGGTGTCATCTCGATAGTCACCTACTTCTGGACGAAGCGCCACGTCAGCGAGTATAAGATTTATGACGCTGAAGGGCACCTTGTGGCCGGCGAACAGCCCACATTTCCCATCGTGGGTATCGGCAGCACCCTGCTGGGACTCATCCTTGCCCTGACACCCACGTCGTTTGTGTCGGCACTGATGTATATCATTGGCATCATCCTCATTCTGGGAGCCGTCAACCAGTACATGAGTCTCATTGGCGGCCGCCGCTACGGCCGTGTGGGCCTGGGCTACTGGGTCATGCCGACGCTGATTCTCCTGACCGGACTCTACGTCATGCTGAAGCCCATGGCTCCGCTCAACATGGCCATGCTCATTCTGGGCTGGTGCATGCTGCTCTACGGTGTAGTGGAGCTCATCAACGCCCTGAAGTTTTACCGCGACAAGAAATCGTGGCTGCAACAGCACCAGGAGCAGCCACAGCAACTCGATACGTTCGAGGAGATTAAAGAAGAGGATGTCACTGAGGCTTAGACGCCTGTGACAATGCCCTGGATATAGGTCTTCAGAATGTGAATGCCGGTCTTGTTGTCGCCTCCCCAGGGTATAATAAGGTCGGCAAACTTCTTAGTAGGCTCAATAAACTGCTCGTGCATGGGCTTGAGCACCTTCTCATAGCGGTCGAGCACCATGTCGACGGTACGTCCACGCTCAACGACATCGCGGCGGATATTGCGAATCAGGCGGACGTCGTTGTCGGTGTCGACAAAGATTTTCAGGTCCATCATGTCGCGCAGCTTCTTGTAATGCAGCGCCATGATACCCTCAATGATGATGACGGGCTTCGGTTCCACATGGATGGTCTCCTTCTGGCGGTTGCTCTCTATATAAGAATAGGTAGGCTGTTCGACGGCCTCGCCCTGCTTCAGCATCTTGATATGCTCGGTAAGCAGTTTCCAGTCGAAGGCATCCGGATGGTCGAAGTTAATGGCGGCACGCTCCTCCGGCGTCAGTCCGGTGGTATCGTTGTAATACGAGTCGAGGGGAATGACGGCGGCGCAATGGGGGGGCAACGCCTTTGCAATTCGCTTGACAACGGTGGTCTTGCCTGAGCCAGTGCCACCTGCTATTCCAATAATGGTCATATTTGTTTGAGATAATTAAAAACTGTCAGATACTCTTCTGCCTTGCGCTCGACGGCCATGGGATAGGCACGCGACGACGAGGGCATACGGTAGAGACGGAGCTCACGCCCATCCAGACGGAAAGTGCTGTACTCCCCGACCTTCGGCTCGTCAACACCAAACTGGCGGCAGGCCACGGCGGTTGCCAGTTGTCCGGCCGTGACAACGGCAAGGCATGCGGGCAACTGCCGTAGCATCTGGCACAGGTCGGTCTCTTCTACTATCTGCAAATCCTTGTCGCTGGCTGTACCTGTAGTACGGACGATGCGGGTGCAGGTATCAAAGAGCGCTATGCCCTTCTCACGGAGGAAAGGTATAATAGCCTCCAGGTCGTAGGTCTTCGCGGCCTGGCGCACAAAGTGCATCTTGTCGCCGAAGAAGCAGATGCCGAAGATGCGCCACATGTCGTTGGTGAAGTTAGGATAGTAGAACTTCATGGCCCACCGTTTCTCGGACGGTGGGAAGGTGCCAAGCATCAGCAGACGGGCACCAGCAGGCAGGAACGGCTCGAAAGGATGCGTCTCGACGGTCACTTCTGCTCCTTAATCAGATAGACAACCGTGGGCAGGTGGTCGCTGTAGCCATTGAGCCAGGCACCGCCGGCATGTGTGCGCAGGGTGTTGCCCTTGAACTTGCCCTCCTTCTGGAACAGGTAGTCGCGGCGGAAGATATGGTAGTTCCACAACTTCAGTGTGGAATAGTCCTTGGTGCCCTGCTGGTCAAGCAGCGAGTGGGAGACGATAATCTGGTCGAACAGGTTCCATGCTCCCTGATACTGCAGGGTTCCCGTGCCGGAGGCCAGGATGTCCCACCACGGGTTCCACAGGCCGTCGGGAGCCTCCACGTCCTTCATCTTACGCTTGGCCCCCAAGGCCTCAGCCATCGACTTGTCCTGCGGGTCATCGTTCATGTCGCCCATGATAAGCAGTTTCACGTTGGGGTCTTCCTTGATGAGCGAGTCCTTCAGCAGCCGCAGCTGGCGTCCACCCTCCTCGCGATAGAACGACAGGGCGCCGCGCGACGGCAGGTGATTGACGACGATGGTGACATGCTCGCCGGCCATCGTGCCGCTGACGGTCAGGAAACCGCGGGTAGCCCGTGCGGAGTCTTCCGGTAATATATATATATAAGGTACAAGCTTCACATCGCGCACTTGGAAGAGCTTGGGGTTGTAAACCAGGCCACAGTCAACGCCGCGATGGTCGGGACCTTCCACATGGACAAACTGAAAGTTCCTGGCTTTCAGCGGTGCCTGGTTGCAGAGGTCTTCCAGACACTTGGCATTCTCCACCTCCGACACGCCAATGGCGGCACAGCCCACACCGGGCAGCTTGTCGGTCCCCATCTCTGCGAGCACCTTCGACATGTTACGCAACTTATTCGTGTACTTCAACCCCGTCCAGCGGTTGGTGCCGTCGGGCAGATACTCATAGTCACTCTTGCCTGCATCGTGACAAGTATCAAAGAGGTTCTCCAAGTTGTAAAAACCTACGCCATACACCGAAAACTTCTTCTGTGCATGGGCGGCACTCACCCCCATCAGAAGGGCCAGCGCCATCAAAAAAATGTGTTTCTTCATAAGCCAGCCAGTATTAACGTGGCAAAGATACATATTATTTTCAAATAATTTGCAGTTTTCTTAAAAAAAATTTGCAGTCTCGCTCTTTTTTCTTATCTTTGCAAAATAATAATATGAATACTAACCATAAAAACAGTATCTATGAGAAAAACACTGGAATTATTTGTGATGGCTTTATGCTGTTCGACGACAGCCATGGCACAGGAGCCCGTAGACTCCATTGCCAGCGGACTGGAAGACGAGCAGGCATTCACCTTCACCGAAGCGCAGCTGGAGGATGACGAGAGTTCGACACAGAACATCACCGTCATTTCGTCCAACCGTAACGTGTATGCCAGCGAGGTGGGCTACCGTTTCTCGCCGGCACGGTTCAAATACCGTGCCTACAACTCTAAGTACACCGACATGTACATCAACGGCAATCCTGTGAACGACATCGAGCGCGGACAGTTCGGCTACTCCTTCATTGGTGGTCTGAACAACCAGACAAGAGCCCGCGAGTCATCGTTGCCGTTCGAGGACAACAACTACTCGATGAGCGCTTTGGGCGGTTCAGGCAACTACAACTTCCGCCCGTCGTCGTTTGCCACCGGCCAGCGTGCTTCCATCGCCCTGGCCAACCGCAGTTATAACCTGCGCGCCATGTACACCTATAACACGGGAGTCATGGAGAACGGATGGGCGCTGACCGGCTCGCTGACCTATCGCTGGGGCAACGGCATCGGCTTTGTTGAAGGTACGTCGTACAACTCACTGAGCTACTTCCTCGGGGCCGAGAAAATCCTGAACGAGCAGCACTCGCTGAGCCTCGTCACCTGGGGCAACCCCACAGAGCGCGGTGCACAGCGTGGCGCAACGGACGAGATGTACTGGATTGCCGGCACGCACTATTACAACCCCAACTGGGGCTACCAGGACGGCAAGAAGCGTAACTCACGTATAGTCAAGGACTTCCAGCCGGCAGCCCTGTTCACGTGGGACTGGAAGATTGACGACAAGACGAAGCTCGTCACCTCGCTGCTCGGCAAGTACTCGATGTACAGCAACAGCCGACTGGCCTACAACGGCGGCACCAACCCTGATCCTGACTATTACTCGCTGATGCCGAGCTTCAACTACAACGTATGGAATCCGGAATCCTCACTCTTCCGCGACGATGCTGACGTGGAAAACTGGCAAGCAGCCTACGACTACCTAAGTGCTTCGGAGGACAACCGCCAGGTGAACTGGGGGCGTATGTACTACGCCAACAGCCTGATGGCAGCCGAGGGACAGGACGCTATGTACTACGTACAGCGTGCCCACGACGACCAGCTGACCTTCTCGCTGGCATCGAAGCTTGACAGGCAGCTGACCAAGAACTCGTCTATCAGCGGTGGACTGCAGCTGGCACGCAACGTGGGTATGCACTACCAGACGATGGACGACCTGCTGGGCAACGCCAAGTTCCATAACATCAACACTTACGCTGTGAAGGACTACGGTTCACTGTCATCGAAGGTGTTCTACGACATGAACGATGGCGCGGAGCCTAAAGAGGTGAAGGTAGGCGACAAGTTCGGTTACGACTACAACCTGCTCGTGAACAAAGCCCAGGCTTGGGCCAGCTATGCTGAGGACCTGCGTTACACGCACTACTTCGTGTCGGGACGACTGGCAGGCACCACCATGCAGCGCGACGGTAAGATGCGCAACGGCATGGCTCCTGAAAACTCGTACGGCAAGAGCGGCACGGCGAAGTTCCTCGACGGAGGATTGAAGGGCGGACTGAGCGTCACACTGCCCCACGGCCACGCCGTGGCACTCGGCGTGGGCTACGAGTGGAAAGCTCCCGCCGCACGCACCGCCTTCGCAGCAGCGCAGCTGAACAACGACTTCGTGAAGGACCTGAAGCAGGAGAAGATTATGTCGGCCGAACTCGGCTACCAGTGGAAGAACGCCCTGCTGAGCCTGAACATCAACGGATACTACGCTCAGATGAAGGATGTCACCGAGCAGAGCCTTTTCTACTCTGACATCGAGAGCTCGTTTGCCTACGTCTCACTGACCGGCATCGAGAAGAAGTTCTACGGCGTGGAACTCGGCATGAACGTCAAGGTGACCGAATGGCTGAACGTCAAGGCACTGGGAACGGTGAGCGAAGCCAAGTACACCAGCAACGCCAACATGAGAATGCAGCTGTCGAACTCGGGAACATACGTCGACGAGCTCTGTATCATCGACGGCATGCGTGAAGGCAGCACACCGCTGACGGCAGGAAGCATCGACCTGAACATGCGCTACAACTTCTGGTACATCGACATCATCGGCAACTACTACGACAACATCTATATGTACTTCGCACCCATCTCGCGCCGCGAGACCGAGGTACCCAAGACCATTGTCGGTGGCGAGAAGACGTACGACAATCCTGCCCAGAGCAAGGGTGACGGCGGCTTCATGCTTGATGCCAGCATCGGACGTCAATTCCGCTTAGGCCATGGCCGCCGCATCGGCTTCAACCTGATGGTGACCAACCTGCTGAACAACATCAAGATCTGTACCGGCGGTATGGAGCAGAACCGACTCGACACCAAACAGGAAGAAGAACGTACTAACAACGCTTACCGATTCCAGCAGAGCCCGCGTAAGTTCTACGCTAATGGCATCAACGGTATGCTGATGATAAACTACTATTTCTAAAGAGAGGAGGACCACAGTATGAAAGCAATCAAATATTTAGCCATAGCCGTCACCTGTATGCTGACAACAGCGTGCGAGAAAACGGAGTGGGATATTTTCACACCCAATGCTTCTGAGTTGTACGGCAACAACAGCATCACGAACGACAACATTGTCACCATTGCCCAGCTCAAGGAGATGTACCCCAACGTATTTGCCAGTACAGACGAGAACGCACTGGTTGACAGAGACGTGAAGATCAAGGCACGCGTCACCGGCAACGACCTTCGCGGCAACATCTACAAGCAGTTTATGGTGCAGGACGAGACGGGTGCCATCATCATTGCTGTCAACGAGAGCGGCATCAGTGGCTATATGGCCGAAGGCCAGGAGATTATCATCGACCTGAAAGGCCTGTATATTGGCGGTTACCGCAAACAGCCAGAGATTGGCGCTCCCTACAACGGCAGCAGTATCGGACGTATGCAGAAGGACGTGTTCCAGAAGCACTTTAAGTTCACAGGTAGCGCACTTCAGCCCGTACAGCCCATCGACTTCGACATCAACATGAACAAGGACGAGCACTGTGCTAAGCTGGTGACACTGAAGAACGTCACCTTTGCTGATGCCAACGGCACTAACACCTACGCCCCCGGCGACAACAGCGCCCCCGTCGTGGGTGGCTGCGTCAACCGCGCGCTGACAGGCATCTCGTCGTCGAAGCTGGTCGTCCGCACCAGTACCTACGCTAAGTTTGCTGCCAACAAGCTGCCTTACGACGAGGTGAACAAGAAGCCCCGCGTGGTGAACATCACCGGCATTGCCACCCGCTACAACGACACCTGGCAGATTCTTATCCGCAAGGAGAGCGACATTGAGATTGTGAATTGATAATTGAGAATGGAAAATTGAAAATTTTAAAAATAAAACTATGAAGAAAATACTGTACAGCGTCATGGCCTTGGCCATCGCAGCCATGACATTCACCGCTTGTGAAGACGTACCCGCACCCTACGACACCCCTACCGGTGGTGGTGGAAGCGGGTCTGGTTCACTACCTTATGCATCGGCCAATCTGAACACTGGCTGGTCGCTCGTTGAAATAACAGCTGGCGCACAGCCTTGGAGCAAGGGCAGCAGCTATGCTCAGGCTACTGGCTATCAGACGTGGGACGGTGCCAGCACGAAGTCGAACAAGGCTGTCGAGGGCTGGCTCGTGTCACCGGCCATCAGCACCGTGGGCTACGAGAACGTCAAGCTGTCGTTTAACCATACTATCAAGTACACCAACAACGTGAGCGGATGGGAGGCTAACCATAAGGTCTATGCTGCTACCGACTTCAACGGCAGCACAGCTACCTGGAAGGAACTGAGCTTCACGCCAGTGGCTTCGCCCTACAGCGACTGGACACTCTACTCGTCAGGCGAAATACAGCTGCCTGCAGAGTTCGTCGGCAAGGAGAAGGTCTACATCGGCTTCTGGTTCAAGGCTCCCGACAACGCATCGACTACCTGGGAGCTGCAGAGCTTCAAGATGGAGGAAGGCATAGCCGAGGCTACCCCAGATCCCGAGCCCACCCCAACTGAAGACTTAGGAACAGCAGATGCTCCGATTACTGTTGCTAAAGCCCTGGAAACCATCAACGGCTATGCCGACGGCAAGGAATCGTCTACCGAAGCATACGTTAAGGGTATCATCGTATCGGTAGATAACTACAACTCTCAGTACAAGAGCATCACCTACTACATCTCTGACGACGGCACGGAGAACGGCAAGCTGCAGGTGTACAGCGGCAAGGGCCTCAACGGTGCTGACTTCGCCGCGAAGACCGACCTGAACAAGGGGGCCATCGTCGTGGTCAAGGGTAAACTGAAGAAGTATGTCAAGGACAGTAACGTAACGCCAGAGATTAACCAGAGCAGCCAGATTATCTCTATCGAGAACAACGGCGGCGGCGACACACCGGCTCCTACGGTCGTAGGCTCTATTGACAATCCCGTCAGCGTGGCCACAGCTCTGACAGCCATCAATGCCCTGTCAGACGGTGCTACCTCTACAGAGTGGTATTACATCAAGGGTAAGGTGAAAAGCATCAAGACTGCTGCCGACAAGATTGCCCAGTACAAGAACATCGACTACTTCATAACCGACGACGGTAACAATGAGCTTCAGATTTTCCGTGGCAAGAACCTCAACAACACCGACTTCACATCGGCAGACCAGCTGAAGGTGGACGACGAGGTCATCGTCTTCGGCCAGCTGATGAAATACAAGAACAGCAGCACAGGTGCCATCGTTCCGGAAGTGGCAGAAGGCAACTACCTTGTCAAGACCAGCAACACGGGCGGTGGTGGCACCGAACCAAGCGGCGGTGGCGGTGAAGTGAGCGGCAACTCCATTTCCGTTGACTTCTCAAGTCTTGGATTGTCTAATCAGCAAAAGGTTTCGACGCTGACACTCAGCGACGGCACCACCCTGACATTCGATGGTGGCGACAATACGAACTCACCGGCATACTACAACACGGGAACTGCTCTCCGTATGTACCCCAAGAACACCATGACTATCAACGCCGGCAGCAAGAAGATTGCCGCTATCGAGATTGAGTGCAACGAGTACAGCGGAACGGTGTACAATGCCAGTGGCGACATCACCGTCAATAACACCAAGATGACCATTGACGGCCTCAAACTGAAGTTCGCCGGTCCCAATGCCTCCACGGCTAACGTAGCCAATGCGTCTACAACGACAGGCGCTCCCAGCCAGCTGCGAATGATGACCTTAAAAATCACCTACGCCGAATAACCATTTCGGTTACCAACTTCCACGGCCCGCCGCTACTGCTACTCGCAGATGCGGCGGGCCATTTCGTTGAGCATCATACACTTGTCGCGGGTGATGGCGAGGCGCTCGTTATGGTGCTCCCACGGAGCAAGAATCAGCATCTGCCCACGGGCGCAGGCGTCGAACCGGCGACCACCGGGCTTCGCCAGGTCGGTGATGCCGTTCTCCTGAAGGAAGACGACGGGGTAGCCAGCATCGAAGACAGCGCGCATGATGGTCTTTTCGCCCTTCGAGATGCAGGGCGACACAAAGACCGCCCCTGCGGCACCCATCGCCAGCATCTGCGACGTCAGCACCGCCAGCGCCTCGTCGGTGATACGCCGCGAGCACTGCACCTGCACCTTCTGCGGATGGTCCAGAAGAAAGCGGTTGCCGATGGCCGAGAAGGTCATACCGGCATACTGCACGTTACGCTGCACGCGGAAAAAGTCAGGATGCTCGCGCTTGACAAGCAGGCGGCGGGGGTTGTCCTGCAGGTAAGCCTTCCACCGGGCTAAGGTGTGGTAGTTATGGAGGATGCGGTCGTTGTAGCCCTTCTCCCAGAGGAGGCCCCGCTTGCGCTGCGACACTGTCGCAGCGCACGGGGAAGGCAGGACACCGCCGCCCGAAGCCAAGCCACCACCGCCCGAAGCCAAGCCACCACCGCCCGAAGCCAAGCCACCCGAAGCCAAGCCACCGCCGCCACCCGAAGCCAAGCCGCCGCCACTTAGTAACCTGCCTTCCCTCGTGCGTTGCGACATTGTCGCAACGGAAGCCTCCCACGCCCGGTAAGCCCTATTACACCCCGCCTTGAACCCGCGGATAACATCCCCCAGCTGCAGCCCCTCCGTCGCCTCGCGGAAATAGAGGATACCATGCAGATGGTCGGGCATGAGCTGCAGCGCCACTACCGCCACCTGAGGATAAAAACTACTGATAGCACACCACGCCTCGCGCACGGCCTCTCCCAGCGGCGTCGGCTGCAGACGGGGCGCCTCGACACTGTCGGCGGGAGCCTCGCACTGCCCAATCACGCTTCCCAGCAACGGCCGCCGCCCCTCCACCGCCATCGTCACCATGTAGAAACACTGGCTGGTATAGTCATGCTCATTGCTGCGGCGCTTCATCGACGGTTGCGTCGGACGCTTGAAAGGGTTTTCCTGTTTTTCTTCTTTCATGTGTACAAAATTACAAATAAAATTTCATTTCCCGCTTACGGAAGCTGAAAAAATTGCCACCTGAGCATATATGGTTGTTATAAGCCAAAATAATCCCGCACTTCCGTTTCGCTATCCTTATACGCGCGGGCGCGCGAGATTCACCAGAGGCCGTGACGTTTTTCTCTCACGCCGTGAAATTTTCACGAGGCGCTTATCCGTATTCTCTCGCGCACACGCGCGATGGAAAGGCAAAAAGAAAAAGACGCCGCCCATGTCACCCACCCCACTCCTCAAGTTAGGAGCGACATGGGCGGGATGGGTGGGATGTTTTTCGCTTATACCATCTATTATAAACGCGTACGCGCGCGAATGAAAAGTTAAAATCCGGCATTTGTTTGTTTGTCTCATGAAAAGTTCGTATTTTTGCAAATCAATAACAATGCAAACTTCCAACATGAAGACAACATTCAGAATCCTAACCCTGCTGCTGACAGGATGCCTGCTCCTAACGGCCTGTAGCGACGACGACGACCACGACAGAGGCATACCTGCCGAGCGGAATGTGAACCGTAACGACATCTCACAGGAACCGGCACTGCAACGCCTGGAGTTCCCGAAGGTGAAGGGGGGCAACAGCCGCGTCATCATCCACTCGAACAGCGACCAGTTTGGCATCAACTACAGCGTGGAATGGGACTGCACGAAACGGTCGCAACGCTGGTCGTGCTACCAGATGTATGCCTCCAACCGCAAGCAGAACACCAGCCGCTACTATTCCGACACAAACCAGTACCCGCTGGACCCCGACCTGCCCGCCCAGTACTATTTCGACTACGACCCCTTCCGGGGCAGCGGCTATGACCACGGCCATATCTGTCCGTCGGCCGACCGGCTTTACTCCATCGATGCTAACGTGCAGACCTTCTATCTGACAAATATGCAGCCACAGCGCCACATCTTCAACGCCGGCATCTGGGAGAAGATGGAGGAGAAGCTACGCTCATGGATGAGCACCGGCTCAAAGGCCGAAGACACGCTCTACGTCTGCAAGGGCGGCACCATCGATGCCGTGCCCGGCGTTACCGACGACCCCATTCGCGAAACGCTGAGCAACGGGCTCATCGTACCCAAGTACTTCTTCATGGCACTGCTGCGCAAGTCGAATACGGGCTATAAGGCCCTGGCCTTCTGGGTGGAACACCTGAACGAGGACCACTCCAACGACCCGCTCGTAGACTACGTCATCAACATCCGCGAACTGGAGCGGCGCACAGGCATCGACTTTTTCTGCAATCTGCCCGACGACATCGAGAACGATGTGGAAACAACCACGACAGAAAACATCAAGTGGCTGTGGAATTTCTAAAAAACAGCACGAAAAATTTGGTGGAACGGGAAAAAATTCGTACCTTTGCAGCCCGAAATTATCATCAATAAATAACAAACAAAAAAAATGAAAAAAGGAATTCATCCCGAAAACTATCGCCCCGTCGTGTTCCGTGACATGTCCAACGGCGATATGTTCCTTACGAAGTCTACCGCAAAGACCAATGACACCGTGGAATTCGAAGGCGAAACTTACCCTGTGGTAAAAGTTGAAATCTCAAGCACCTCTCACCCGTTCTATACTGGTAAGAGCAAGCTCGTCGACACCGCCGGTCGCGTCGACAAGTTCATGAGCCGCTACGGTAGGGCTGCCAAGAAATAAGATATATTTCACAGACAGAACAAACCACAAGAAGTGCGTCAAGGTAGTTGCATATACCTGGGCGCACTTCTTTTATATGACAGAAAATCATTAATTTTCCGTAAAAGCTTTGGCAGTAACGCCGAAAATTCATAAATTTGTGGCAGTTTTATGTTTAATACCAATCACAAACAAGAAATGAAAACAATTTATGAATTCACTGTCAAGGACAGGAAAGGCAAGGACGTCTCACTGAAAGAGTATGCTAACGAAGTACTGCTGATAGTCAACACGGCTACCAAGTGCGGTTTTACCCCGCAATACGACGAGCTGGAAGCACTCTACAAGAAGTATCACAGTCAGGGGTTTGAAATCCTTGATTTCCCCTGCAACCAGTTTGGACAACAGGCTCCCGGCACCGACGAGAGCATTCACGAGTTCTGCAAACTGAACTTCGGCACGGAGTTCCCCCGTTTCAAGAAGATCAAGGTGAACGGCGAGGATGCCGACCCGCTGTACAAGTTCCTGCAGGAGCAGAAAGGCTTTGCCGGCTGGGATATGGATCATCCCATTGCCTCCATCCTTGACGACATGCTGTCGAAGGCCGATCCCGACTACAAAGAGAAGGCTGACATCAAATGGAACTTCACCAAGTTCCTCGTCAACAAGAAAGGCCAGGTCGTTGCACGTTTTGAGCCGACAGAGAAGATTGAGAACATCGCCAAGCAAATAGAGGAACTGCTGAAGTAGAACTACAACCTCATATTGTATTCTCATATAGAAATATGGAACAGACGAAATGCTTGATTATTGGCAGCGGCCCCGCAGGGTACACCGCTGCCATCTATGCTTCACGCGCCAACCTGCACCCCATAGAATACAGCGGCATGCAGCCTGGCGGCCAGCTGACCCAGACCACTGAGGTGGAGAATTTCCCCGGCTACCCCCAGGGCGTTGACGGCAACCAGATGATGATGGACCTGATGGAGCAGGCCCAGCGCTTCGGCACCGACATACGCATGGGCGAAATCGTCGAGGTGGACTTCTCCAAGGCTCCCTATGTCTGCACCGCTGACGACGGCACTCAGATAGCCGCCGACACGGTCATCATTGCTACCGGAGCCTCTGCCAAGTACCTTGGCTTAGACGATGAGCGCAAATACAACGGACAAGGAGTGTCGGCCTGCGCTACCTGCGACGGCTTCTTCTACCGCAAGAAGACAGTGGCCGTTGTTGGCGGCGGCGACACGGCCTGCGAGGATGCCCTCTACCTGGCCGGTCTGGCCAAGAAGGTCTATCTCATCGTCAGAAAACCCTTCCTGCGCGCCTCCAAGGTAATGCAGCAGCGCGTCATGGAAGCCGAGAACATCGAGATACTGTTTGAGCACAACACGCTGGGTCTCTTTGGCGAGAACGGCGTGGAAGGTGCCCATCTGGTAAAGCGTAAGGGCGAGGCCGACGAAGAACTGGTTGACATTCAGATAGACGGCTTTTTCCTGGCCATTGGCCATAAGCCTAATACCGACATCTTCAAGAAATGGCTGGAGACCGACGAGGTGGGCTACCTGAAGAAGATTGACGGCACGCCACGCACAAAGATTCCCGGCGTGTTCGTTGCCGGCGACTGTGCCGACCCCGTCTACCGCCAGGCCATCAGCGCTGCCGGCAGCGGCTGCCAAGCCGCCATTGAGGCCGAACGCTTCCTGCTGGCATAGCCGTCAGACACCCGCTAACCCCCAAACACGAAAAAGCCTCGCTTCACAGCGAGGCTTTTCAATACTTTAAAAACTAAATTAATCAACCATAAACCTTAACCATTAAAAATCTTTTTCTGGTGCAAAGATACGCCAACTTTCTCAAACATAGGTTCAATAACGATTATTTGAGGTTTAAAATGCGCGATTTCACGGATTTTAAACCTAAAATCACGCTTTTTCTACTTATTTTGGGCATTTTTACAAATTTTCTTTCCCAAAAATAATACTTTTTAAAAGAAAAAGTGTAATTTCGCAGCGTCAAAACCATCCATTATGAATCTGCAAACTGTCCTTATCATCCTCATTATTGCTGTCGCCGTTAGTCTTTTCTTTGCCGGAAGAGAACTTTTTCAGCGCAGCGTACGCATGAGAAACCGCTTGCAGATGAATGCCGTCTACACCAACATTACCCATGAGCTGCTGACGCCGCTCACCGTCATCTCAGCCTCGGTAGAGCGTCTGCGCAGCAAGGAGCCGGCTCATGAGCAGGACTATGATCTCATGCAACTGAACATAGACCGCATGGTGCGACTTCTGCAGCAGATTCTGGAGACCAACAAGTCGCAGTCGGGCGAACTGAAGCTGCTGGTAGCATACGGCGACGTGATGCAATATATCGAGCAGACGGCCCTATGCATTGAGCCCCTGATGGTTCAGAAAGGCATCGACTTCACCATCCAGTGCCAGCCGGAAAGCATGATGGGCTGGATTGACACCGACAAGCTTGACAAGATTATCTACAACCTGCTGTCGAATGCTGCCAAATATACGTCAGGCTCCGACGGCAAGGTGATGTTGCAGGTACACACCAACAAGAAGTTCGACCATATTATTATTAAGGTAAGCGACAACGGCATTGGCATAGCCCAAGAGCAGAAGAAAAAACTGTTCCGCCGGTTCCATGACGGTGCCTACCGCCAGCAGCACACCATTGGTACAGGCCTCGGTCTGGCTCTGACGCGCGAACTGGTGTTCCTGCATGGCGGCAGCATCGACTTCGACAGCGAGGAAGGCCGCGGAACCACCTTCACCGTCAGCATTCCCATTACCAAGGAGTCGTTTAACGCCACACAGATAGACGAGAACCACCGCATAGACATCAATGTTGCCCGTAGTGCCATTCTCGACATCGCCAAGCGCATGCGTCAGCAGCCCACCGTAGAACTACCCACACCCGCCACCGCCGATGCCGACGCCGATGCCTACCGCCTGCTCATCGTCGAAGACAACATCGAACTGCTCATGCTGCTCAACCAGTTGCTGAGTGCTAAATACCATGTGATGACGGCCGGCAACGGCAAGGAGGCACTCGACATTGTGCAGAAAGAGCCCGTCGACCTGATTGTCTCTGACGTGATGATGCCTGTCATGGACGGTATGGAACTGACACGCCAGATTAAGGGCGACCCCAACCTGCAGCACCTGCCCATCATCCTGCTTACCGCCAAGACACAGGAGGAAGACCGCAACGAGGCGCTCCAGATAGGTGCCGACAGTTACATCACCAAGCCCTTTAAGCTGGGCGACCTGGAGTTGCGCATCAACAACATCATCGAGAATCGCAAGCGCGTACAAGAGGAGTTCATCAACCAGTTGGGAGAGCCTCAGCCTGAGGCTCCCGAGACAGAGCCCACCGACGACGAGCTGTTCCTGAGGCGAGCCTACGACTGCGTCCACCAGCATCTGGACGACAGCGACTACGACCGCGACACGTTTGCCGCTGACATGGGAGCCAGTGCCTCGACGCTCTACAACAAACTGCGCGCCCTGACGGGCATGAACGTCAGCAGCTTCATCCGCGACCAGCGCATGAAGGAGGCCATGCGCATGATTCAGCGCACACCCGACATCCGCATCAGCGACCTTGCCTACAAGGTTGGCTTCAAGGACCCCAAGTATTTCTCCACCTGCTTCAAGAAGGAGTTTGGCATTCAGCCGAGCGAGTATGCCGAGAACTTAGCCAAAGACCAGTAAACGTCAGCAGGCCGTTCAGCATGAGCAACTCATAGCCGAAGCGATAGTCCCACAACGCCTTAGCCATCTGATCAACAGCCAGACACAGCAGCGGCGATGCCACACAGACGTAGGGCACCAGCCGGTCTGCGGGCTGGCGCCGGGTGAACAGGCCGAAGGCAAAGAGACCGAGCAGCGGCCCATAGGTGTAGCTCACCAGAATGTAGATGGCATCGATGAGCGACGTGTTGTTGAAGGTGCGAAACAGCAGGATAAACAGTACAAACAGCAGGCACATGGCGACATGCGTCTTTTTGCGCAGCTTCTCATCGTCAGGCCGTCTGAGCACGTCTATGCAAAAGCAGGTTGTCATCGACGTCAGCGCTGAGTCGGCCGTTGAAAAAGAGGCGGCCACGATGCCGAGGGTGAACAGGATGGGAATGACGGCAACAGTGTCGCCGTCAGCAAGGAAAGTGCTGACGTATGCCGGCAGCAGCTGGTCGCCACTGGCACTGATGCCCGTCATCGTCAGCAGCACGCCAAGGGCGAGGAAGAGCAGGTTGACCGGCACGAAGGCCACACCATAGCTGCACATATCCTTCTGTGCCTCACGCAGGCTCTTGCACGTCAGGTTCTTCTGCATCATGTCCTGGTCCAGCCCCGTCATGACAATCACAATGAAGGCACCGCTGAGCAGCTGTTTCCAGAAATTGCGCGGTGAGGCCCAGTCGTCCATGACGAATATACGGCTCAGCGGACTGTCGGCAACGGCTTTAGCCGCCTCGCCGACGGTCATGCCCAGTCCTGTTACCACCTTATATATAATAAGGAGCAGGGCGGTGAGCAGGCAGAGTGTCTGCAGCGAGTCGGTCACCACCAGCGTCTTGATGCCCCCACGGCGGGTATAGAGCCAGATGAGCAGCACCAGCAGCATGGCGTTGACGGCAAAGGGCACGCCCACGGCATCGAAGACAAACCGCTGCAGGATAAGGCAGACTACGAAGAACTTCGCCGCCGCCCCCGTCATCTTCGACAGCAGGAAGAACCACGCGCCGGTTCTGTAGGCCCGCACGCCTAACCGCTGGCCCAGGTAGGCATAGATGCTGGTAAGGTTCAGCCTGTAATAGAGGGGCAGCAGCACGAAGGCCACCGCCACATAGCCGATGATGAACCCCAGGCACACCTGCAGATAGGTCATCTGCGACGTCAGCACCATGCCGGGCACTGAGACAAACGTCACTCCCGAGATGCTGGCCCCGACCATGCCGAAGGCCACCATATACCACGGCGACCGGCGGTCGGCACGGTAGAACGACTCGTTCGTAGCCCGACGGCCGGTAAGCCTGCTAACGAAAAAAAGTACTATAAAATATGCTAGAACGGAATAGAATATTGCCATAGTGGGCGCAAAATTACAAAAAAAACAGTACCTTTGCAAGCGGAATTCCAAGAAACTACTAAATCTAACGAATATGCTCATGAGAAAAAGCCTAAAGTTCTTAGTAACTTTCATCCTAACTATTGCCAGTACCAATGTTTATGCTGACGGTCTGCTGGCTTTCCCCGGCGCCCAGGGCTGGGGACGCTTCGCCACTGGCGGACGCACGGGCTCCGTCTACCACGTCACCAACCTGAACGACTCCGGCAGCGGCTCCCTCCGCGATGCCGTCAGCCAGTCTGACCGCATCGTGGTGTTCGACGTGGCGGGCGTTATCCGTATTAATTCCCGCATTGTTTTCAAGAGTAATATCACCGTAGCCGGACAGACGGCTCCCGGTGAGGGCATCACAGTCTACGGCGACGGCGTGTCGTTCACAGGTGCATCCAATATCATCGTCCGCTATATGCGCTTCCGCATGGGGCACAACGGCAGCAGCGGCAAGGATGCCGCAGGACTTGCCAATGGTGCGAACATGATTTTCGACCACTGTTCGTTCTCGTGGGGACAAGACGAAACGTTCTCCATTAATCCCGACGGCAAGGGCACTACACCAGAGAACATCACCCTACAGAACAGTATCATCGGACAGGGTCTACTCACTCACTCTGCCGGTGGTCTGATGCAGGCCAACTACATTTCGCTGATAGGCAACCTCTACTGTGACAACTCCACCCGTAACAACAAGATCAAGGGCATCAACCAATATGCCAACAATATTGTATACAACTGGAAGAACGGAGCCTACATCATGGGAGGTGACTCTGAGGGTACCAGCTACGTCAATATCCAGTCAAACCTCTTTATCAATGGTCCTGCTGTAGGTGGCGACGCCTTCACTGGTGGAAATTCGGACTTCCACTGCTATGTCAACGATAACTGGCAGGATTCCAACCGCGACGGAGTGTTCAACCCCTCTGCTGTGACTAAATACAGCGCTGCAACAGTAGAGACAACTCCATACGACTACCCTGAACTGACGTTGAATCCAGGTAAGACCCTATTGGATACCAATCTTCCAACAGTGGGAGCCTCCCTACCCTACCGTGACCCCGCCGACTGCTATATGATTGACGAGGTGATGTCGTATGGAAAGAGCGGCGCCCTCATCTCAAACGAAGAGACACTCATCTGCGGCGCACCATCTACATGGGATGTCTATGCTCCTGCAAAGAGACCAGATACCGACAACGACGGCATGCCCGATGCTTGGGAGACAACCAACGGCACCAACCCCAACAGCAACGATGCCATGACCATAGCCTCGAACGGCTACACCAACATCGAGAATTACATCAACTCAATCACTGTCGATGACCGCGACTACTTCCTCCGCGTGCCAGTAGCCTTGACGCTCGACAAGGCCACAACAACGACACTGACCATCTCATGGCGCGACTACACCTATGCAGAGCAAGGCTTCGCCATCGAAGTCGACGGTACGGAAGTGGGACGCACGACAGCCAATGCCACGTCGTACACGATCAGCGGCTTGACGCAAGGTACACAATATAATGTACGCATACGAGCTTTCGACGAAACAAACTATTCCGGTTATACTGCAACGACAGAAATGTGGACACGTCCTCAAGAGGTTGACGTCGTAGACATTGATACCTATGAGCCAGACTACACATGGACAGGCGGCAACTTCGATTACACCAAAGCCAGCGGCAATATCCTGCTGGCGCCGACCAGCAATGCCACGCTGAACCTATCGCAAATCATCAAGCCCGCAACCATCGTGGTCAACAGCGACAAAGACCTGACTATCACTGGCTCAGTCATTCAGGGCACCGGTTCTGTCAACAAGGCAGGTTCAGGAATGCTAACGCTTGACTATACGGCTTACTATGGGAACGGCTATAGCGGAGCCACTGTGCTGCACGACGGTGTGCTGATCTTCAGGTCACTGGCAAACGGCGGTGTCGTTTCGGCTATTGGCAACAGCTCGTCATTCGCCCAGAACTGGGTTGCCGACGGCGGAACCTACCGATATACTGGCGGTAAAGAGACAACCGACCGTTCGATGAAACTCATGCGGACTACCACCTTTGAAATAGCCAACGACTACACGGTGACGATGAACGGAGCAGTCGAAGGCTCTGATGCTACAGCCGACTTTGTCATCGACGGCAAGGGAACACTTTCCGTCAACAATACCCGTTTCTTCCAGTACCCTGGTGCCACCGTTCTGAAAGGCGGAACTGTCTATCTGAGTACTGCCAACATCTCAAAGGCCGGCATCGGTTCTTCGTCAAAACTCGTCATGGCGGGCGGACATCTTAAAACAGCCGGAGAGTCGAACAATTACGAGACCTATTCGTTCCCCATTGAGGTTCTGGAAGAAACTACCTCGAAATTCTCGCCCAACCGCAACTGCTATTGGAATAGTAAGGTAAGTGGACTGGGAACGTTGCAGTTCAACATTCCTTACCTCCGTGAATATGTGCAAGGCGATTGGAGCGACTTCCGAGGCCGCTTGATTGGCAATTGCGGGACATCCGGTACTTCCAGCAATGGACTCAAGGAAGGAGCACTACTCTTGCTCAACAAGACGCCAAAACTTGATAACACAATCGTTGAACTAAAAGGAAACACGCGCTTGGCCGGATGGGAAACGAATTCCGAACTCACCATCGGAGGCTTGGCAGGCGAAAGTACTACATGGCTTAGTGGTTCAAGCAAGCAGACGGACGGTTTTGCTACAACATGGAACATCGGAAGCCGCAACTCCGACGAGACCTTCGCTGGAAAAATCAATAACTGGTCAGCAAGCGGCAGTGGTCATCAGGGCACCGTGAACATCAATAAGATTGGTACAGGCATCTGGCGTCTGACAGGCAAGAACGACTACAAGGGTACGACTAATGTCTATGCCGGTACGCTCATCGTCAACGGTACGAACAGTGGCACAGGCAAGGTGACGGTAGCAACCGATGCCACGCTGGCAGGCAAGGGATCGATTGCCGGTCAGGTCACCATCAGCAGTGGCGGCATCCTCATGGTTGGCGACGAAGGCTCTAACGATAGCGGTCTGAAACTGACGGGCCTGAAGCTCAGCAGCGGTGCCATCCTGCGACTGAACGATGCCATGCTCAACAGGAGCTACAGCAGTGGCGACCAGATACAAGCCTTCACCGGCAGTGTCAGCAGCGGCACCTTCGCTGAAATAATCCCTGCGACTCCCGGAAACGGATTGAAGTGGGATACGTCAGCACTCTACAGTAGCGGTTTGCTAAAGGTCATCGGTGAGGGTGACGAGCCTGGCGAAGAGCCCGAGCCAGAGCCAACGGTAGAGACCAAGACCACTGTGCTAAGCATGGATAACATGACCGTGGGTTCCTACCCAGGGACAACAGCCAACAACATGCTCAAGGGCAGCGGCTCGGCCAGCGGCTTCAGCATGGTACTCACAGGCAATTTAGAGAAAGAATACCAAGCTGCCAGCAATATCAAAGTCAACAACAACGGCACATCGGAATTCGCCACCATCAAGACCTCCAACGGTGCCATGAACACCGTCTATATGCCT
Source organism: uncultured Prevotellaceae bacterium (assembly GCA_947303855.1). GTDB lineage: Bacteria > Bacteroidota > Bacteroidia > Bacteroidales > Bacteroidaceae > Prevotella. Next base: position 33,174 of record CAMYZO010000006.1, read on the forward strand.
GAGGGTTATGAGGCTACGAAGATGACCATCTGGAGTTACACCAACAAGACCGAGACCGACCGCGTCAACTACTGGGCACACGTCGGTGGCGTGGACTACACACCTGAGACTACGACTACATTAGGCATCAACAATGCTACCAACCCAGACCATGTGAGTTTCGATTTAAACTATCTCACACAGATTGACTTCAAGAATGCAGGCTATCAGCAGTGTGTAGTCCTTATTATCGACTACGAAAAGGCACGTACCCTTCTTGACGAGGCAGCTACCACTGTTCCTGCTACAGCCACCTCGGCAAATATCCGTGTAAAGCGCACGCTAAACGCCGATGAATGGAACACGCTGGTGTTGCCTTTTGCCCTATCAGAGGCTAAACTGAAGAATCTCTTCGGTGACGATGTGCAGGTTGCCGACTTAACAGGCTTCACCAAAACCGACGGAGGACTGGAAGTCAACTTCCAGACGGTGAAGGCCATTGAGGCCAACCATCCTTATATCATAAAGGTAAAGAGCGGAATCACTCAGTTCATTGTTAATGGTGTGAACATTACCACCACCGCACAGCCCACATACCAGGCCACTGCAAACGCCAAGTTCGTAGGCACCTACGCTGCAGAGACCACTATCCCCAGCGGCTGTCTCTTCTTGAGCGGGAACAAGTTCTGGTATGCCACAGATCAGACCATGAAGTCGAAGGGCTACCGTGGATGGTTTGAATTCGATGACAAAGTGGCTGATGGTTCACGCGTTACGCTGACTATAGATGGAACAACAACTGTCAGTGCCATTCCAAGCGATGGCATCACAACCGGCAAGTGCTATAACATGCAGGGGCTCAGTGTGAAGTCTCCCGCCAAAGGCATCTATATTCAGAATGGAAAGAAAGTTGTTATTAAATAAGCACAAAAGCGACATGACTGTTATGAAGAAAACATATTTTGCCCCTACTACCGAGGTTGTCAATTGTGAAGTAGCCGAGCTGCTCACCGGTAGCGAGGTGGGTAGCGAAGACTATGGCATTGGATACGGTGGCATCGACAGCGAAGGCGAACACGAACCGTCAAGCCACTTCATGGAGGATCTTTGGCCATAAAAGGTAAAAAAAACGGGAACACTGTGAAATATGTCAATAAAAAACCGTAACTTTGCAGGCGGTAATTATTCACCAACAACAAAAGCAATGACAAAGCAAAAGAAATTCATCCTTCAAGAGAGCGAGATTCCTACACAGTGGTATAACATCCAGGCCGACATGCCCAACAAACCCATGCCGCCCATCCACCCTGCCACGAAGCAGCCGCTGGGTGTCGATGACCTGGCCCACATCTTCCCCCGCGAGTGCTGCGTCCAGGAGCTGGACACCGAGCACCGCTGGATAGACATCCCTGAGGAGGTCCTTGAGAAGTACAAGTTCTACCGCTCCACCCCGCTGGTACGTGCCTACGGTCTGGAAGAGGCCATCGGTACTCCTGCGCACATATATTTCAAGAACGAGTCCACCAACCCGCTGGGTTCGCATAAGATCAACTCAGCCATACCTCAGTGCTACTATGCCAAGATGGAGGGCACGACGAACGTCACCACCGAGACGGGTGCCGGCCAGTGGGGTGCCGCTCTTTCTTACGCTGCAAAGATTTACGGTCTTGACTGTGCTGTCTATCAGGTCAAAATCACCATGCAGCAGAAGCCCTACCGCTCAAGCATCATGCGTACCTTCGGTGCCGTGGTAGAAGGTTCGCCCTCGATGTCAACCCGTGCCGGCAAGGACATCCTGACGCGCGACCCCTTGCATACCGGCTCTTTAGGCACAGCCATCTCCGAGGCCGTCGAACTGGCCACCACGACACCGAACTGCAAATACACGCTCGGCTCGGTACTTAACCACGTGGGCCTTCACCAGACCATCATCGGTCTGGAGGCTGAGAAGCAGATGGAGATGGCAGGCGAGTATCCCGACATGGTGATAGCCTGCTTCGGCGGCGGCTCTAACTTCGGCGGCATCGCCTTCCCCTTCATGCGCCACAACCTGCTCGACGGCAAGACGACGGAGTTCATCGCTGCCGAGCCCGACAGCTGTCCGAAGCTGACACGCGGACAGTTCCGCTATGACTTCGGCGACGAGGCCGGCTACACGCCCCTGCTGCCGATGTTCACGCTGGGCCACAACTTCAAGCCGTCGAACATCCACGCCGGCGGTCTGCGCTACCACGGTGCCGGCATGATTATCTCGCAACTCATCAAGGACGGTCTGATGCACGGCGTAGACATTCCTCAGCTGGAGACCTTCGAGGCAGGTATGCTGTTCGCCCGCACCGAGGGCATCATCCCCGCTCCGGAGAGCTGCCACGCCATTGCCGCCACCATCCGCGAGGCAAAGAAGTGCAAGGAGACGGGTGAGAAGAAGGTCATCCTCTTCAACCTCTCTGGTCATGGACTTATTGATATGCCCAGCTACGACGCATTCATCAAGGGCGACCTTCAGAACTACACGGTCACCGACGAGATGATTGCCGAGAACCTGAAGGCTCTTGACAAGATGGGATAAACGAAGAAAGATGGAGATAACAGAAAGATTTCTTAATTACACGAAGTTTGACACGCAGTCATCCGAAGAGGGTGACTGCGTGCCTAGTACTAAGAAGCAGCTGGTGTTCGCCGAATACCTGAAAAAGGAACTGGAGGCGGAGGGGCTGGATGACGTGGAGATGGACGAGAAAGGCTATATCTACGCCACACTGAAGGCCAACATGCGCGACAACGTTCCCACCATCGGCTTCATAGCCCACTACGACACCAGCCCCGACTGCTCCGGAGCCGGCATCAAGCCGCAGATTGTCAGCCGCTACGACGGCTCTGACATCGAGCTGTCACCCGACATCGTGTCAAGTCCCCAGAAATTCCCCGAACTGCTGCAGCACGTGGGCGAAGACCTCATCGTCACCGACGGCACCACACTCCTTGGTGCCGACGACAAGGCTGGCATCGCCGAAATTGTTCAGGCCATGGTCTACCTGCAGCAGCACAAGGAGATCAAGCACGGCAAGATACGCATCGCCTTCAATCCCGACGAGGAGATAGGCATGGGTGCCCGGCACTTCGACGTCGACCGCTTCGGCTGCGACTGGGCCTACACCATGGACGGCGGCGACGCGGGCGAGCTGGAGTTCGAGAACTTCAACGCCGCCTCAGCCAAGATTGTCATCAAGGGCATCAGCGTCCATCCCGGCTATGCCAAGGACAAGATGGTGAACGCCAACCGTCTGGCCGCCGAGTTTATCCGCCAGCTGCCAGACGACGAGACGCCCGAAACAACAGAAGGCTACCAGGGTTTCTATCACCTGACGTCCATACAGTCTCATGTGGAGGAGGCCCGCCTGTCGTATATCATCCGCGACCACGACCGCGACCGCTTTGAAGACCGCAAACGGTTCATTAAGAGAGTGGCCAGAGAGATGAACGGGCGCTACGGCGAGGGAACGGTCAGCGCTGAGGTGAAAGACCAATACTATAACATGAAGGAGAAGATTGACCCGCAGATGCACGTCATCGACCTCGTGCTGCACGCCATGCAGGAGGTGGGTGTCAGTCCGAAGGTGAAGCCCATCCGCGGCGGCACCGACGGCGCACAACTGTCGTTCCGCGGCCTGCCCTGCCCTAACATCTTCGCCGGCGGCGTCAACTTCCACGGTCCATACGAGTTCGTACCCATACAGTCGATGGAGAAAGCTATGCTGGTTATCGTTAAAATCTGTGAGTTAGTAGGAGAATATAATGGCTGAATTACCTGCAATGATCCAGGACCTGGCACTGATGCTCGTTGTCGCCGGCATCGTGACCATTATCTTCAAGAAGCTGAAGCAGCCGCTTGTGCTGGGCTACATCATGGCCGGCTTTCTTGTATCGCCCCACATGCCCTACACGGCCTCCGTCGCCGACCAGGAGAACATCCACCTCTGGGCCGACATCGGCGTCATGTTCCTGCTGTTCTCCCTGGGCTTGGACTTCTCGTTCAAGAAGATTCTGAAGATGGGAGCGTCGCCCATCATCTCGACCATCACCATCATCTTCTGCATGTCGATGCTGGGCATGCTCGTCGGCCACGGCTTCGGCTGGAGCCAGATGGACTGTATCTTCCTCGGCGGCATGCTGGCCATGTCGTCCACCACCATCATCTACAAGGCCTTCGACGACCTGGGCCTGCGTCAGCAGCAGTTTGCCGGTCTGGTCATGTCGGTGCTCATCCTTGAAGACATCCTGGCCATCGTCATGATGGTCATGCTGTCGGCCATTGCCAGCGGCAACAGTCCCGACGGCGGTCAGATGCTGGGCAGCATCATGAAGATAGGCTTCTTTCTGGTGCTCTGGCTGGTGGTAGGCATCTTTGCCATTCCCCTGTTCCTGCGGTCGGTGCGCAAGCTCATCAACAGCGAGGTGCTGCTCATCGTCTCCTTAGGTCTGTGCTGTGCCATGGCCGTCTTCTCCACCAAGGTGGGGTTCTCGTCGGCCTTCGGCGCTTTCATCATGGGCAGCATCCTTGCCGAGACCATCGAGGCCGAGCGCATTGAGAAACTGGTGGAGCCGGTGAAGAACCTCTTCGGTGCCATCTTCTTCGTCTCCGTAGGCATGCTCGTCGACACGCAGATTCTCGTCGAGTACGCCTTGCCCATCATCGCCCTGGTGCTCACCATCCTCATCGGCCAGGCCGTTCTGGGCTCGCTGGCCTTCATGCTGGGCGGCGAGAGTCTGAAGTCGGCCATGCGCTGCGGCTTCTCCATGGCCCAGATCGGTGAGTTCTCGTTTATCATCGCCTCGCTGGGCCTGTCGCTCGGCGTCATCAGCAATTTCCTCTATCCGGTCGTGGTGGCCGTATCCGTTATAACCACTTTTCTCACACCTTACATGATACGGCTCGCCACACCGGCTTATAATGCCCTGGAGCACCGTCTGCCGACACGCCTTATCCGCATGCTCAACCACCTGTCGACGAGTCATCCCGACACCAAGGAGCAGAGCAAGTGGAAACGGCTGCTGACGCAGATGGCCGTCAACACCGTTGTCTACAGCATCCTCTCATCGGCCGTCATCGCCCTGATGTTCGCCTTCGTGCTGCCATTCACACGCCGGCTGCTGCCTGGCTGGGAGCTCCACTGGTACGCCAACGCCATCACCGGCTTGCTGACGGTCGTCTGCATTGCCCCGTTCCTGCGTGCCATGGTGATGAAGAAGAACCGCTCCGTAGAGTGGAAGGCCCTGTGGAACGAGTCCAACCGCAACCGTCTGCCCCTGCTGTTCACCATTCTTGTGCGTGCCATGATAGCGGTGAGCTACATTTTCTATATCTGTAACTACCTGAGCCGTTTCAGCAGTGCAGTGATGATTACGCTGGGCGTGATAGCCGTGGTGCTCATCATCCTCTCGCGCACCGTCAAACACCGCAGCATCGCGCTTGAGCGGCTGTTCATCAACAACCTCCGCTCCCGCGACATCGAGGCACAGGTACACGGCAAGAAACGGCCGCTCTATGAGGGCAAGCTCCTTGACCGAGACATCCACATTGCCGACTTCGACGTGCCCAGCGACTCACAGTGGATGGGACAGACGCTGAAGCAGCTCTCCTTAGGCAGCAAGTACGGTGTCCATGTCAGCAGCATCATGCGTGGCGGCCACCGTCTGAACATCCCCGACGGCGACTACATCATCTTCCCTGGCGACCGTCTGCAGGTCATCGGCAGCGACGACCAGCTGAGCAAACTCGGCCATGCCATAGAGACAGAACTGTTGGGTGAAGACCTTGACGTGGAGAGCCGCGAGATGAAACTGCGCCAACTCATCATCGGTGCCGACAGTCCCTTCGTCGGCAAGACACTGGCCGAGAGCGGCATCCGCAGCCTCTACAGCTGCATGGTCGTGGGTCTGGAAGAAGGTAAGGAGAATCTGTCGGCCGTGTCGCCGAAGCGCCGCTTCGAAGAGGGCGACATCATCTGGGTGGTAGGCGAGCAGGAATCACTCGATGCGCTTCTCCCCTGAGGAGCCCATCTCACCGCAGAAAAACAAAACACGTAAGTTTAATACCACTGCACCTGGTTGGTGTTGCCTGAGCGCTTGTCATATTTCAACGCGTCGGTCAGCGTCGAGGCGTTGCAGCGGAAAGAGAAGTTATAACTGGTATAAGGTGCCAGCACCACCGAGCACGACATGTTAAAGCAGTGCAGGTCGCGGCTCAGGCTGGCAGTCGTCATGGATATCTTCTTGTTCTCAAAGTCGTAGCCGCTGCTGAAGGTGATGTTCCAGCCGTCAGAGATACGCACGTTGCCGCTGAAGTTCAGCGTCTGCGTGAACTTATAGGGATAACGCATGGTGCTGTAGTTGAATTTCTTCACATCGGTATCCTCGCTCATGGTGATGCCATAGCCGAACTGTACAGACCAAGGCACGCTGAACGTCATGTAGCCATCCTCGTCGGTCTCAGCCTTGCCGGCATTTTCTTTCTTGGCCCCGTGTTTAGCCTTCTCCATCTCCTTGTCGACGTTGGCCTCCAGCCTATAGTCATCTTCGTCCTCCTCGTCGTCACGCTTCTTGTCGTCCTTCTTCTTGTCAACCTTTTCACCACGCAGCCACTTGAAGAAGTTCGCCACCTTCGTATTGTCCAGAGTGTAGTTCAGCGTCTGCGACATGCCCTGGAAACGGCCAATCTTTCCCTGTCCCCAGTAGGTGGTGTGGTCGCTCTCACGGGGTGTGGCCCCCACGGAGTCGGCCTCGTAGACATAACTCTTGAAGACGGCATTGATGGCAAAGGTGTAACTCTTGGTCAGCTTCAGGCGCAGGTTGGTGTTCAACGAGCTCCAAGGCTGGCGGGTTGCCGCCATGTTATACGACATATCAGCGCCAAGTTCGTCAATCAGACTGACTTTCCTGACAGAGTCGTTCTTGTCACGATACTTCATCTCCACGTTGTTCTTGATGGAGAATCTGATGCTACCCGTCTTGCCATGCCCAGGCACAGAAACAGAGCCTACTCTGTAAGGCGAATACTCCACCTCCGACACATTGCCGTTCTTGTCAGTCTTCTCGTAGGTGGAATAATAGCCATAGCGCGAAGATCCGAAGTCAGGTGCGTAGCTGAATGTCACCGACGGTGTCAGCACGTGGCGTATGGCCTGAATCTTGTCGCCGAAGAGTTTGCGCGAGGGTACAAACATGCCATACAGCTTGGTCGATGCCGTCAGGTTCAGGCTCCAATTGTAGATGGTGTAGAAACCCGTAATGGTGTCGGTCAGCTCTTTTTGCGTCGCGACGTCCCACTCCTTATGCGTTTTCAGGAAAGAGTTCTGGGCACTGAGGTTGAACGAGGGATTCAGGTTCACCACGTCGAACATCATGAAATTGGCATTCACGGGAATGGTGTGCTTGATACTGTTCTGCCAGTCGCGGCGGAAGTCAGAGTGCATCAGTTTGTCTTCCTTTGTATTGATGGAGTTTGAGAAGTCGCCTGTATAGGCTACATTTATCTTCTCATACCACCGTTCCTTGCCTACCATCTTCTTTCGCTTGAAAGGAAAGAACTTAGAGACCGAGACATTCAGTCGGGGCAGTGTCATGGCAATTGAAGAGTCGCGCATGTTCTGGTTCAGCTCAAACGAAGAAGAAATATTCATGCCAAGGCTTGAGAATCCCGTGTTGTAGTTGACCGACGACGTACGAGTTGACTGGGTCAGCGTTTGCGGGTTATACATCGATGACAGGTTGTTCGGCTCAAAACTGCTGGTGGCAAAGTTCACCGATGCCGAGAGACTTGAGTAAGGATTGGCCTTACTGTCCTGCCGGTGATTCCATATCACCTTGAAACTGGTTGTCTTCGAATAGTCAGGCATGTTCTTTTCGCCTGAGACTGAGTTCTGGTAAGTGACCAGGAACGAACCGGTGTACTTATAGCGCCGGTTGTAATTAGACGTAGCCGTGAAGCCCCACGACCCCTTGGTAAAGATTTCACCAATGAGTTTCAGATCCATCTTATCGCTGATAGCAAAGTAGTAGCCGCCGTCACGCAGATAGAAGCCGCGGTCGGTCTCGTCGCCGTATGTAGGCATGATAAATCCGCTGCTGTAGCTCTTGGTGAAGGGGAAGAATCCATACGGGATGGCCAGAGGCAGCGGCACGTCGCACACCACGAGGTAGGCCGGTCCGAAGATGACATCCTTGCCGGGGCGCACCTTGGCACGTGAGAGAGCCAGGTAGAAGTCAGGATGCGGCTCGTCACACGTTGTGTACCGTCCGTGCTGCAGGAACATCTCGCCATTAGCCCCGCGCTTCGACAGTTCACTGGTAAGGAAGCCGTCTTCCTGCTTGGTGTACACCTGCGTAATAAGGCCTTTCTTGGTCTTGAAGTTGAAAGCCATAGTGTCGCTCTCATACTCGTCGCTTCCCATTTTGAATACGGGTGTACCTGTGAGGCGCTTGGTGGTCGTATCTCTGATACCGGTGGCGTGAACCAGACTGCTGTCGAGCACCATGAATATTTTTTCGCTCTTCAGGTCCATGTTCTGGTATTCCACGTGAGAGTCACCATACAGGTGAGCACGCCCCGAACCTGCCTCGTAGGTCAGTGAGTCGCGGGCAGAGTACTTGACAGGCGAGTCAATGCCGTTCTTCTTCTGGCGGTTCAGGCTGTCGAGCCTCAGCGAATCGTCTATTACCTTATTATATTTATAGATGGCCAGCTCCAGGGAGTCCATCTGCGTGGTGTCACGCTTCAGTTTAATAGCGGCTCCACCTTTCTGATTTTCCAATAGCGAATCCAAGGCTGGCGACAACTTATTGGCAGCCTCCCTTAGCAGCGTGTCGGCCTTGGCTACCTGCCTGGGCGTCACCACTTGGGGTAGCGAGTCGAGCGTCTGTTGCTGTATGTCGAAGGTCTGTTTCAGGGTATCGAGCGTCTGCTTCAGTGTGTCGAGCGTCTGAGTTATAGAGTTAACAGGCGGAACAGCCTGCGCTGCCGCACTGATAGCGTCAGGCAAAACCTTGGCAACAGAGTCTAACGGAGCATCCTCTATTTTAGACAAAACACCTAACGCCTCTGCTGCTCTCTTACTGTTATCCCGTCGGAGCGACAAAGGCGTACATGCCCACATCAACATGAAGGCCACGAACATCAGAGTGATGACCGTTTTCTGTTTCACGGGTGCAAAGGTACGACTTTTTAGGGAGTTAAAGGAGTTAAAGGAGTTAAAGGGAGTTAAAGGGCCATAGTTTTAACGTCTCTTATTCAAACATTTTTGCCCAACCTAAGAACTTCTCCACCCCTTCATGGCCGAATTTCTCAAGACTCTGCGCCGTCTCGAGCACCGTCAGCACGCGGTCGGGGCGTGATTTCGAGTAGAATTTGTCGGCATAGCACACCACCTGCTCCTCCAGTTGCTCCGGCACCATGTCGAAGGCCGGCACGGGCAGTCTCTGCCTGACAAACTCCTCCCGACGGAGACCGGTGCCGGTATGACGTTCTGCCACACGGGCATGCCGCTCCCACCCTTCCCGGCGCAGCACTTCGCCGCCGATCTGCCCGTGCAGCAGGTAGGGCTGCCGGCCATGACAATAGATGGAGGGGGCATGGCACCAGCGCACGCCGATGTCGTGAAGCATGGCTGCCTCTTCCAGGAACTGACGGTCGAGGTGCAGTTCCGGGTGACGGTCACAAATCAGGAGGCAGCGGTCGGCTACCTGGCGGGAGTGTCTGATGAGCAGGCGGCGCAGGTCGTCGTCCTCAGGATAATACTTGTCAATCAGTGCTTGGTAGTTCATTGTTCAGGGATTACTGGTTAGAAATGGGGTACAGTGCCGGATGGCGATAGGAAGAGTTTCAACGTCAAGGGTCTGACGGCCCACGCGCAGACGCACCATACAGGCACGGCTGTTGAGGGGTTTCGACTGGTCGAAGATGAAGTTGCCGATGCTGTAGTAAATCTTGTGGCCGCGATAGTCCTCAATGGTCTGCAGCGTGTGGGTGTGGTGACACACCAGCACGTCGGCACCGGCATCAACCAGCCGATGCGCCTCAAGACGCTGACGGGGCACGGGCTGCAGGGTGTGCTCGCCGCCCCAGTGCAGCGACACGATGATGACGGCCTGCGGGTCGCTCTGCCTGAGCCGCCTGACACGCTTCAGCAGACTGTCCATGGGTTCCTGGCTGACGCAGGGCTTGTCTGGCAGATAGGCGTAATTCTCCAAACCCAGGCGGAGCGAGGCAATGAGCCATACGTTGCGGGGGCTCGGGGCATGTGACGACGCGGGAGGATTCAGCAGTACTGGCTCTGCGGCCTCCTGCATCGTCCGCCCGGCACCAATGGCCACCATCCCCGCCTTTTCCACGTTGCGGCGGGTGTCCATCAGTCCCTCGCGTCCCTGGTCTATTGCATGGTTGTTGGCCATATTCAGGTGCGTAAACCCATGCTTCTTCAGAGTTGCCAGCCACGCTGGCTCCGAACGGAAGATGAAGCGCTTGAAGACGGGCGCCTTCACCGTCGTCGCCGGACACTCCAGGTTGCCCACGACAACGTGCGCCGAGCGCAGCACGCTGTCAACACCCCTGGAGAACAGGTGGTCGGCACCGTGGTGCTCTATCACCTCGCGGACGCCACGATCCAGCAGGATGTCGCCCGTCAGGATAATCGTCTGCGCGTCCAGTTTGTTGCCGTAGTACGGCAACAGACATGACAGGCTAACAGCCAGAGCTATAGAAGTACTCCTCATTCACTTCCGGCATTTTCTTCAGCGGCACGAGGATGGGCTTCATCCACTCAGGCACGCCCTTCCGGGGCTGCTGCTCCAGCTGTTGCTGCCACTCCTCGTCGGTGAGTCGCGGCTCGCTGACCGGCTGCTTGAACTCGCGGTAGCTCAGCACGGCACCACGCGTCAGATAGAGGTAGCCGTCCATCTCCACCACCACATAAATCTCGTCGGCATCGCCCACAGCCTCGAAGAGGATGGACTTCGCGGGGTTATTGTCGGCGTTGGCCGTATAGACGTCGGCCACCAGTGCCACCTTCTTATCGGTGCCCTGCACGTCGCTCCAGCCCATGAGGTACTGGTCTGGCTGACGAATCAGGTCCAGGGAGATATTCTCGAACGTGGAACCCATGAAACCAATCTGGTCAAACTCCTCGTCGGTGAGCGTCTTGCCCGACAGTTCCTTCTCGCTGACGCGCAGCAGGAACTCGGCCTGCTCGCGGATGCGGGTCGTGGCACCGGCTATCTTCTCGGTGAGCATCTGCTGGTCTTTCAGCAGCGTTGCCGTGTTGTCAAGCAGTTCGATAGCCTTCTTCCAGAAACCGGTGTCAGGCTCTACATAGCCCTTTACCACGGGGTCGGGCAGTCCGCCACCACCACACTCGGCCCCCATGGGCTGCTTGGCGTAGAGGATGGCATCATGCTTCAGCTCAGCCCACGAGGCCAGCATGGCGTTCATATTCTTCAAGCCCCACTCAGAGGTCAGCATGAAGTAAGGACACTGCGGCGACGGTTCGTCACCGATGGTGCGCAGGGCTTCCATCCATCGCGTCGCAATGGTCTCCGTCCAGTCAATCTCCTCCATGCGCTGTTTCATCTTGGTCAGCGCCGGCGTAAAGCCTTTCCACTCCGTCTTCTGCTCCTTCAGTATCTGCTCGGCGGCCGACACGCCCATGGCGGCAAAGACGTCCAGTCCCTGAGGCACGTCACGCTGTGTGGGCTTGCCGTCGTAGTCCACCATCTCCTGCAGCACCTCAGCATCGGGCTGGTAGCGCTGGGGCATCACGCAAATCTTGTTGTGGCTCGTTTTCTCGAACCTCGGGCGGATACGTGTCTGCTTGTCGCCAATCTCCTTCAGCGCCGTCTTGATGGTGGCCATTGCCTGCTGGTTGCCAAGCAGTTCGCCGAGATTCTCAATACCCGTCTTGGCCACTTCCTTCTGCACCTGGGGCAGGCTCAGGTTGTCGGGCTGACCCATGAGGTAGTTCATCAGGCGGTTCAGCTTGTCATACTTCGCCTGCAGCGCCTTGTCGTGGTTCAGCACGTAGGCCATGATGACGGCCTGGTTCACCTCGTCGGCATGATCCATGCCCATGGATGCGCTCTGCAGCCACATCATGCCCCGGAAGTAGCGTTTCAGCTCCTCAGAGCGGGTGTAGTGGCCACGGGGACGGAACAGACTGTAGGCAAACGGAATCTCGCCCATATAGTCCATCAGCAGCTCGCTGGGAACATTCTCGGCCGCCATCACCCGTGCAATCTCTCGCGTCTCCAGCGCCTCGTCGTTCTTGTTGGCAATGGGGTTGCCCGTAAACAGGTGCCAGGCAATAAAATAGAAGGCGACATTACGAGAGGCAGCACGCGAAAAGTCGCTGCCGGCGGGAGCACCCGCACTGACGGCGCGCATGGCCTGAAGCATGTCTTGCGAAAAACCGGTCATCAGCTGCATGAAGTGCTGCTCCTCCAGTTCGCGCAGCATACAGTCGAAATAGAGGTGATAGAGCTGCAGGAAGAGGTCGGTGGTGACGAACGACGGGAAATTATTGTAGTCGTTCTGCTCATAGACATGGAACAGCTGCTCGTGCCGGGCAGGCACGATGGCAAAGCCATTGTAAGCCAGCTTCTGGCAGAGCAGCGAATCAAAGTCCTTGAGCTGTGTGGGATTCGTCAGGTTCTGTATGTTCACCCGCAGGGGCTCCTCGACGTCGAAGTTATGCTTCACCAGCTCGTCCTCGCGCTCCTTGAGCCGTTTCATAAAGCCTTGTTCCTCAGCCGTGTAGTTCAGCTGGCCGCCCTTCTCGGCAGCACGGTAGTAGTGGTCGCGCCAAGGCTCACCCTCGCGCTCTTCGACGGCATCATAGGACACAGCCTCGTCAAACTTCCATGTCAGCGAGTCATACCATGTCGTGGTTCCGTAGATGCCACGCAGGTAGGCGTCCTTGAAGGGATAGCCGCGCAGGGCAGCAGGGGCGTTGCGGAGCACACGGATGTCGGCCAGCGGCAGTCCTGTGATGTCCATGTCGTAGTCGATGCCGTTGATGAGCTGTTCGACGTCGATGGTTGACACAGGCACCTCTACGGCCACCTGTTTCTGGTTAGCGGTGCAGGCGGCCAACAGTGCTGCCACACACGCATGAATAAGGAAAGACTTGTTTTTCATTGGCTAAAAAGTTTGATAGCTGTTTCTCTATTGGTTCCTTTCACGATGTAATGGTCGAACGTCATGCCAAAGCCGCCCCAGCGGTAGTCGGCAACGACATAAAGCCCGTTGTCGGTCGTCTCCAGACTGCGAATATGTCCGCCGGCCATGTAGCGGAAATCCTCTAAGCGGCCTCCCAGCTTGGAGCCCAGCCACAGTGGGCGCACCTTCTTTGGCCCGTCGGGCTGGCGGCTGTTGTCCACCTGCTTGAAGATGAACAGGCGGCGACCACGCTCAGGATAGTAGCGGGTGCTCTTGATGACGCCCACCACCGCATCCTCGCGTCCGTCGCCGTCAACGTCGCCCGTCTCGAAACGGTAGACAGGGTAAGGCAGGCGCCAGTCGTTCAGCCAGTAGAGGCTGTCATGCACCTTCCTCAGATTGTAGTTTTGGCTTTTAGCCATTGGCACCTGGCTGTATGCAAGCTGCATCGCGCCAAAGGCCAAAAGCCAAAAGCTAAACATGATTATGCTTCGCGCTCTATCCATGCGATGGTGTCACCCTGACGCACGTTCTGTCCGGGTTTCACGCTGATGTCAACGAGCTTGCCGCCCAGGGCAGCAGGTATCTCGACAATCTCGCCCCACTTCGTCTGCAGGTAGCAGAAGGGCTGACCCTCCTTATACTTCTGTCCGATGTACGGCTCAATGCAGGGAGCCATCACACCCTCGCCGCCGAAGCTCCAGAAGAGCTGTCCGGCCAGCGGCGACTTCACAGCGTCGGCCTTGGCGTGCTTCAGGGCATCAATCTCCTCCTGCGAAATCTTCTGTCCGCCGCCCAGCTTGGCATCCTTGGCTTTCTGGATGTCGGCCAGCAGCTGCTTCTTGGCCTGACCGCTCTTGAACGGACGGTACTGCTCGGGGTGCATGGCCAGCTCGAAGAGTTCCTCGTTGTCCTGACCGTAGTCCCAGCCGTTCTCATCCATCTCCTTCTTGAATCCCTCCAGGGCGTTGGGAATGAGGGTGTGCGGGTCGGCCTCGGTAAACTCGCGCTTCTGCGTCTTGGCCAGTTCAATCAGCTCAGGCGCAATCTCGCCAGGCACCTTGCCGCTCTTGCCGAGGATCATGCCCCAGATGGCATCGTCCATCATCACGTAGCGGCCCTTGCCCTGCTCCATCGTCAGGAGGTTCATCAGGGCGATGTTCTTCGTGTACTGCGAGAACGGTGTCACCAGTGGGGGATAACCCACCTTCGGCCATACGTACTCCACCTCGTTGAACAGCTTCACCAGCATATCGTCCATCGTCAGCTCGGCCTCGCCCTTGGCTACGCGCAGCTTGTTGATCATCTTCTGGATGGGACCCAGGTCGGCCATCATCGAGCCCATCATGCCTCCGGGCAGTCCGCTGCCCAGCAGGAGGCTCGACATGTGCTTGTTGGCGGGATTGATGAAGTAGCCCAGCCAGTCGTCAATAAACTCCTGTGTCAGCGTACGGGCCTGCATATAGGCGTTCATGTTCAGGTCGGCCACCTCGAAGCCCTCGTTCTTCAGCATCGACTGCACGGAGATGATGTCGGGATGCACCTTGCCCCAGCTGAGCGGCTCGATGGCGGTGTCGATGATGTCGGCGCCGTTGTTGCACACCTCGAGGATGGAGGCCATCGACAGGCCGGGGCCTGAGTGGCCGTGGTACTGTATGATAATGTCAGGATGTTTCGTCTTGATGGCCTTCGTCAGCGCACCCAGCATGGCGGGCTGGCCAATACCGGCCATGTCCTTCAGACAAATCTCCTCGGCACCGGCGGCAATCACCTCGTCGGCAATCTGGGCGTAATAGTCCACCGTGTGTACGGGCGACGTGGTGATACAGAGGGTGGCCTGGGGCGTCATGCCAGCTGCCTTGGCCCATTTGATGGAGGGTATGATGTTACGCGTGTCGTTCAGACCGCAGAAGATGCGGGGGATGTCCACGCCCTGAGCGTGCTTCACCTTATACATCAGCTCGCGCACATCGTCGGGTACGGGATACATACGCAGGGCGTTCAGGCCGCGGTCGAGCATGTGGGTCTTGATGCCCACCTCGTTGAACGGCTTACAGAAAGCACGCACGGCGGCGTTGGGATTCTCGCCTGCCATCAGGTTCACCTGCTCGAAGGCACCGCCGTTGGTCTCCACACGGCTGAAACAGCCCATGTCAATAATCACCGGTGCTATGCGCTCCAACTGATCCTTGCGCGGCTGGAACTTGCCGCTCGACTGCCACATGTCACGATAGACAAGGCTGAACTGGATTCTTTTCTTCATAATCAATTCTACTTAAGGTTATCTTTATTCAATTATGTTACAAAAGTAATCATTTTCCAGATACAATCTCGCATCTGCCAGTTTTTTCTACTTACTTTTATGCTATATTAACAGATTAGGGGCTCCTAACAGCTACTCCTGATTATATTTTAGCGTTATTGTTGCCACGTTGCCACCATAAACACAAATGCTTAATTTTCAGACTGTTAGCTGGTTGCAACAAGGGTGACATGGGTGGCATCAAACTCCCGCCGCGCGCCACATTTGCCGCCACGCTATGGAACCATCCGCCGCTGGGACTTTTCTCCCAGCGGCGGGGACTTTTCACCCGCCGTCAGCCCCTCCATCCGCTGATGCCACCATGCCACCCTTGTTGCAACCGCGCAACCTGCTGTGTATCAGCACATAACACCAATGGTGGCAAGGTTGCAAGAAAAATTGAAAAATAATTCTCGGTGTCGGGATGATCGGATTCATAACATGATTTAACTTAATATGACACAAAAGCAGCCAAAAATGTGGCGTCAAGTTTGGCCGTTCGGCTATTTTTCTTTACTTTTGCACCTTATTAGAACATTCATACCGTTATGATAACCAATAGAAAGCATTTGATAGCAGTGACTGTGGCAGCAGCACTGTTAGCAGCTTGTGGCAGCAAGCAGAATGATAATGAGACGGCCACCGATGGCATCATCAGCGAAGAGCAGAACGCACCGGGCGACTCTACCGTCTACGGACTGGCCTGCGACGGCTGTAACGACACCATCCTGGTGTTCCTGCCGCGGACAGGCGGCGACCCCGACACATTCAACATCCTGACGGCATCGAAACGGAAACAGGTGTTCGGCCACCCCATGATTGGCGACAAGATGGCTGTGGTGGTGAACCGCACGAACAAAAAGGTGGCCGACATGGTGATTGACATGGAGAGCCTGAAGGGCAAGTGGTGCTTCATGGTGCAGCCAAAGCTGCGCCAGCGGGCAGACATGAGTCAGAAGATCCAGCAGCAGGAGCTGAAGGAGCTTGACGACTCGCTCTTCCGCGAACTGATGCAGCCACGGGAATATGGCATAGAGATTAAGAGCGGCTACACGGCACGCCCCATCGGCATGGTTCGCACGATGACGTCTGACGAGGAGAGCCCGGTAGAATATCCGCCACTGAAACGCTACCGCGAGTGGCGCATCTACAACGGCAAGCTGATACTAAGCGAGACCACGCGCGACACGACAGGAACCACTACTGTTATCGGCAGCGACACGGCACAGTTTGTCATGCTGCGCCGCGACACGCTGGTGCTGCGCTTCAGCAATGGCGACGAGCAGGGGTATTACAGGCGCTTCGCTAATGAAGAATGAAGAATGAATATTATACTACCTGATGGCTGAGCATGCGCTGCTCGGCCATTTTTTCGTATTTTGTGCCGGGCATGCCGTAGTTGGCGTAGGGATAGATGCTGATGCCGCCACGGGGAGTAAACAGGCCTATCACCTCTATATACTTAGGTGCCATAAGTTTCACAAGGTCTTTCATGATGATATTGACACAGTCCTCATGGAAGTCGCCATTGTTACGGAACGAGAAGAGGTAGAGTTTCAGGCTCTTCGACTCCACCATACGCTCAGCCGGTATGTACATAATCTTGATTTCGGCAAAGTCAGGCTGCCCCGTGATGGGACAGAGCGACGTAAACTCCGGGCAGTTGAACTGCACCCAGTAGTCGTTGCCCTGGTGCTTGTTCTCAAAGGTCTCAAGCACCTCCGGGGCGTAGTGGTTCAGGTATTCCGTATCACGGCCCAATGCCTTCAGGCCTTCTTGTTTTCTATCCATAAGCTCAAATTATCTTTTTTTTTACTTCTTCATCATACTGTCGCTCCACTTCTGCAGACGCTTGTACTCCTTCTTGGTCAGACGGAGGAAGGAGCCGTGCTGCGGACGGTCGACACCCACGATATTGCGCGGCGAATGGAAGCCCCGCATATACCTGTCGGCCAGGCAGAGACGGTAGTTCTTGGGGCGTGACGAATACTCAATGTAGCCAATGACCCACTCGTCGCTGCCTGCCAGCTGGAAGGCCGAGACACCCTCACACTTCTTCTTGCCCTCGAAACTGACGTAATCGTCCTCAACGGGCTCGCTCCACGGACCGGTCAGTGCAGGGGCCGTAGCCGTGAAGAGTCCGGGCTTGCCGCCCTCCTTCTTAATCATCATGTGCCACAGCTGGTCAGCCTCCACCCAGTTGATGTCGGCATCGATGGTGGCGTAGCCCCAGTCAAAGAGGGGCTTGGGCTGCGTCAGCCGTGTGAACGACTCGTCGGCATACGAGTAGTACATACGGTCGTACTGCTCCTCACCACGGTTCCACATGCTGTAGTAGATGAAGTAGCCGCCCTGGCGTCCGTCGGGCCAGCGATAGTCGGCATCCCACTGTACCTGTGGTGCCCAGACCCGGTTGATGGTCGACCAGTCCTTATATACGCTCTTGTCCTGTGGATTGCTGAAGATGCTGGTGCCCTTGCGATAGTCGAAGGTCACCGACTCCCAGTTGATAAGGTCACTGGAGCGCAGCAGGATGATACCGTAGTTGTCCCATTCTGAAGCTTTCTTCAAATCCTTGAAGCGGCCCACGTTCATATCGGTGCAGACCATCAGGTAGCCTTTACCGTCGTGGGTACGACAGATGTAGGCATCGCGGGTTGCCCCCTCAATGCGGGCATGCTCATGGTCGCTGAAGATGGAGTCGCCCCCCAGCAGGTCGTGGTAATGGAAGCCGTCGCGGCTGAGGGCGTAGGCCGTCCAGGCGCGTCCCCGGTCGTTCATGTGACAATACAGGTAACCATAGTCACCCTTCTGCAGGTTTCCCTTCTGTGCCACGGCGCCTGTCAGCATGCAGCACAACGATAATAACAGCAAGCTAATCTTCTTCATCGAAATCAAAAACCAAATCGTCTAAACTTAAGAATGAGTCCATGGCACGACGGTCCTTCTTGGTGGGACGGCCGGTGCCGCGCTGGCGGTCAACGAAGCCGCTGATGCGCGTCATCTCCAGCAGTTCATACTGGTCGGGGGTGGTGACGTTCTCGTAAATCTCTGGCAGCAGCTTGGCACCCACGCGCTGCTCAATGGTCTTCAGTATCTTGAAACTGTAGGTTACGGGCGACTTGCGCACGCTCACCGTATCGCCCACTTTCACCATGCGCGACGGCTTCACCAACACACCGTTCACCTGCACACGCCCGTTCTTGCAGGCATCGGCAGCAATGGTGCGCGTCTTAAAGATACGTGCAGACCAGAGCCATTTGTCAAGACGGGCAAGGCCCTCCCCCAGCCCCTCCCCATTAGGGAGGGGAGCAGATACTCCATTCACACTCTTGTCTTTCTTCATCTCTCAGAGGTATTCACTCCCCTCCATTTAGGGAGGGGCCGGGGGTGGGTCGTTTCCCCAGCTTATTATACTGGTTCATGGTAACATCGATGCCTGCCAGCACAAAACTCTTGATAATTTCAGTGGCAGTATCGATGGCCGGCTGCAGCGCCTTGAGGTCGTCGGCACTGTAGTTGCCCAGCACCCAGTCTATCTGTCCGCCCTGCGGATAGTCGTTACCGATGCCCATGCGCAGACGGGCATAGTTCTGACCTATGAGCTGCTGGATATGTCCCAGACCGTTATGACCACCGTTGGAACCGCTGGCCTTCAGGCGGAACTGCCCTAAGGGCAGGGCCACGTCGTCGCTGACCACCAGGAGCCGCTGCTGGTCAATCTTCTCCTGATTAAGCCAGTAGCGCACGGCATTGCCGCTGAGGTTCATAAACGTGGTGGGCTTCAGCAGCAGCACCTTGCGGCCACGGAGCGATGCCTCAGCCACAAAGCCGTAACGGCGGTCGCTGAAAACAGTATTGGACGCCTTTGCAAAAGCGTCCAACACCATAAAGCCTGTATTGTGGCGGGTCGTGGCGTACTCGTCGCCAGGGTTGCCCAGCCCTACAATTAAGAATTTGTCCATCTGGAATGATTACTCTGCAGCAGCAGCGGCAGCACGCGATGCGCGGGTAGCCTTCACTGAGCATACAACGACCTCAGGCGAGGTAGCAATCTTCAAGCCCTCGAACTGCAGGCTGCCCACCTTGATGGCCTTGCCCAGCTGCAGGCTGGTGACGTCGATGTCGAGCTTCTCAGGAATGTTCTTATAGGGAGCGGTCACGTCAATCTTACGGATAGAGAGGTTCAGACGGCCACCGTCGCGGACACCCTGGGCGTGACCCGTCAAATTGACAGGAATACCAACGGTAATCTCCTTCGTCTCGTTCACCTCGTAGAAGTCGGCGTGCAGCAGAGCCTCCGTTGTGGGGTGGAACTGCAGTTCCTTCATGATAGCCTTGTGCTCCTTGCCGTCAATGGTCAGGTTGACAACATAGACATGAGGTGTGTAGATAGCCTTACGGAGCTCGGTGAAGGGAGCCTGGAAAGCCAGGGCCTCGGGCAGACCGTTAGCGTCCTTTGTTTCACCATAGAGATTGCAGGGAACCATTCCCTCCTTGCGCAGAAGCTTGGAAGCCTTCTTGCCAGTAGCGGCACGCTTCTGACCGCTTACACTGATTTCTTTCATAACTTTTAAATGTGTTACTCTAAATTAATACTTTTGTTTGTTAATTCACCATCACACGGTGTGCTTTTCTTAGAAAGCGGCTGCAAAGGTACGAAGAAAAATTGAAAATTGAAAATTGAAGATTGAAAATTTACAAAAAAAGTGCATTTTTCTTGCATAATCGGCGAAAAAGAAGTAATTTTGCAATCGAAACAAACCATAACGACATGATTAATCGTGAAATTATACGCACCAAGATAGTGCAGTTAACCTATGCATACTATCAAAACGGCAACAAAAACATTGACACGGCAGAAAAGGAACTGACATTCAGCCTATCGAAGGCATACGACCTGTACAACTATCTGCTGGCACTGATGGTGGCCATTGCCCGCGAGGCCAAGCGGCGTCTGGAGATTACCGAGGTAAAAGCCATGCGCGAGGGTACTGAGAAACCGTCGACACGCTTTGCCTACAACCGCTTTATACTGCAGCTGGGCGAGAACCGGCAGCTGGCCGACTTCATCAACAGCCAGAAGTGGACATGGGCCGACGAGCCTGAGTTTGTGGGAAGGCTCTTTGAGCAGATAGAGCAGAGCCAGACCTACAAGGACTACATGACAGCCCCGACCGACGACTATGCCACCGACCGTGAGTTGTGGCGCAAGCTCTACCGCATGTTCATCCAGGAGAACACTGATCTGGATGCCCTGCTGGAGGAGCAGAGCCTCTACTGGAACGACGACAAGGAGGTGGTTGACACCTTCGTGCTGAAAACTATCAAGCGCTTTGAAGAGCAGAACGGCGTGCGCCAGGAGCTGCTGCCGGAATTTGACAACGAGGAAGACCGCGACTACGCCCGCAAGCTGTTCCGCGCCAGCATCCTCAATGCCAACGACTACCAGCACTTCATGAGCGACGCCTCGCACAACTGGGACTTCTCGCGACTGGCTTTTATGGATATTATCATCATGCAGATTGCCATCGCCGAGATGATGACCTTCCCCACCATCCCCGTAAGCGTCACCATCAACGAGTTTGTCGACATAGCCAAGCTCTACTCTACTCCGAAGAGCGGCGGCTACATCAACGGCATGCTCGACGCCATAGCACGCCACCTTATCCAGACTGGCAAGCTGATGAAGCGCATGGAAGAACGGGAATGACTTCTAATTGAAAATTGATAATTGATAATTGACAATTGAAAACAATTAACTGATATGACACAGATTATTTTAGCTGCACAGGCAGCACAAGGCGGCAGCGGCATGTCGATGATCCTGATGATGGTAGCCATCTTCGCCATCATGTGGTTCTTCATGATCCGCCCGCAGCAGAAGAAACAGAAAGAGATTCAGCAGTTCCAGAACTCGCTTCAGGAAGGCACACAGGTCATCACCGGCGGCGGCATCTACGGAACCGTCAAGAGCATCGACCTGGCCAAGAATACCGTCGACGTAAAAATAGCACGCGACGTGGTCATCACCGTCGATAAGGGTTCCGTGTTCAAGGACATGAGCAACATGCCACTGCAGAAGTAAGGCATGATGTCGGGACGCAGGCTCTTTGTCATCGTCAGGAACTTCCTGTTCAGCAGAGCGAACAGGGAGTTTCTGATTTTTCTCTTTTTCCTGGCACTGTCGGGCATCTTCTGGCTACTGACGACGCTCAACGAGACCGTTGAAAAAGAAATAGTCGTCCCACTGCATATTTCGGGCGTGCCTGCAGATGTCATGCTGACCAGCGACGAGACCGACACCCTCAAGGTGACCATCCGCGACCGGGGTATCATGCTGCTACCTTATATATATGGAGAGGACCTGCGCCATATAGCCGTCAACTTCAAAACCTACGACCAGGGCAACGGCACGGGCAACATTGGTAATTCTGAGCTAATGAAGATCATACAGCAGCATCTGGCCGGGTCGAGCAAGATTGTGAGCATCAAGCCTGAGAAACTGAAGTTCTACTACAACACCGGCACCCACAAACGGGTGCCCGTACGGTGGAGAGGACGCGTCATACCTGAGCAGCTCTACTTCCTCAGCCACGTCAGCTACTCGCCCGACAGTGTCACCGTCTATGCCACAGAGGAACAACTCGACAGTATACACATGGTGTACACCGAGCCGCTGAACCACGTCGGCTTCCGCGACACTCTGGCCGTCGACTGCCACCTGCGCAAGATGGTAGGTGTGAAGACCGTCCCCGACCAAGTCAAGGTGACCTTCTATACCGATGTGCTCACCGAGGAGAGCATGAACGGCATTCCCGTGAAATGTATCAACCTTCCTGAAGGCAAGATATTGCGCACGTTCCCTGCCAAGGTCACGGTAAAATTTGTCACCGGTGTCAACGTCTACCGCACGCTGACACCCAACGACTTCACCGTCATTGCCGACTATAATGAGATAAAACGGCAGGAGTCAGAGAAGTGTAACCTTTACCTGCAACAGGTGCCACAGGGCGTCACACGCGCCTCACTGGTGAACAAGCAGGTGGACTACCTGATAGAGGAGGGCGACGAATGAAAGTGGGACTGGCAGGAGGCATAGGCAGCGGCAAGAGCTATGTGGCACGACGGCTGGCTGCACGCGGCATCACGGTCTACGACTGCGATGCCGCCGCCAAACGGCTGATGCGCTCGTCGGCAGAACTGCAACAGCAGCTGACAGCACTCATCGGCCCCGACACCTACCAGGAAGGGCGCCTGAACAAGGCCGCCGTCAGCCGGTTCCTGCTGGCTTCGGAAGAGAACAAGCTGGCCATCAACGCCATCGTCCACCCCGCAGTCTTTGCCGACTTCCTTGGCAGCGGTCTGGAGTGGATGGAGTCGGCCATCATGTATGAGTCGGGTGCCGACCGCTACGTCGACCGCGTCGTCGTCGTCACTGCCCCCGAGGAGGTGCGCCTGCAGCGCATCATGGAGCGCGACCACATCACCCGCCAGCAGGCACAGGAGTGGATAGACCGCCAGTGGCCGCAGGAGGAGGTTCGCCGCCGTGCCGACTTCGAGATTGTGAACGACGGCAAAGCAGATATTGACAAACAACTCAACAACATATTAGAACGATTATGAAAGAAACCATCTTAGCTATTGCCGGCAAGCCCGGCCTTTACAAATTAGTTACACGCGGCAAGAACAACCTCATCGTCGAGGCCCTGGACCAGACACACCGCCGCATGCCTGCCTTCGGCACCGACCGCATCACCTCGCTGGGCGACGTGGCCATGTACACCGAGAGCGACGACGTACCCCTGACCACCATCCTGGAGAGCATGAAGAAGCTGGAAGACGGCAAGAAAGCCAGCATCGATGCCAAGAAGGCTTCGCCCGACGAGCTGCACGAGTATTTCACCAAGGTGCTGCCCGAATGGGACCGTGACCGCGTGAAGAACTCTCACATCCAGAAGCTCATACAGTGGTATAACATCCTCGTCCAGGCCGGCATCACCGACTTTGAGGACGCACAGGAAGAGGCGGCTGAAGCTGAAGCGCCTGCTGCTGAAGAGAAATAAGACCAAAGAAAAAAGGTTTCGGATGATTGTCCGAAACCTTTTTCCTTTTTTAGAACCGGCCACCGCCACCGAAGCCACCGCCGGGACGGCCACCACCGCCGCCGAAGCCGCCACGACCACCGCCACGATTGCCACGGCGCTCACCGTCGGGACCGCCGAAGCCGGGACCCATGCGCATGCCCTGACGTGCCTCCTTCGTTCCGAAGAGATTCAGACGATAGATAACGTGGAGCATGGCATAGGAGTTGATGGCATTATACTCGTTATCGGTGCGCGACATGGCATTGATAGAACGAGAGATGTTCGACTGTTGCTGCAGGATATCGTAGAACTGCAACGAGACGGTCAGCGTCTTGCCCTGCAGGAACGACTGCGAGAGCTGGGCATTCCACAACAGTTCGTTGGTATTGAGAGCGGCATCGTTATAGCCGCGGCGCGACGACATGCCAAGGTCGGTATGCAGCTGCATGCCCCAAGGCAGCTGGATGTTGGTATTGAAACCATAGCCGAATGACCATGTGTCGAGGTCTACCGACGACTGCAGGTGGTTGCGGGCATGGGTGTAGTTGACAGAACCGTTCACCTCGAACTCCAGCCAGTCGTTGCGGTAGCTGGCGCCCAGACGCTCACCAATGGTGGTGGTGTTGGTGTAGTTCTTGCTGGTCACCTTGTCCAGGTAGAGGTAGCCCACGCTGTGATCATAGTTCAGCGACGTGTTGGTGTTCACGTTGAAGTAGCCGGTGGTGTCGATGGCTGTGTTCATGACGAAGCGTCCGCCAGCATTCCACTGTCCGCTGATATTCTCAGGCCGTGAGATGGTACCGCCGGTGCTTTCGATGTATTCCACGCGGTTGGCCACCTGGTTCGAGGTTGTCGAGAAGTTCAGGTTGGCAAAGATAAAGCGCTGGTGCTTCTCCCAGAAGTTGTTGTAGCGCCAGTTGAACGACTGGGTGAACGAGGGCTTCAGGTCGGCGTTACCCATCGAGATGTTCAGCGGGTTGCTATTGTCGGTGATGGGCAGCAACTGCGACATCGAAGGCTGGCTGGTGCGTCCGCGATACTCGAAGCGCATCTGTCCGCGGTCGCTGATCTTCCAGCGGAAGTTGGCCGTGGGGCTCCAGTTGACCACTGAGCGGTTAGCCACGGTGTCGGTGGTCAGGTAGCGGTAGGTGAACTCTGACGACTGCGGGATAATCTGCACGCCGACGTTGAAGTTGTAGGCCTTGCGGATGATACGGAACATGATTTCGCCCGTATGGATATAGTTCTTGTATTCCGAAAAACGGCTCAGCGACTGGTCGTAGTACTGCTCCAGCGGCTGGTAGCTGGTCAGACGGTTCAGGTAGCTGTCCCATCCGCGATAGTCGTACGACAAACCGTCGAAGTTGAACATCGAGCTGCTGTAGGGCGGCATGGAGTAGTCGTAGGTAGAGCGGTCGCTCTTGGTGTAGCGGTACTGGAACTGGTAACTGAACTGCAGGAATACGGCCTTGGCGATAGGCTCGCTGTAGGTGGCCCGCACGCTGTAGTCCCACGACTTCTGCGGAGTCAGGTTATAGCGGTTGGTCTGATAGTGGCTCACGGAGTCGCCGGCCAGCCAGGTCATGGCCTGGTACAGGTTGACGGTATTCTCTGACATGGATCGTGAGTCGCCATCGCTGTAGTTGCCGCTGAGGCGCAGGGTGACGTTGCGTCCGCCGCCGCCCAGCTTACGGTTGATCTGCAGCGAACCGCCAAAGCGCTTGGAGTCGCTATAGGAGAGCGAGCCGTTCAGACGGCTGTTGACCACAAGGGCCGAGTCGACGTTGTTGAGCAGCGACAGCGGGTCGTTGCTGTACTTGTAGGGGTCGTCATTGTAGGTGGCTGAGGTGCTGCTGCTCGTGCCGTCATTAGAGCTGTAGCTCCACGTGGGACGGAAACTGATGGTCCACAGGGTGTCGGGGGTCCACTCCACACGTCCCTGGGCATCCCAGGAATTGGAGCGCGAGTAGTTCTGGTTGATGGAATTGGTGAACGAGCTTGTCGAACCTCTGAAGTTCTCGCTCGAACGGCGGCTCCAGGCGTCGCCGTCGTTGTGGTTCCAGCGTATGGAGCCGTCGGCCTTGACAACGTTTTTCTTCTCGTAGTTGATATTGACACCCACCATCTTCGAAGCCGTCAGTCCCTGCCTGTTACCACCGCCGAAACGGCCACCGCCACCGCCGGGAAATCCCATGTCGTTGACGTTGTTGGCACTGCCAAAGGCCATGGCGCGGAAGTCATCCTTCATCACGGCACCCATGCCACGCTCAGAGTAGCGGCTCTTGGTACCGGCACCCAGGTCGATATTGGCAAACATGCCTCGGTTCATGCCACGCTTCAGACCGAAGTCGATGACCGTCTGCTCCTCGCCGTCGTCAATACCGGTGATACGGCTCAGGTCGCTCTTCTCGTCGTACGACTTGATGCGGTCGACGATGCTCGTCGGCAGGTTCTTGATGGCGGTCTTCGTGTCGCCGGTCATGAACTCCTTGCCGTCAACGAGCACCTTCTTCACCTGCTTGCCATTGATGGTGATAGTGCCGTCGTCAGAAACCTCGGCACCGGGGAGTTTCTTCACTAGTTCCTCCACCACAGAGCCTTCGGGCGTGCGGTAGGCACCGGCATTATATATAATGGTGTCGTCCTTAGTGGTCACCTTGGCCAGGTTCTTCACCACCTCGACATCCTTCAGCATCTTTGAGTCGGGACTGATGGTGATGGTGCCCATGTCTATGGGCTTGCCACCACTGATGGTGATGCTCTTACTGAAAGGTTTGAAGCCTACGTAGGTGATACGCACCGTGTAGCCTCCGTCGGCGGGGGCCGTCAGTTGGAACTGACCGTTCATGTTGGTCACGGCGTTGGTCACCAGCGACGAGTCGGCCTTCAGCAGGGCGACGGTGGCCTGGATGACGGCCTCACGGGAGTCTTTCTCAATCACTTTTCCGCTGACGGTGCGCTGTGCCAGCGCTGCGGAGAACATCGTCATTCCGACGACTAACAATAGAAGAATACGTTTCATAAAGTGTAACAATTACAACAATATGACGCTCATCAGAAAGAAAAGTTTAATCTGTGGCGCATTTTTCAATTATTTTTTTTAATTTTGCCAGCCGAAATGGAAAAGCAAAAGGTAATTATCTCTACAAATCTGGAATCGTCGATAGCAACAGCCGTTGGCGAGTGTGAACGCGACCGCATCTTTATATTGGTCGACGAGACAACGAAAGAGCTCTGTCTGCCGCTCATTGCCGGCTTCAACAGCCTATGTGGGGCAGAGGTTATCACCATCGGGGCCACCGACGAGAACAAGACGCTGGAGTCGCTCAGCCACGTGTGGACCTGTCTGCAGCAGGGGGGAGCCACCCGCCACTCGCTGATGGTGAACCTCGGCGGCGGCATGGTGACTGACCTCGGCGGCTTTGCAGCCTCCACCTTCAAGCGGGGCATGAACTATATCAACATCCCGACGACGCTGCTGGCAATGGTCGATGCGTCGGTGGGCGGCAAGACGGGCATCAACTACGGCGGACTGAAAAACGAGATTGGTGTGTTCAGCACGGCACGCAGCGTCATCCTCGACACCACGTTCCTCAAGACGATGAATCATGAGAACATCTGCGCAGGCTACGCCGAGATGCTGAAGCACGGACTGATCAGCCCCCTCCCAGGCAGCCCCCTCCCGGCCTCCCCCTGTAGGGGAGGAGAAACTGCGATGCTCGATGAGCTGCTCTGTTTCGACCTCGACGTCATTGACTACCACCAGCTCAGCCGCATGCTGGAAGACTCGGTGAAGGTGAAGGAGCGCATTGTAGAGGAAGACCCCACGGAGCGCGGCATCCGCAAGGCCCTGAACCTGGGCCACACCATCGGCCATGCCTTTGAGTCGCTGGCACTGCAGCGCACACCGATACTCCACGGCTATGCCGTTGCCTACGGACTGGTCTGCGAGCTATACCTCAGCTGCATCAAGACGGGATTCCCCGTCGAGAAGATGCGCCAGACGGTGCGCTTCATCTTCGAACACTACGGCCGCATGCCCATCAGCTGTGACGACTACCCCACCCTGCTGGAACTGATGACCCACGACAAGAAAAACATAGCAGGGCAAATCAACTTTACCCTGCTTGGCGGTGTGGGCGACATCCGTATCAACCAGACGGCCACCCGGAAGGAAATAGAGGAGTCGCTCGACTTCTACAGAGAGGGAAGCTAATGGGCTTCCCTCTCCCGTTTCAAGCATCCGGCTATCACTTTTTCTTGCCTGCCAGACCGTCGACAACATCCTGAGCCTCGTCGTTCAGGTTAATGTTGCGTGTGGTCATGGCCTCTAACGAGCCGGCCTTCATGATTTCGGCCATGTCAACGCCCGTAGCCGACTTCAGCACGTCGAAGGCCTGCTTGATTGCTACAGGCACATTGCCGCTCATCGACGAGATGCCGCTCCCGTCGCTGCTGTAGATGTTGACATCCTTGATAGCCGAGATGGGCTTGGCCACGTTCTCAGCAATCTGCGGCAGAATCTCGATCATCATCTGAGCCACGGCAGCACTGTTGTACTTCTTGTAAGCCTCGGCCTTCTTGTCCATGGCCAGAGCCTCAGCCTCGCCTTTCTTCTGAATGGCGTAAGCCTCGGCCTCACCCTTGGCCTTGATACCGGCAGCCTCCTGCTCCA
>CAMYZO010000007.1 GCA_947303855.1 uncultured Prevotellaceae bacterium
CTGAGATTTGCGCTGTTTGGCAATGTGTACCAGACGAAGAAGTCGGCCAGCATCCAGCAGGTGCTGGCGAACATTGCCCGGCATGGCGGTGAGCTGACGGTGGACAGGGAGTATTATGACTTCCTGAGGGAGGCACAGCTGATAGGCGGTACGGCGGTGAGGGTGTTCGACGGTGACGACTTCGAGGCCGACTTCGCCATCTCGATGGGCGGCGACGGTACGTTCCTGAAGACGGCGGCGCGCGTGGGACGGCGTAACATACCTATCCTGGGCATCAACATGGGACGGCTGGGATTCCTGGCCGACATACAGCCCGACGAGATTGAGGCTTGTCTGCAGGCCCTGCACGACGATGACTTTGCGGTGGAGAGCCGTGCCGTCATCCAGGTGGAGGCCGACGGCCAGCCCTTAGGCCACGAGAACTATGCGCTGAACGACGTGGCGGTGCTGAAGCGTGACACGGCCTCGATGATCAGCATTCGGGCCAGCATCAACGGCGAATACCTGACGACCTACCAGGCTGACGGTCTCGTGGTCTCCACGCCTACGGGCTCAACGGCTTACTCGCTATCGAACGGCGGACCCATCATGGTGCCGGGGACAGGGGTGCTGCTGATGACAGCCGTGGCGCCCCACTCGCTGAACATACGGCCGATGGTGATTCACGACTCTGCCGTGGTGACGCTCGACGTGGAGAGCCGTTCGCACTCGTTCCTCGTGGCTATCGACGGCCGTTCGGAGGCTTGTGGCGAGGGCACCTGTATCACGCTGCGCCGTGCCCCTTATAATATTAGGGTGGTGAAGCGGAGCGGCAAGAAATATTTCTCGACGCTGCGCGAGAAGATGATGTGGGGGGCGGACAATAGAGCGCTTCGCTAAAGAATAAAGAATAGAGAGTACTACAAGGATTTGTGTGGGTAAAAGAACAAACAAAGATTAGAAGATTTATAAGATTATTCTGACACAAAGATAATCTTTTAAATCTTTTAAATCTTTGATTATACCACGAGAAATCTCGCAGAAACGAATAGAGAATAAAAAATAGGTGATAATGAAACGGCTGATTGACAGACTGCATAATCCAGAGAGCAAATACACGGTGAGCGAGATTCTGCGCTGGCTGTGGATAGTGCTGCGCGGCAACCGCCGGCAGGTGGTGTTCAATGCCACGTTGGGACTGGCCGGTGTGGGCTGCAGTCTGCTGATGGTGTGGGCCATGCAGCGGGCCATCGACACGGCGGCTGGCGTGCGCAGCGGGTCGCTCTACTGGGCCGTCGCGCTGATGGGCGGCATCATCATCTGCGAGTATGCGCTGAACATCTCGAAGGTGTGGATCAGGAACATCCTCGGCGTGAAGGCGCAGAACAGGATGCAGCAGCAGATGCTCGACCGGCTGCTGCGGGCAGAGTGGCGCGGCAAGGACCGCTACCACAGCGGCGACATCATCAACCGCCTGGAGCAGGATGTGCAGACGGTGGTGTCGTTTGTCACCGAGACGCTGCCTAACACCCTCTCGACGATAACCCTTTTCGTGGGCGCCTTCTTCTATCTGATGCAAATGGATGTGTGGCTGGCCTGCATCACCGTGGGCATCCTGCCGGTGTTCATCCTCGTCAGCCGTGTCTACGTGGCACAGATGCGGAAGTACACACGGCGGGTGAGGACGACAGACAGTCAGGTGCAGAGCCTGCTGACGGAGACGGTGCAGCACCGCATGCTCATCAAGACGTTAGAGGCCGGCGACCGCATGGTGGACCGGTTAGGCAGCACGCAGACAGAGCTGCGGGAGCATGTCAGGAAACGCACGAAGTTCTCAATCGCCTCGAACCTCTTTGTCAACGGCGGCTTCTCTATTGGCTATCTGGTGGCTTTCCTCTGGGGAGTCGTCCGCATGAGTACACACAGCATCACCTTTGGTCAGATGACGGCGTTTCTGCAGCTGGTGTTCCGCATCCAGGGACCGGCACGCGACCTGACGCGGCTGGCACCGGCCTTCGTGGGGGTGTTTACCGCCGCCGAACGTCTGATGGAGCTGGATGAGGCACCGCAGGAGCAGCAGGGGCAGGGGGTGCTGATGCCGTCGCCCTGTGGCGTCAGGCTGGCAGATGTCGGCTATACCTACGACGATGGCGAAGCACCGGTGTTCAGCAGTCTGTCGTTCGACTTCCGTCCGGGAACATGTACGGCTGTGCTCGGCGAGACGGGCGCGGGCAAGACGACGCTGGTGCGCCTGATACTGGCACTCGTGAGGCCGCAGCACGGCAGCGTGGAGATTTATGCCGGCCAACGGCGTGACCAGATTTCACCCCTCCACCGCTGTAACTTCGTCTACGTGCCCCAGGGCAACACGCTGCTGAGCGGCACCATCCGCGACAACCTGCTGATGGGACGGCCCGATGCCACCGACGACGACCTGTGGCAGACGCTGCACCTGGTGTGCGGCGATTTCGTTGCCGCCTTGCCCCAGGGCCTCGATACCGTCTGCACCGAAGCCGGCGGCGGACTCTCCGAGGGTCAGGCTCAGCGCATAGCCATTGCCCGTGCCCTGCTGCGCAACCGCAGCATCATGCTGTTTGATGAGGCCACGTCGGCCCTTGACCCCGACACCGAGCGGCAGCTGTTGGAGAACATCCTGAAAGACAGGAAGAAAACCATCATCTTTATCACCCACCGCCCGGCAGTGGTTGACTATTGCGACCAGGTGCTCAGGGTGGAGTAAAAGTTTGCTCCGGGCAAACCTGGAGTTTGTCCGGAGCAAAGTCAGGGTTTGCCCGGAGCAAAGCAAGCGCTTGCTCGGGGCAACCTTTTTGAAGGGTGTTACTTCACCAGAATCTTCTTGGCCACACCGTCCTCAACAACGATGTTCAGACCGCGCTTCAGACCCTGCCGGCGTGTGCCGTTCAGGCTGTAGACGGCAGCAGCCTTTGCGGCAGCGGGCTTCACGGCTGCAATGCCTGCAGCGGTCTCCTCGTTATACTGCTGAGACTTCTCGCCGTTGTTCATCAGGTAGACATCATAAACCTGACCGCTCGACTTGGCAGCCGTGTGCAGGATGCGCACATACACCTCGTCGGTGCCCTCATAGCTGAGCTGTGTCTTCTTCCAGTTACGCTTGATGAGCGAGTAGGCCACATCGCCCAGCTTCGTCCAGTTCTCGCCGTCGGCCGACACCTCAACCTGCATGGTGGGTATTTCACCGTCGTTGCCGTTGCCGGCATAGACAATGACATCGAAGGGAGCCTGATACTTCACAGTAGTCTCCAGGCTGGCGTTGAACGGGCCGCCGGTAGGCTGCTTGCCGAAGGTGAGGGCATTCGGGGTAATGCCGATGCTGTCGTTGACGCCAATGGCATCTTCTGCGGTATCGGGATTGCGCATGCTGGTGTCACCGATGTTGTAGCCCACGCTGAGGCTTTCCCATACCATTACCTGGCCGATAGACTTGATGCGCCATCCTTCAGCCTCGTATGTCTCGGGAGCCAGCGTCTTGGTGTAGATGGTAGAGTCGGTCACGCCGTCGCTGGCCTTGATGGTCTCGGCAGAAGTCTCGTCCCAGTACTGACCGGCATTCTTGCCCCAGGTGAAGAAGTAGTTGGCATTGATGATGTTGCCGCCATCGTCGGTCTGCTGTCCCTTGCCCTTCCAGTTGTCGGCATTGGCATTGAAATGAGCCATAATGTCCCAGCGCAGGTTGGTCTTGTCGACACCGTCAACGCCTACGAACTGCTGTGCTTTGTCGGAGTTCAGGAAGTTCTCTGCTGTGGCAAAGGCTGTGATAGTGAGAGGGCTGGTGACGACAATAGGCTCAGAGTAAATCTTGCTCTCAGTCAACGTGGTGCTGCCTGTGTAGTTATAGTAGATGGTGGTACCTTCAGCGGCAGTGATGGTGACGGTCGACTTGCCGGCCTCACGGGCAATGGCGATAGCGGGCGTAGCTAACTTACTGGCAATTGTTACATCCTTGGAACCTATCTGCGAATCGTTATAGCCGTCGCCGGTGGCAAGAGCCTTGACGGTGGCCGGGGCGGTCAGCGTGAAGGGCTCGGCATAAAGCGTGCTGGCCGTTGTGGGGTCAGTACCGTCAGTGGTATAATAGATAGCGTTGGAGTTGGCAGCGGTGATGGTGACGATGGAGGCACCGTCTTCCTGCTTGAAGGTGATGGCAGGTGTGCCGACGGCAGTGATGTCGCGCTTGGTCTTGGCAGCTGCCAGCACGGTCTGCGGGATGAGCGTCTGGAAGACAGCACTCTCAGAACCGGCATTGGCTGTCGGGATGAAGTAGTAGGCGTTGCGGCCTGCATTGTGAGCATGGATAGCCACAGCCTCACCAGCCTTTGCCAGCACAGCGTCAGCCTTGAAGTAGTCGCCCAGCTCTACGCCGGTGACAGCACCCTCGTAAGCCAGTTCATCGATACCCTCGAAGATGGCGTTGGCGGCGTCGGCGATGGTCAGCGAAGTGGCCTCGGTAGCCACAGCGTTGCCGTAGCCCATGGCCTCGTAGATGTCGCTACTGAGGTTGACGACAGGGAAATAGGCTATCAACGCCTTCACCTTGTCGGCATCGGCAGCGGTGACAGAGGGAGCCACCACGGCAGCGTCGTACTCAGCCAGCGATGCGAGCGTGGCGGTGGCCACGTCGGCCTGCGTAAGCTCAATGCCGTCGTAGCCTGACATGAAGATGTAGGCAAAGTCAGCGTCCAGATTGGCACCGGCGGGTGTCAGGTAAGCCACTTTCTTGGCATCCTCAACGGCGGGAGAGTCGCCCTCGCCCACGGTGATGTAGTAGATGTGGCAGCCGTTGGTGTTACGAATAGTAATGTCAAAAGTGCCGTCCTCGTTCGGTGTGTCAGTCAGTCCCTCAGCGGGAAGCAGCCATTCCTGATCCTGATAGGTGGTAGGTGCAGTTACGGCATTGCCATCGGGGCCATTCAGCTTTGTGCCGCTGTTGCCATAACCTACATAGAGTTCCACACCACGGGCTTCTGAGGTCTTGTGTGACTCAACACCCATTTTGATGGTGGTGCCGGGAGCAACATGAGGAATGATAAAATAATTTTTCGTTTTGCTACCCAGCCACAGGTAAGAAGCTCCCTGATAAGGGCCGAAAGCCGCATCGGAGGGATTGGCCACCTGATAGTTCACGGCAATGGCCAGTGAGCGGGCCGTTGTGTTGGTGTAGAGCAGGCCCTGCAGTTCGGGAATAACCTCACCGTTAGCCATCAGCGTGGCACCTTCTGTGGCATTGCCCTGGGCGGTCACCTCCCAGAAGCAGTTGTCTTTCGACAGGTCGGTGGGGGCGGTGGCGTTTGCCTTTTCAACATCCGACCAGGCGCCCGTGGTAGGGCCTTTAGCCGACTCAGCCTTCAAGTTTGCCACTGTCGTAGCGCTCCACTTGGTGAAGTCCCACGACTTACGATACGTTTCCTGTGCGTTTACCGTCATGGCAAGCACAAGAAGCATTGTTAGCGTAAAAAGTTTTTTCATACTCAGTTTGTTTTTAGTTAAAAAATATAGTTGAACATTCTCGTTGCAGTATGGTTTGCACATTTCGGTGCAAAGATATAAAAAAAACAGGCAACCGCCAACGGTTGCCTGTAAAAAATGCTTAAAGCGCGTTTTCAGATTTATTTTACCAATACTTTCTTGGCTACACCGTTCTCAACGACGATGTTCAGGCCGCGCTTCAGACCCTGCTGGCGTGTGCCGTTGATGCTATAGATAGCAGCGGTCTTGACGGTAGCGGGCTTCACGGTCTCAATGCCTGCAGCGGTCTCTTCGTTGTACTGCTTCGACTGCTCACCGTTGTTAAGCAGGTAGATGTCGTAGACCTGAGCCTTGGTGCCGCCACCGACGTGAGCAACGCGGACGAAGACCTCGGCAGCATCCTCGTAGCTGAGAAGCGTGCGCTTGAAGTAGCGCTGTGTGGAGGCCAGCTTCAGGTCGCCCAGCTTGGTCCAGTTCTCACCGTCGGTAGAGGTCTGAACCTCCATTGCGGATGGAGAGCCGTTGTTGCCATTGCCGCAGTAGACAACCACATCGAACGGACCGGCGTACTTTGCGGTAGACTCGATGCGGCCTGTGTAAGGCTCACTGCTGGCCTTGGCACCAAAGGTGATGACACCCTTCGTGATAGAGTTGTAGAGTCCGGCAGGCTGTAGGTCGGTAGCCTCTTCTGCAAAGCGGCCTGTTGCTCCGTTGCCCACGCCGGCCTCGGGAGCCAGCTGAAGCTCACCTGTAAGCACCTGTCCCTGAGACTTCAGCACCCAGCCGTTTTCGTTAAGCGGGTTGATGACCTTCAGAGCAGCAGCATCGGGCTTGTAGTGGTAGACGATAGAGTCGTTGCCCTGGCTGTCTTTGACGGTTTCCTGAGATTCCACTTCAGTAGAGTAGTAGTTCCATGCTGACTTGCCCCAGAAGTAGTAGGCGCTGACCTTGCCATCGCCGCCATTCTCAGTGTCGTTGATGAACCAGTCGGTCTCGTTGGCATCGAAGTGAGCCAGGACGTCGAGACGGACGGTGCCGGCATTAACGCCGTCGATACCCACGTACTGCGAAGCCAGGTCGGAGGGCAGGAAGTCGCCGCCTTCGACAAGGGCTGTGATGGTAGCCGGCTCGGTAAGTACGATAGGCTCAGTGTAAATCTGTGACAGGGCAGCGGTCTTGGCACCGTTGAAGTTGTAGAAGATGCTGACGCCGGCTTCGTCGGTAGACAGCGTAACGGTGGTCTTGCCAGCCTCGCGTGTCAAGGTGATGGCGGGCTTGGCGGCCTGCACCTTGATGACAATCTCCTTCTCGGCCACCTTACTGTCGGTATAGCCATCGCCAACGGCAAATGCCTTCACGGTGGTGGCGGCAGTCAGGGTCAGCGCGTCGGTATAGAGGGTGCTGGCGGTGGTAGGCTCTGAGCCGTCGGTGGTATAGTAGATAGCCTTTGAGTTGGTGGCGGTGATGGTAACGGTGGTGAAGCCGTTCTCCTGCTTGGCTGTGATAACGGGCGTGCCCACGGCAGTCACATCCTTCTTGGTATCGACCACAGCCTGCAGAGCCTGCGGAATGAGCATGGCAATGTTATCCTGGTTGGCCACAAGCATGTCTTCAAGTGTCAGAGGCAGCAGCATGTAAGCGTTACGCTTGGCGTTGTGGATGTGCATGGCAACCTGGTCGCCGGCCATGGCCAGCGTGTCATCCTGTGCGAAATAGTCGCCAAGTGTGACACCGGTGATGCCGCCTTCGGTCAGCAGTTCAATGCCCTCGGCAGTGTCGAGACCTTCAAAGACGGCGTTGTCGGCATCCTTCACGGTCAGTGCTGTTGCGTCAGTCTTCGTGGCGGCACCATATCCCAGAGCCTCGTAGAGGTTAGGATTGAAGTTCAGCACCGGCACGTAGGCAATAGCCTGCTTGATGGTGCTCAGATAAGCATTGTCGGCGGCGATGGTGGGGCTGATGACCACACCCTGGAACTTGCGCAGCGAGTCGGCATCGGCCGTAGTGGTGGCAGCATCGATCTCTGTCAGGGCGAAGGCCTCAGAGCCGCTGAGGTACACGTAGCCATAATCGCTATCCTTGTCACCACTGTAAATATAAGCCACTGACTGTGCCTCCTTAACGGCAGGAGCATCGCCCTGGTCAATCATAAAGTAGGTAAAGTCGATACCACCATCCGGGGTCAGCTGGAACTGAACATCTACGCTATCAGGGCTATCGGTTTCAACCTTCCATACAAACGTATAGGTGCCTTCGGAGCCTTCCACCTGATTGCCCAAGAAGATACAGGCACCATTATACTGTGGCGAGCTCTCGTCAGCCTGGAACTTGATATAGTCTTTAGTAGGTGCGATACCACGGTTAGTAGCTGTACCATTCGCAGAACGTCCCTGAATGGTAATTTTCTGTCCGTTAGCCAGTTTGGGGAACGTGATTTTTGTGCTCTTGCGGGTCAGGCGAAGTTTGGTGGTGGCCAGATGGACAGAGTTGCTCTTGTTGCTGCCAATATCAATCTTCAGTCCGCGCAGTTCCTCGATGACCTGTCCGTTGGCCATCCAGTAGCTGTCGGCAGCCTGCTTGACAGCATTTTGCCAGTTGTTGGTGTTACCGTCAGCATCAGTACCGTTGCTCGCCCAGTTGGCAGCATCGGCATTCAGGTTGGCGATGGTCTCGTCGCTAAGACCTTTCGTAAAGTCCCACGACTTCTTTTCTTGTGCGCTCATGCCTAATGTCAGCATCAGGAGCGTCGCTAAAGTAAGCAGTTTCTTCATTGTGGTTTGTTTTTTATTATTAATAATGTTGTGGTTTCAACTATTTCATGAGCTCAAACGGCACCCAGTAGCCGCCGTCCATGATGCGGGCACGGACGGTAGCCTCCAGCCCTGATGCTTCATACTTGGGACAGACGCGGTCGGCCACAATCGAGGGGTCGGCATAGCGCACGGCCATGCGGTTCATCATGGGATAGACCTTGCCCTCGCCGGCAAACTCCAGCATCGACTCGTCGAGCAGCGCCAGGTCGTTGAACTTCAGCGTGGCCGTCTCGCCCAGCTCAAAGATGTTGTCCTTGACGGGACGGGCGGTCAGGGCGAAGCAGCCGCGGATGCCCATCGACGGATATTTGCGCGTGCCCCAGTTGGCCGTGCCCGTCCAGTCGCTCTTCGTCGGGTCGACGGTGCTGGCAAAGCCCTCCCACTCAGGCGATCCGGCCACGAAGCAGCCGTCGCTGTCGCCGGCCTTCACACCGCTGTTGAACACGGCATTCATGGCCGTAAAGCGCTTCAGGTGGTTCAGGGCCTCGCAGAGCAGCATGTGGTACTGTGTGGCGCGGTAGATATAGATATGGCAGTCGTCCTGATAGGCATTGACGCGGGCCGAGCTGCCCACGGGGCGGAACTTGGCCAGGTAGGGCTGGCCGCTGGAGGTGCCGAAGCAGCACTTGTAGCGGGTGTCGCCCTCCGACGTGCCGGGATTGAACGTCTTGTCGAGGAAGCGGTCGATGCCGGCCTGCGAGGGGCGCAGCAGGTACTTGTTGGGGTACTCGTTAGAGAAGTGCTTCAGCAGCGTGTTCGTCTGGTTCTTCGTGTAGTCGTAGATGATGGCCGATACAGCCTCGTAAGGATAAGGCTGGGCGTAGTTCCAGATGGGGGTGTAGTGGCCGGGGGTGGCTGCCGACGGTAGCCAGTAGACATTCGAGCCGGGGTCGCTGGTGACGTTAATCTGCTCGCCAAGTGTTTTCAGCATCAGGTCGGCGGCCTTCTTGTAATACTCGGTAGCCGCGGTGCCGCCGGCGTCGAGCAGGGCACCCTTCCACAGGCACAGCTCGGCGTAGAGTCCGGCGTAGGGCGGTACGATGTAGTTCCACTTGCGATACTCGCTGCTGCTCAGCGCCACGGTATGGGTGGGGTCGAGCCACTCATACCAGTCTATCTGCTGGTCGGTGTTAACACCGTCAAAGCCGTTGTCCATCAGCTGCAGGCACTTGTCAATAAGGTCGGAGAGGCTGAGCAGCTGGAACTTGTCGCCGTTCTTAATCTCGGTGACCTCGGTGATGGCATCGTCGAACCAGACGGCCTGACCGTAAATCTCGGCCAGCGTCTTGTAGGCCCACACCTTAGTACGCACCGTTGAGGCCACCAGCGCATTCCATGCCTCGCTGTCGACGTTGGGATGGTTCTTGTAAGCCTTCATGTTCTTCAGGTAGTCGTTGCAGGCAATGACCACCTCATAGTAGCTGGCAGGATTGGCATACTGGTTGTCCTGCAGGTTCTGGTCGTAGTTGTATAGGGCGATGAGCTCGCTCGACGAGTTGTCGGTAGGCTCAATCAGCTCGCCGCGGGTCTCGGTGAGCAGAATCTCCTTGTCGCCGACAGCCTGCAGCTTGGTCATGATACCGAGGAAACCGGTGTACATCTCAGTATTGCTGGTGAAACCATCGTCGCCGTTAAACTCGTCATCGGTCGTCGGCTCAAAGAAGTCGGAGCAGGAGACCAGCGCTACGCTCAATAATAAAGAACAAATAATAAATAATAAACCTATGTGGCTTTTGGCCTTGCTTATTGTATCCATGTCTTTACGCTTTTTCATTTTTATATGTTATTTAGGCCAAAGGCCGCTTAGAACTTGAGGTTGACGCCCACCTTCACCGAACGGGGTGCCGTGGCCTTGGCATAGTCAACGCCGAGCATCATGGGACTGTAGCTGTAGGCAAACTCCGGGTCGAGGCCTAAGTACTTGGTGAAGGTGATGAGATTCTGACCTGTGATGAAGGCCGTGCCGCCCTGGATGAAGTTCAGCAGGGGCTTGCTCCAGGTATAGCTCAGGGTGATGTCGCGCAGCTTCAGGTAGCTGGCATTCTCAATCCAGCGGTCGCTGAAGGCGTTGTTACCCACGCGGTCGTTCCAGCGTGCCCGCGGCATGTCGGTCTGCTGTCCCTCCATGAGCCAGCGGCGGTTAACAGACTGTGCCTGGTTAGAGAAGTCGGACGATGACTCTGTAATGCGGCGGACGGCATTGTAGGCATCGTTACCCACGCTATAGGCAAAGGTCAGGTCGAGAGCCAGCTGTTTGTACTCCACCCGGGTGAAGAACGAGCCATAGAAGTCGGGCGTTGCAGAACCGATAACCTCACGGTCAGCCTGGTCAATGATGCCATCGCTGTTCAGGTCGGCATAGTGTATGTCGCCGGCTCCGAACTTCTGTCCGTTAGCTGTCAGGTTGGCTTTCTCTGCCTCGGCGGTGGTGGTGAACACGCCCAAAGAACGCAGTCCGTAGAAGGCGTATGGGTCGCCACCGGTACGGGTGATGATCTGGGCATTGTCGTCGAGAGTGTAGACCATCTCGTCAAGTGCGCCCAAGGAGTTCACCTTGTTGCTCAGCGTAGCCAGGTTGCCACCGACGGTCCAGCGCACGTCCTTGGTGTAGACGGGCGAGAAGGCCAGCGACAGCTCCATGCCCTTGGCCTCAATCTCAGCCTCGTTGTTATAGTAGGAGCTGGAGCCGAGCACTGCCGAGCGTTCACCGGCAATGAGCACGTTTGTAGCACGGGTGTTATAGTAGCTCACACCCAGCTGAACACGGTTGCGCAGCAGGGCGGTCTCCAGACCGACGTTCACCGTGCGGTCCTTCTCAGCCTTGATAGCCGTGCTGGGCACATTGGCACGGACGATACCGGCAATGGT
Organism: uncultured Prevotellaceae bacterium; assembly: GCA_947303855.1. Lineage (GTDB taxonomy): Bacteria > Bacteroidota > Bacteroidia > Bacteroidales > Bacteroidaceae > Prevotella. The sequence goes on from CAMYZO010000007.1 coordinate 11,166, forward strand.
CTGGTAGGGATTTGACGTATAATAGTACTTACCGAACTTTGACGAGAAGCGGCTGTTGCCGGTCAGGGTGTAGTTGGCAAAGATGTTGAGTTTCTCTATCCAGCTAATGCTATTCAGCAATGGCACGTTCTTAGCCATGAAGACTGCATCGACAGCGGGATAGAAGGTCATGCGTGTGGCATCCTTTCCCACGCTGGATGCACCGTCGAATGCTCCGGTAAAGCCTATCTTGACCGTATTATCGAAAGTCCAGTCAGCATGCAGATAGGCGTTCATCCAGTTCCACTTGTTGTTGTAACCTGAGAAATACTTACCCAGTGTCTGAGCATCACCAAGTGTCTGATAGAAGTCGTTGTTGGAATTACGTCCGAAGCCGGCATCATACTCATACGACGTGGTGAGCATCTGCCAGCCGGCGTTGAGGTTCAGCTTGTGTGTTTCTGCCCACTGTTTTTTGTAGGCCGCATTCACGTTGTAGAACATGTTGAACGTGTGGTTGGTACCTACGCGGATGGTATTGTCAGACTGTCCGTACTGGTCGAACAGGGGTACGATGTCATGGTTGTCCTTGCCCGGAATGAACGCCTCTTCCTGGTTGTAGTTGTAGTACATGCCCACCACGCCGTTGACGGTAAGGTCGCGCAGCGGTGTGTAGATCAACTGAATCTTGGTGTTCATGTCGTACTGGCGGTTCTTGCCGCTCATCGTATTCACCAGCGACACAGGGTTGGAGACGATGAAGTCGGTATTCTCAATAGCACCGAACCAATAGCTGGCGTAGGAGCTGATGAGGTTGCCGTACATATCGCTCCGCTGCGGGCTGAGGATGGGGGCGTGGCGGTAGGCGGCCAGCAGCGGGTTGGTCTCCTTCGACAGGCCCTGCTCCTGATACTGTCCCTTCAGGTAGGCCGTGTTGATGTTGGCACGAATCTCGAACTTCTTGCTGACCAGCACCGAAGCATTAATCTGAGCCTGATAGCGGTCACTGTAGGTATTTTTCAGCGTTCCCTCGTCGGTGGTATAGCCCAGTGAGATGTTATACTTGGCGATATTGTCACCACCCTCGACGCGGAAGAGGTAGTCCATAGACAGGCTGTTACGGTAGATCTCGTCCTGCCAGTTGGTGTCGTACTGGTATAGATACGACTTGTTGGCATTGGGGTCGCTCAGGAAGTTGAAGTCCTTGAAGAAAGCCTCCATGTTGGGGTAATAGGTCAAGCCCATATCCGACAAGTAGTTCTTGTATTCGGCAGCATTCATCAGCGGGATGCGCTTCGAGTTCCAGTTGGTGCCGGCAATGGCCGAGAACGAGATGCGCGTATTCATGTCGGTAGAGCTGGCCTGGTCGGTCTCAATCATGATGACACCATTAGAGCCCATCGAACCGTAGGCAGCAGCCTCTGCACCTTTTAGGACGGTGATGTTGCGGATGTCGAGATTGTTCAATCCCTGGAACAGCGAGCGTGAATATCCACCCACGATCTGGCTCAGGTTAGCATCGGGCATATAAGGTACGCCGTTGATGACGATAAGCGGGGCATTGTCGGCCACCAGCGAGTGGATACCACGGAGCTGCATATAGGCACCCTCGCCAGTCATACCGCTCTTATTGGTAACCTGCAGGCCGGCAATCTCACCTTTCAAGGCGTTCTCGATAGACAGGGAGCCTGCAGCAAAGTCCTTGCGGTTCAGATTTTGCAGGCTACCGTCAGTAGTCTCGTTCTGGCGCGTGGCAAACGGTGTGACAGCGGTCTCGTTATAACGGGACTTGTTCTCCTCAATCATGAAGAGACGCAGGCCAGAGGCGTTTGTGTCGCGTACATAGACGGCACGCTGGAAGTAGCCGTCGTGCCACACGTTAAGGGCATTCCCTCTCTTGACCCCCTCTATAGTGAAGCTACCATCGGCAGCCGAGCGCACTGTTTCACAGCCGGGACTGGAGATAATGGCATCAGCAATAGGCTGGTTGGTCGACGAGAGGATATATCCGCTGAGCTTCTGGGCGTATGTAGTCGCACTAAAAGCCAGTGGCAGTGTCAGACCCAATATGATTTTCTTAATGTCGTTGCTCATATTTTCCAATTCTCAATTTTCAATTCTCAATTATCAATTATCCGACTAATAGTTATTCTCCGTGGGGCGCAGGCACCAGTGGTGCAGCTTGACGTTGGTCTTGCCGGCCCAGCTGTTGCACTCTAAGCGAAGTGTCAGCTGTACAGGCGAGCCATCGCCATAAATGTCGGGAACGTCCACCTCGTCAATCATAACACCACCGTCACGGTCGTAATTGGCAGCCTTGCTGTTACCACCCATCTCACGGACGTATGTGGCATCGTAGCCCTCAGGATAGCCCACACCGTTACGGTCGTAGTGGAAGGTAGTGGCCGATCCCCAGGTGACAGTTGCTGACTTGGCTATCAGCTTGTCACCGGCAAAAAGCGTAGCTACCACGTCCAGGCCGGCATTCTGAACGGAACCCATGCAGAAGCGGTATGTTCCAGGCGGCACAAGGTAAGGACGTATGTCGCCATCATCGCTGCGCTTAATGGGCGTGAAGTCAATGGCAAAGCCCTCGGAATCATCCAGTCCGCTGGGTTTGTCGAAGCGAATGACACGGTTTTCGATGAGCGGCCACACACCGGCCCAGGGTGTCCAGGCGGTCACCTCCGTATCGCACGACTTGAAGGTCAGGTTCGTGGTCTTGTAGTAGGCTGTCTTCTGTTCGTCGGTGCAGTTCTCGTAATAGTAGAAGAAGTCCTTCAGACGGTAGATCAGTACGTTGGTGGGGATGTGCAGGCGGGTGACGTTGTAGACGATACCGTTAGAGAGCTCGGTGGGGTTCTGTGCGTCCACCTTCTGTACGCTGGTGCGCCACTGTGTACCGTAGATACTCTTCAGGTCCTGGTCTTCCGTGGTCTGCATATCGGCAGCCGTATATTTCTTATTGAAGAAAGCCGTCTTCAGAATCCAGTCCTTGATGATGCTGTCAGGCCGCTCCTGGTCCCAGGCCTCCAGGCGCTGGTGGGCATCCTCCAGGGCATCCTCTATCACCTTATTCGAGAAGAGCAGCATGGTAGCAGTAAGCGACTCGGAGTTCATGTCGAAGTTCACGGCATCGAAGAATGTGTTGGTATAGATAAAAACCGAGTCATAGACGGTGTTACCCTGCTCGTTGACGCTGACGGCCTTGGAGTTGGCACGGTCAAACTCCTTGCCTCCCGATGCACGTACCATCTCGCGGAAGATGGAATAGTCGTCAGGCAGAGACTCGATATAGTCGTACAGCGAGGTGGGTGTCTGAATCATTTCTGAAATAACGTAAATATAACCCGTGGCGGTCTTGATGACCTCCTTCACCGCACCGTTGTTGAACAGCACGTGGTCGACGATAATGCCTTCCTGTCCCTGCTCGTCGATGCTGACGTTGACATATTTGCCGTGCCACATCATCAGGCGGGTGCCGTCCTCCAGGTTGGCGGGCGAGATGCTGATGTCGCTGACATGCGAGCGGGTGATGAACGCCACCTCCTCGGTGGGCTGCTGGAAGTGGTCGTTGGTAACCACCAGCATCGTGCTGAGCTGTCCTTTCTTCTGCAGCTCATCGTAGATGCCCTGCTGCTGGAACAGCTGGTTCATGGCCGACAGGTCGCTACGGCTCTGCAGATAGGCCTGCGACGAGATGTCGACAATCTTCAGCTCGGCATTGGCGATAGCCGATTCCGCCTCCTTGTAGTGGCTGTCATCCTTCAGCTCATTACAGGCCGTTGCAACAGCAGCAGCCATCAGTATAGTGAAAAGTTTGCTGAATGTCTTCATAATCTTTCGTATAGTAGGTTATTGGATGGGGATAAACTTGATACAGTCGAACTGCAGACTGAAGTTCTTGTTGGAGCTGGCAGCAGGGTCGAGCACGATAAAGCTGAACTTATGGGATGCGGTCTCAGTGAACTCCACTTCCTCGTAGAGCGTGCTGGTATAGACACCGGGCAACGCACTACTGACCTTGGTATAAGGTGCGGTGAAGATGGTCTGGTCATCATTGTCGTCGAACGACATCTTCAGCATACCACCATTACCGTCAGACATGGTGCGCATAAAAGAGTGTCCTGTCATGTAGATGAGCGTCAGCTCAACACGGTACTTGCCTCGGACAATGGTCGGTGTGTGCATACTGACCTTCCCCATATAGCCTACATTGAACACCACGCGGTCGTAGTTGTTAGCCTCCTTGAGGTTTGACTTACAGGTGACGTAGTCAATGTCGCTGTAGGAATGGTTGCTGGAACCGGCCTCGCCCATCTCATATTCATAGCAGCTGGCGTTGGCAATGCGAGTACGCTGCTCCGACGATGTAGGCTCTGCGGGCTGGTAGCCCTCGGTGCCAACCAGGTTTTTCACCTCGGTATAGTCGGCCAAATCCCAAAGCACAGCAGTCTGCTCAGGCTCCCAGACGGGCAGCCAGCCGTCCAGTTCGTGGACATAGCCGTTCTTGGAGAGCACATTCGATGAGGCGGGAACGAAACGGGCGGCCTCTGCCGATGCGTTCAGCTCGTATTTGGCAGCCTCGTCTGTGGCCAGCGAGTCGTAGGTGACGGTGAACACCTGGTTCATGGCCGAGGTGCTCCAGATGCGGGTGACGTCAGAGCCGTTCATGGCACCCAGCTCGTCAGTGGTGTACTGGTTGCCCAGCACATGGTAGCTGACATACTCGCGCAGCAGCGAGTCCTCGCTAAGTCCCTGTTCATCAGCAGCCTTGAGCTTACTCTTCAGCTGTTCGAACGACGTGATGCCGGCTTTCGAGAACGTGGCGTCACTGACGTTCAGCAGCGTGTAGTAGTAGTGGGTGATGATACGCTGACGGTCCTGGTTATAAGTGGTGTCTACCACGGTGCTGAGTTTCTTGTCCCAGCCAGTGGCCTTCAGGGCTGCGGTCATGATGGTCGATGTGCCGCTGTCAGCGACGCGGTCGTAGACGGTCTCCACCAGTGGAGTCATGGCCGACGAGAGCACATAGACCTTTCCGTTGAAGGCACTCAGGCCCATTTCGATGATGCGCCCTTCGCCGTTCAGGGTTGCCTGTCCAGCATGTGTGGAGTCAATCTCAATCTTGATGACGTCGCTGTTCAGGTTCTGCACAGTCTTCTTCAGCACGAAGGCATCGGGCAGAATGGAGTCCTTCACCGTGTGGTAGAGGACGAACTGTCGCATGTAGTCGGCAGTGAGGTCGCTCAGCTGGCTGACGCCGCGGCGCTTGTAGAACGCGTTCATGGCATCGTCGTTGGGCACAAACGCCGTAAAGCTGACGCCGCTTGACGACTGGTTCAGGGCATCAAACATGTTGGCATAGCGCAGGGCGCTGACATACTCGCCAAAGCCCTCCTGCTCTGTCAGGAACGAGGAGATGGGCGAGTTAAGCTCGTTGGTGTATGTCTGGTCCTTGAAGGGGTCGCTGTTGATGTCGATGACATCCTTGTCGCAGGCTACCACCATCAGGGTGGTGGCGGCAAGTGCTATTACCTTATTATATATATTATATATTTTCATAATACGTCCTCCTTTCGTTTATTTTGTCGTTCCGTAGTACGGGTTCTGTTCTAGCAACTTGTTGTGCTCAATATCGCTCTGAGGCAGCGGCATGTACCAGGCGTTCTGGTCCTGCAGCACAGAGAGTATCCACTGCTGGTTCGTGGTCTGGTTGCCTTCGATGACCTTGGCAATGAACTGCGTCTTGTACTTGCTGTTGCCGATGCGTCCGAACCACAGCAGGTCATACCAGCGCTTGGCCTCGGCCACGAACTCCATCTCTTTCTGGTCAAGAATCTCTTCGAGTAGCGTCAGCTCATCAAGTTCGCTGACATTGACATCGTAGTCGTCGAGGGCGGCACGGTGGCGAACCCTGTTCACCAGGTTAACAGCATCCTGCCACGAGCCGCTACCCTTCATGGTCAGCGCCTGGGCTTTCATCAGCATAATTTCAGCCACACGGTAGAGGATGAAGTTAGCATCCTGGTAGACACGGGCACCACCAGTAATGTCCTGCACGTCGGTACCATAGTATTTCCAAATCAGATACTGGTTGGCGGTAGGCCATCCCAAGACCATACCATTGTCGGGGACATAGGTTGCCAACAGCATTCGTCCCATGCGTCCGTCCTCGGTAATACCCTTGTCCTTCAGCGTCTGGGTCTCGTTCTTCATCTTCGTCACAGCCTCGGCAGTAGGCTTCAGCGTCGATGATGTGCTCATGGTGAACAGTCCTGAGAAGTTATTCGACTGCTGGTTGGTCGTATAATCCCAGTTCAGTTCCATGATACTCTCATTGGAGTTGCCGGGATAGAAGATGGTGTACCAGTCGTTAGTGTTCGACATGAACACAGGACGGAAGGCATCGGTAGCATTGAGAATCATATCGCAGTACTCAACGCACTGGTCGTAGTCCTCACTCCACAGGCAGGCATCGGCCATGAGGGCGTAGAGTGCCCACTTCGTGACGCGTCCCTTCGTGGCCCAGTCTTCCTCGTAGGTTCCCTTGGCGGCACCTGTTGCCAGTGCCGTCTTCACATCCTCCTTGATTTGTGCTATGATTTCCTTTTCTGTTGACTTGGCCAGGTCGAACGAGGCATTGTCATTGACGTAGGCCGTCAGCACCAAGGGTACATCCCTGAAGTTCTTCACTAACAGCAGATAGCAGTAGGCACGCATGAAATAAGCCTCTGCCAGGTGGGAGTTGCGGATGGCATCGTAGTACGTATTATCCTCAACACTTGGGGCATACATGATAACCGAGTTGGCCATGCCTATGACCTTGTAGACGTTCGACCAGTCGCAGAGGGTATGGCTGGGCGTCATGTTGAAGTCCTGCAGCTTGGAGTCGCTGGTGTTGATGGAATAGATGGTGCCGCCGCGCAGCTCGCCCCATTTGATGATGGTGGGCACGCACTGGCGCATATAATAGTAGCCTGAGGCAATGACGGCCTCAACGTCCTCTTTCGACTTCCAATAGTTGTCGGTCACCTGCTCGTTGTTGGGCAGCACGTCGAGCCAGTCGTTGCACGAGGAAAGACCGCAGATTACGCAGATAGCGCAGATTATCTTGATAAATTTCTGTTTCATAATGATATATGCTTTAGAAGTCGATGTTAATACCAAATGCATAGCGTTTCGACACAGGCGTGGTCGAGCCGTCCTTCACCAGACTGGTGGGCGACGGCATCTTCACTTCCGGGTCCTGCCCCTTGTAGCCGGTCCAGGTAAAGAGGTCATAGCCGGTGGCAAAGATGTTCAGGCGGTTGATGCCCAGTTTCTTCAGCCATGCCTTCGGCAGGTTGTAGCTCAGCGAGAGGGTCTTCAGGCGTATGAACGAGGCATCCTCCACGAAGCGGTCGCTGCCCAGGTAGTTGTAACCCATGCCATAGAGGGCACGTGGTATATCGGTATCATCGCCTTCAGCACGCCAGCGATGCAGCACAGCTGTCGACTGGTTAGCCTTGCCACGCATATTCTCCAACGAGATACGTGCGCCGTTGATGACCTTCTGTCCGTAGCGGCCGTAGAAGAAGGTGGTGAGTGTCAGCTGCTTATAACGCACCTGGAAGCCACCGCCACCGAAGAACTTCGGGTTGGCATTGCCCAGGTAGACGATGTCATTCTCGTTGATAACGCCGTCGTGGTTGATGTCCTCATACTTGGCATCGCCGGGATAGACCTGCTCAGTACCATTCTTCATGGTGATGGTCTTACCCTGCCAGTCGGTCATGATGCCACCCTCGGCATTGCGGGCGTAGGTCTCTTCCGTGTTCTGGTAGACACCTAAGTAGCGGTAGCCGTAGAAAGCTCCGACAGGGGCGTTCTCCACGATGCGCAGGGCGTAGTTGCCGTTGCCGAAGGTGTAGTTGTCCATGACCCACGTCGAGGGCAGCTCCTTCACCTTGTTCACGTTGCGGCTGACGTTGGCATTAATGCTGACGGTCCATTGCTTGTTGCGATATAGCTCCAGGTCGAAGCGCATCTCAACACCCTTGTTCGACATCTTACCCGAGTTGATGTACTTCACCGACGAGTAGCCGGTGGTCACGGGCAGTGCCGTGTTCTTCAGCAGCATATCGCTGGTCTCCTTGTCGTAATAGTCAAACGTGAAGTTCAGGCGGTTGAACAGGCGCAGGTCAATACCGAAGTCCACTTCGCGTGTGGTCTCCCACTTCAGGTTGTCCAGCTGCATGCGGTCGGGCACGATGGCTGGCATGTTCATATACTGCCCTAAACTCTTGTAGGCACCTAAGTAGATGCTGGCTCCCGAGGGTGACGTACCGCTCCATCCCAAACCGGCACGCAGCTTGGCGGTGTTCAGCCAGTTCTTGACAGACTCACTCCAAAAGTGCTCCTGCTCCAGGTTCCAGGCCAGACCGAAGGCGGGGAAGGTGCCCCAGCGACGGTCCTTACCCATGGTGGAGTTACCCTCGCGGTTGACGGTGGCACGGACGACGTAGCGGTTGTCGAACGAGTAGACGGCCTGACCGATGAACATGACGGAGCGTTTCTCGCTGTTGCCGCTGCCCGATGAGGCTACGACGCTGCCCACGATGGGGTCGCTCAGGTTGGCCGAGGCGTTGCCATAGGTGGCGCTCGAGTAGCTGAAGCTCTGGCTGTCGGCGGTCTTCATCAGCGCCGTGGCAATCACCTTGTGCTTTTCAGCAAAGGTGTTGTTGTATATCAGCTTGTTCTCCGTCTGCAGTGAGAAGGCGTCGCTGGTGGCATCGGTAGAGCGGTTGGCGTTGTTGTTGGTCCACAGCACGCCAGTAGCTTCCTGAGGCAGGAATTTCTTGTTCTTCGTAGTGCTCATATTCATCGACACCCAACCCTGATACTGCAAGTGGAATGGGAAGTCATATTCCAGCGTGATAGTCATCTTCTCGTTGCGCTGGGTGGTCTTGCTGTAGCCCTCGTTCACCAGTGCTACGGGGTTGAAGTTGCCGTCATAGCTGCCCTGGAAGTCTTCCTGGGGGGTGAAGTAGACGCCTGTCGACTGCTTTGTCACATCATCAATGAAATAGGGACTCAGGTTAGGCATCTTCTGCATAGCCATCGAACGGGCATTGTCCAACACGTTGGCATCCTTGTTGGTGTTAGAGAAATTAAAATCGGTACGCACGCGTAGGCGGTCGCTGAAGTTATAGGTAATCTTCATGCCTGCCGACAGACGCTGCACCCCCGTTCCCTTGGTGGTACCCTGCTCGTCGTAGTAGCCGAGGTTCAGTTTGTAGACGGCTTTCTCGCCGCCGCCGGTCATCGAGAAGTTGTTATCGGTGATGATGGCATTGCGCTTCACGGCATCGAGCCAGTCGGTGTCGACGTTATACTCGTCGTAGTAGCGGTAGGTGGGGTCGTAGTTCAGCTCGGCGTTATTGAACAGCATGTTCATCTCGTTGGCCGCACTGCTGACACCCTTGGCGTTGGCGGCGTTCCAGATGGCGTCTTGCATCATCGACACATACTGTGCGCCGTTGAGCAGGGGTATGGGGTCCGGCTCGTCTTTGAAGGTGAACTTCGACGAGAACGAGAACTTGGTCTTACCCATGGCGCCGCGCTTGGTGTTGATGAGCAGCACGCCGTTGGCACCCTTGGTGCCGTAGATGGCGGTGGCCGAGGCATCCTTCAGCACCTCGATGCTCTCAATATTTGCCGGGGCAATGTTCAGCAGGGCACCGAAATCCTCCTCGTTGGCGGTGGCGAAGTTAAAGTCCTCGCTGATGTCTACGTCCTGCGGCACACCGTCAATGACAATCAGCGGCTCATTGCTGGCCGAGAGCGAGCTGGTACCACGGATGCGGATACTACTGCGGGCACCGGGGTCGCCGCCAAGGTTAATATCCAGACCGGCAATCTGTCCCTGCAGTGCCTCTTCAACCGAAGTGACAGGCGATGTCTCGACTATCTCCGACATCTCCAGCTTCTGCACGGATGAGGTTTGTTCCATACGGGTGATGCCCATGCCATCGCGTCCGCCACGCTGGCCGGTCACCGTCACTTCCTTCACGGTGGTGGCATTCTCAAGGTTGAAGTTCAGGTGGGTCTGTCCGGTGTAGTTCACGGTCTGTGTCTTCATACCGATGTACGACACACGCACCTTCAGCTTCTTTGAGTCAGCAGGGACCTGAAGGTTATAGTTACCATTCATGTCGGTGACGGCACCCTTGACATAACGTCCCTGGCTATTCACCAGCACGACATTGGCACCCATGATAGGCTCCTTGGAATTGCCAAATATCTCAGTCACCGTACCTGTAATGACTTTATTCTGGGCTATCATGCTCACGGAGCATAACAGCATGACAATCATAGTATATATCTTTTGCTTCATGGCGTTCAGTTTTTATTCAAGAATACCGTCAATGAACTGCAGGCAGCCGTCGTTATAGGCGAAGGGCAGGGCAAAGAACTTGTTGCTGACAGCTACAGACCCACCATTGGCAAGGCTGACGCTGATGGCGTTGGCGCTGCTTTGCACATGCAGGTCCTCGCCGCTCATGGCCAGATAGGTTCCGTTGAAGGTGCTTCCCGGGTAGGGGTAGTTGTCGATGGTGTTCATCAGCGACGATACGAAATAGTTGCGCAGGTGGTTGGCCAGTTCCGACTTCTGGGCGCTGGTAGGCGTACCGCTCATCGTACCGTCGGCGGCAATGGTGAGCTTGGCAGTACCAGGAATCTTACTCAAATTCTCACGAATGGCCTCATTAGTGGGAGCAAAGACTACCAGACGGTTGTCAAGACTTGCCAGTGACGGCATCGTATTGGTCTTGGCATCCACCAGGCCAGCCTTCTGCAACAACTGTGCAAAGAGGTAGTATTCGTAGTTCTTGTCGTTGCCGACGCAGAGCAGATGCTCCAGGCCGTCACCGGAGGCTTCCACAAACAGGTCCTTGGAGTCGTAGGCGTATGCCCGTCCGTTGGACCAGGGCTGTCCGTTGTTGGTAATCTCGCGGAAGGCTACGAAAGGTGAGCCTTCGTAGGCGGGGTTGAGTTGCTCATTAAAACGGGCATTGGTAGTAATCTGCCCGTCATGTACGAACCAATAGTTGAAGGCGATATTGGTTTTCACCACCTGCGTGCCCGTGGTCTGCAAGGCGTTGATATTCGGGGCGGTGTGCATGTTGACAATACCTTCTGCCTGACCCTGTCCCATCGTGGCATAGTTACCTTCCACATCGCTATAGACCTCCAGCAGACGGCCTGCCGATGTGGTGTTCAGACGCATGGCGGGCTCATTCTGATTATACTGCTTATTACTGGGAATCAGCGTCACGAACTCAGACTTGTTGGAAGCCAGCGACAGAACGAGGTCGCTCTTGTCGAGGGTGTAGAGGTAGCACTGGTATGTGGTGTCTTTGAAGGCAGGTCCTACAACGGCCGAGAAGATGGCCGGTGCATCCATGTTGTCCATGCCGTAGACCACGCCGTTCTCGCAGAACAGACGGTCCGTCACCTGGTCGGGGTTGATGCTGATAGGTGTTCCGAAGGAGGTCTGCACCTTGCCGCCCCTGATTTCCTCGGGGAACACAGGCTCCGAGGTATCAGCAAACGACTGCATGATGAAATAGCGCAGGATGAGCGGGTCAAGGTCGTTGAGCGACAGGTAGCCGCCGTCGGCTGTCCAGTAATTCTGGAAGAACCGGCTGATAGCCTGGTTCGAGGGTGCGAAGATGTTATAGGCAGCACGCTCCAGGGTTGACATCTGGCGGTAGTCGGTCACCGGCCATTCACAGGCAATGTTGGGCAACGAGCCATGAGTCAGCGTGTAGACCACCTTGCCCACCTTCTCGCTGGTCTCGGTAGCGGCCTCTGTCAGCTCAGCATACTGGTCATAGAGACCGATGAAATCCGAATAGTTGGCGTTCTGCTTCAACGTCTTGTAGATGGTCTCCAGGGGCTTCACCACCTGATTAACATGGTAGAGGTAGCCATTGTCGGTGACCACAGCCGTCTGGTCGGTCACGCCGGCATTCGATACCTGGAAACCGTCGCCAGTGACACTCCATGTGCTCTGCGGATAGAAATATTCGTAGTTGGTCTTGGCATCAATACCCTTGGTCTGAAAGAATTTGTTCGACAGGACGGGCAAGAAGCGCTCGTAGTGATAAAGCGTCACCAGCGTATCAACGCCGTTCAGCTTGCCGCGTATGCTCTCCTGGTCGTCAGCGCTGCGGGTGCGGTGCTTATACCATAGTCCAGCATTCTCCAGCTTCTGGTCAACACTGGCGCCGTCGCCCTCGTTGGGACGGAAGTTAACCATCTTGTCCCAGTCGTAGGCATAGTACATCAGGTGATAGCCTACGGTCTTCTTCAGCTCGGTAGGATTCTTGCTGAACATCTCGTCCACAGAGGAATAGCCCTGCTGCTGCAGATACGACTGCCAGGCCGTGTTGTCGGGAGCCATAACGGTAAGGACACTCTGCCCTGACACAATCGGTTTGTAGCCCGTCAGCTCCACTGCCTTCAACATCGATGTGTAGTTGCCGTCTGCCTCCATCACCTGCCAGGCATTACCCTTCAGCCATGACGGCTGGGCATAGTGATCATCGTCGGCAATGTCACGGCACGATGTCATCAGCACAGGTAATGACAATACGATACAGCACATCGTTAACAATGTTTTTGCTTGTCTCATTATTAGTGAATTTTTGATTAGTAGATTCCTTTTATTGCCTAAGCGAAAGCAAAATTAAGAAAAAAAAGCGCAATACGTGCTTAAAATCATCCATGAACACCTGTTTTGGACGATTTTTAACCACTTTTAGAATTTTTTACACCCATCATTGCAGTATTGCGGAAAAATATGCACGGCAATATCTTTCTTTTTGTTTACTTTTGCAGCGTAAAAACCAAAACAAACGAAAGAAAAACAAACCTGACTAAAATGAGCAATTTGAGAACTACGTGGCTTACTGCTATCCTCATGGCCTTGTTTTCTGTCAATGTGCAGCATGGCAAGTCGCAACAATTAGCCTTCCCCGGTGCCGAGGGCTTCGGACGCTTCGCCACAGGCGGTCGCACAGGAACAGTCTATCATGTGACTAATCTGAACGATTCCGGCACAGGTTCCTTCCGCGATGCCGTGAGCCGTCCTAACCGCATCATCGTGTTCGACGTGGCTGGTGTCATCCGCCTGCAGTCGCGTCTTTCGGTCAGCAAAAACCTCTATATTGCCGGTCAGACAGCCCCTGGCGAGGGTGTCACCGTCTATGGCAACGGCCTGTCGTTTACCGATGCCGACAATACCATCTGCCGCTATCTGCGGGTACGCATGGGGGCCGTCGGCGACTCGGGGGCCGACGCGCTGTCGCTGGCTTCTGGTCATGATATGATCTTCGACCACTGCTCGGTGGCCTGGGGACGCGACGAGACCTTCTCCATCAGCGGCAGCAGTCCCGAGCGCATCATCATTCAGAACAGCATCATCTCACAGGGACTGCTGGGACACTCGGCCGGCGGACTGGTGCAGACCGACGGCGGCGTGACCATCTATCGCACCTTATATATTCATAACGACACACGCAACCCGAAGTTCAAGGGGCGCCACCAGTATGTGAACAACATCGTCTACAACTGGAAGACGGCTGCCTATATCATGGGTGGCGACTCTGAGGGCACCTCGCAGGCCAATGCCGTGGGCAACGTCTTCATTGCCGGTCCCACGGGCAAGGCCAATGCCTTCAGCGGTGCCAACGAGCGCTATAACATCTATGAAGACGACAACCTGGTGGACGACAACCACGACGGACGGCTCTCCCTGCGTCGCATCGGACGAAGCGAGTTTGAGGGTGGGCCTACGTTCCTGTCGGCGCCCTGCGACTATCCGCTACTGACCACGACGGCAGCCGACAAGTTGCTTGATGACCTGCTGCCAACGGTGGGCGCCTCCTTGCCCTACCGCGACAACCTCGACTGGATGCTCCTGGACGACGTGCGGTCGCTGGGACTGCGTGGCGACATCATCAGCGACGAACACTCGCTCGACATCGGCGCCCCTGACACATGGAACCTTTGGGCAGGGCAGAAAGCAGAGGATACCGACGGCGACGGTATGCCAGACTGGTGGGAACAGGAGAACGGCACCGATGACTGTAAGGACGATGCTATGGCCATAGGCGACAATGGCTATGCCAACATTGAGAACTATATCAACTCTATTACCAAGGCGCAATCACAGTATTTCCTGAAGACGCCCGTGGCACTGCACGCCGCAGAACGGGAGGCGGAGTCGTTGCTGCTGGAGTGGCGCGACATGACCGACCACGGACAAGGCTACTGCGTAGAACAGCAGAAAGACGGACAGTATGTGGAGATAGCCCGCACCGCCGCTCATGAGAACACGCTGAGGGTGGATGCCCTGACACCAAACACCGGCTACACCTTCCGCGTCAGGGCTTTCGATGCCAAGGGCTATTCCGGCTATTCCAACGTACTCACGGTGACCACCCGCGCACAGGGGGCTGACATCACATCGCCCACGTTGTACCAGCCCGATGCCACGTGGAAAGGCAGCGAGAACAGCACGTGGGACACCACCACAGCCAACTGGTTAGCGGGCGACGGGGGAACCGTCGCCTATGCCAATGGTCAGCGCGTGCTCTTCGACGATAGCGCTGACGGTGGCAAGGTGACCATCACCGGCACCCCCGAACCTGCTGCCATCATGGTGAAGGGCAGCCGCGACTACGAACTTAGCGGCATCATCGGCGGTACGGGTCAGCTGACGATGGCGGGCACCGGCGTGTTGAGAGTCACGGGCAACAACACCTTCACCGGCAGCACCGTCGTCTGGGACGGCACACTCGAAATAGCCGCCATCGGCAACAACGGTCAGGCCAGCCCCATCGGCAAGGCACCCACCTGGGTGTGGAACGGCGGCAAGGTGCGCTACACCGGCGGCAAGGCCTCTACCAACCGTGAGGTATCGCTGCTGCGGCCTACGGTCATAGACATTGCCAATAGTGGCACCGTCCTGACGCAGAACGGCCCTGTGACGGGCGAAGGACAACTCGTCAAAGAGGGGGCCGGCTCGCTGCTGCTGCCGTTAGGCACGCTGAAGCATACCGGCGGGACCATCGTCCGTGGCGGCACGCTGACCATTCAGGGCAAGGATGCCATCGGCAACAACCAGGCTCTGCAGGGCGCGCTGCGCTTAGAGGGCGGACGCTTCGAGCTGACGGGCGGCGACAATGCTGCCGAGGGTATCGTCAACTTCCCCATCGTGGTGGAGGGCGACAAGACCAGCACGCTGCATTTCGGACAGCGTAACTATATCAAGGGCAGCGTCTCAGGGACGGGCGACCTGCTGCTGCAGGTGGAATACTTGCGAGAGTTCTACCAGGGCGACTGGCGACAGTTCTATGGTACCGTCACCGCCCGACAGACAGGGTCGCAGGGCAACCAGTTCTATGTGGACAATGCTACGTACGGCGGTATGCCCAATGCCAGGCTGGTGCTGGAGGGAACGCTCGAGATGCGTAGCGGCACCAACACCAAGACCTACAGCATCGGTGCCCTTAGCGGCACGTCATCGACCACGCTGGCCTGTACGTTTCTGAAGAAAGACGGCGGCAACGTGACGTGGCGTGTCGGCGGACTGGGTACCGACGAGACCTTCAACGGAAAGATTACCAATGGCATAGAGCACAGCAGCCGTATCGGTCTGACCAACATCGTCAAGGAGGGTGAGGGCTACTGGCGGCTGACGGGCGCACAGCGGCATCGCGGCACTACCCGCATAGAGGGCGGCACACTGATTCAGAACGGTACGCACGCGCAGGACAAAGACCATACCGGCACCTATTTTACGCCCGGCCAGTACATCGTCTGCAGCGGTGCCACACTGGCAGGAAAGGGTTCTACCGAGGCTCCCGTAGTGGTGGAGAGCGGCGGTACGCTGGCTCCCGGCGACCATGGCATCGGCATACTGACTGTCAAGAACAACGTCACCCTGAACAGTGGCAGTGTGCTCAGCATCGAGGTAAACCGCAGCAACAAATCTAACGACCGGCTCACCTGTCAGGGTAAGCTGACAGCTGGCGGCACCCTTCAGGTCACCCTGACTGCCGGCAGCTACCAGGTCGGCGACGTGCTGACCATCTTCTCGGCCAAGACCTACAGCGGCAACTTTGACGCCATCGAGCCGCAATCGCCTGCCGAAGGCCTGGCGTGGGACACTTCGACCTTGATGACCGATGGCAAACTGTGCATCAAGACGGCAGAGGCCACCGCCATCGGCAGCATCACCACCGACTGCACCGTCACACCGGTCTACAACCTCAACGGACAGCGGCTGACACACACCCGGAAAGGTATCAACATCATCGGAGGAAAGGTATTCATTCAGTAATAGTCATAAAGAAACTCAAGACGGAAAACGATAACGAAAATATCATTATGAACAGAAAAATCGCTTTTTTTATATCAGTATTGGCCCCGATGCTGATGCTTAGTGTGGCCGGCATGGCCCAGGACAAACAGCTGGCCTTCCCCGGTGCCGAGGGCTTCGGACGCTTCACTACCGGCGGACGCGGCGGCAAGGTCTATCACGTGACGACGTTGGAGGACAACGGCAAGACGTCGCTCAAAGGCTCGCTGCGCTGGGCTAACGCGCAGAGCGGACCGCGCACCATCGTCTTCGACGTCAGCGGCACCATCATGCTGCAGTCGGGCCTGCGTATCAGCAAGAACACCACCCTTGCCGGACAGACGGCTCCCGGCGACGGCATCTGCATCGCTAACTACCCCGTGACGCTCGACGAGAACGTCATTGTCCGCTACGTCCGCTTCCGCTTAGGCAACGAGGCGCTGAAAACCAACCCCGATGCCCACGAGGGCGACGGCCTGGGGGCTATGGACCGCAAGAACATCATCGTCGACCATTGTTCTGTCAGCTGGTCCATCGACGAATGTCTCTCCGTCTATGGCTCGAAGGACATCACCGTGCAGTGGTGCATATCCGCCCAGAGCCTCGTCAATGCCGGGCACTCCAAGGGCAGCCACGGCTACGGTGGCAACTGGGGCGGCAGCGGTGCCTCCTACCACCATAACCTGATGATACACCACACCTCGCGCACACCCCGCCTCGGCCCGCGTCCCGGCACACAGAAAGACGAGCGTATGGACATGCGCAACAACGTCGTCTACAACTGGAGCGGCAACGGCTGCTATGGCGGCGAGGGCATGAACGTCAACATCGTCAACAACTACTATAAGCCCGGCCCCGGCACCCTTCAGGGAGCCGTAGGCATACAGCAGCGCATTGCAGGCATCGGCATACGCACCACGTCCTATACGAATCACGACTCAGACAGCCCCAACCAGTGGGACGTGATGTGGCACGTTTGGGGTAAGTTCTATGTCGACGGCAATGTGAACCCGCTGCAGAGTGCCGTGACAAAGGATAACTGGACCTACGGCATCTACAACCAGGTGCGCCAGCAGGATGTTGACAACACCTTCAACCAGGCCGTCAAGGACAGCATGCGTCTTTATGAGCCCATCCGCTTTCTGGCCACCACCACACATACCGCCGAGCAGGCTTACGAGCAGGTGCTGAAATATGCTGGGGCCTCGCTCCACCGCGATGCCCTCGACGAGATTATGGTCAGCGACGCCCGCGACGGCAAGGCCACCTTCACCGGCAGCGGCAACCGCAAGGGCTTCATCAACTCGCAGGAGGATGTCAAAGCCGTGATTCCCACCCTCTGGCCCGAACTGGCACAGGGTGAGGTGAAGGCCGACACTGACGGCGACGGCATGCCCGACGAATGGGAGGATGCTCACGGTCTGAACAAAAACAACAAGGCTGACGGCAATACCAAGGGTGCCGACGGCTACACAAACCTCGAAGTCTACCTTAACTCGTTGGTGGCCCACATCACCGCCGCCCAGAACGAGGGGGGCGAGCTGCAGGGCGAGAAGCAGCAGTCGGAGCTGACGGGCATCAGTGCCATGCTCACCGGCCATGGCCCGGCCATGGGCGACTGCTGGTACACCCTACAGGGCATGCGGGTGGAAACACCCTCCCGTGGTCTTTATCTCCACAACGGCGTCAAGGTCCTGGTGAAATAGTTTTTACCTCGCTTTTTGCAAAGATGCCACTGGCTTTCACAAGTTGGTGGCATTTTTTTTCTGGAAAAAACGCTAAAAATGTTTTTTTTCATTATCTTTGCACGCACATTACGATAACTAACATCTTAAACAACAGCGACTAACCATCGGAAATAGCATATGAGAAACCTTCTGACAGTTGTCTGTCTCTGGGTGTGCATAGCCATCGTTCATGCTGACAACACCTTGAAGATCAGCCATCTGAGCGAGAATGACACCTTTCTGCCCTGCGACATTACCTGTGCCGTAGAGGATGCCGACGGCTTCGTATGGCTCGGTTCAAGAAGTGGTCTGATACGCTACGACGGTGTGCGGTTTGTCTATTACCCGGTACACATTGCCGACAAAGATGAGTTCTGGGTTAACAGCATCGACAGGATATGGCTGCAGGACGACGGTAAGCTGCTGTGCAGGTGCGCCAACAGGTTTGCACTGTTCGATACCAAGGCACACAGTTTCATTGCCACAGACATGGAGAACCACAAGGAGCTGCCAAGCTATAAGCCCGACTCCGCCATGACGGCCATGGTGGGCAGTCTGCCTGACTATCGCGGGTGCGACTTCTTCGTACTGCTCAAAGACCGGCAAGGGGGCATTTGGGTGCGCACGGAGACGGGACTCGACCGCATAGTCAGCATTCAGAAGCCTATCAGTCCGCTGCCGGTGAGCAGCGACGGCAAGGAGGTGACCCGCCTGCTCTATGCCGACCGGCAGGGCAGGGTATGGGTAGCCGACAAGAACGGTGTTGTGCATATCATCGACGGGGAAGGGCAGACGAAGGGATTCCTGACATCCGACGGCCGCATCTCTGCGGCGTATGCTGTCTTCGGCACTGCCGTTTACGCCATGTTGCAAGACCATCACGGTGACTTCTGGATGGGAACGAAACCCAACGGTCTGTACCGCCTGAAGCGTCAGGGTGACACGGACTTTGAGGTGGAACACTGGCTGCTGCCTGAAAGCACGGAAGGAAACAACACCGCACAGATGGTGTACGCACTGGCCGAGGACAACAGTAACAGGCTGTGGATAGGCACCTATGGCGACGGACTGCGCATGATAGACATCAGCAGGCGCGACGATATCAGCATCAGGGCCGACAAGAACATCATATCGCTACTGCCGAAGCAGGCATTTACCGTCAGACGCCTCACCATACTGCCAAGTCAGGTCATGCTGATAGGCACCAACGTGGGACTTTACACCTGCAAGTTGCAGCAGCAGACCGACAAGATGCGACTGTTCCGGACACTGCCCATCGACGGCGACGGCAACGGGCTGCTCAGCAGCAGGGTGATGGACATCGCCACCGACCAGCACGGACGGGTGTTCCTGGCTACCTACGGCGGCGGGGTGAGCCAGATTGCCACCGACAACCTGCTGGCCGACAACCTGCGGATGAAGAACTACACCATGCAGGACGGACTGCCCACCAACATCTGCATCGGTCTGCAGGCAAGTGCCGACGGCAGGCTATGCGTCATCACACAGGCGGGCATCAGTCTGATAAGCCCTGACCTGGACACATCGCCAGCCCTGCCCCGGGCCCATACCCTGCGATGCGAGAACTTCAGCATCAGGGCCTTCAGCGGCGTCCACCACATGGAAGAGGCCCATCCGCTGCTGCTGCCCTCGGGTAAGATCATAGCGGGCACCAACAACGGCCCCCTCATGTTCAGCCTCGATGAAGTCAGAAAGAGCAGCTTCTCGCCGAAGATTGTCTTCGACTCACCCAGCCACATTGAACTGTCGCCCGACGAGCGAAGCCTCGCGCTGACCTTCTCAAGTATCGACCTTAACAGCAACGGAGCGGCACTCTATGCCTACAAGATGGACGGCATTGACAAAGACTGGACCTACACCCGCGAGAACCGCATCCAGTACAGCCATCTGCCGGCAGGCGACTTCGTACTGAGGGTGCGGTCGGCCAACAGCGACGGTGTTTGGACTGACAACGAGCAGCAGCTGACCATTCACCGCACACCCCACTTCAACGAGCGGCCGGCAGCGTGGATGCTCTATGGCGTGCTGGCATCACTGCTGGCCTTCATCGCCTTCCGCCTGTACCGCTACATCAAGTCGCTGCAAAGTGCCATCAGCAGCATACAGCTGTCAAACAGCGAGAAGGTGGAATACCTGGAGGCCCGACTCTACGATGCCCTGCATGAGCAGAAGAAGCAGAAAGCTGAACCAGCCGAAAGTGCCAGCGAAGACATCACCGAGGAGAACAGGCTGTTCAAGGAGAAAATTGAGGCTTTCATCAAGTCGCGCCTGGGCGACCCCGACCTGTCGGTACAGGATATTGCACAGGAGATGGCCATGAGCCGCTCGCTGCTGTACCTGCAGACCAAGAACATCATGGGCTGCACGCCCAACAACCTGATTGTGGAATACAGGATGGAGCAAGCGGTGCGCCTGATGAACGACATGGGGACAAACATCTCGGACATTGCCTACAGCTGCGGCTTCTCTGACCCGAAATACTTTGCACGCTGCTTTAAGAAGGCTACGGGGATGACTCCGTCGGAATACAGAAAAATGAAGAGCTGAACACCTTCGCAGGTTAGATTCAGCTCTTAAAACCACTTTTACTAATAACTAACATATTGTATAACCGTTATCCTTTCCTACATCTTTCTTTGCGTATACCACTTTTACTGTTGCAAAGATAGCAAAAAGATAAGAATTCGCCGTGCAATATCGTCCAACGGTGTGAAATATGGAAAAATGTCTACCCGTTATGGACGTTTTTGGCCTTTTGGGCTGCCTTAGTTTCTTTTTGGTCTCCGATTTTTCCCTAATTTCTTGTTTTTTTGATGTTTTTTTTGTATCTTTGCGCCGCAAAAACCAAAAACTATAGATGAGACCATTCAAAAACCTTTTACTGTTGGGCGCTATGGTGCTATGCACACTTCGACTGTCGGCTGCTAGCGAACAGGCCGCAGCAGGGACGATGAAAAGTGCTGAACTGGTGGATGCCGAGCACCGCGCTGATAACTGGCGGATGGCCTTCTTTGTAATGACAGGCCTCTACATCTTTGTCTATATCATGGGTCGGCGACGGCTGATGCGCAAGATTTGGGCGCGTAACAAGGCGCTCAGAGCGGCACTTGACAAGGCGCATGAGAGCGACCGCCTGAAGACGGCTTTCATACAAAACATGAGCCACGAGATACGCACTCCGCTGAATGCCATCAACGGTTTCACGCAGTTGCTCTGTAACCCGGGCTTTGAATTGAGCAAGGAGGAGCGTCAGGATATGGTGAACCGTATTACGAAGAGTTGCGACAATATTACCAGCATTGTCGGCGAGTTGCTCGACATGAGTGAGGGCGAGAGTCAGCATGACCGTATGACAGTAGCCGTCAATGCCTTGT
The DNA here is from genome assembly GCA_947303855.1 of uncultured Prevotellaceae bacterium. Taxonomy (GTDB): domain Bacteria; phylum Bacteroidota; class Bacteroidia; order Bacteroidales; family Bacteroidaceae; genus Prevotella. The sequence goes on from CAMYZO010000007.1 coordinate 32,681, forward strand.
GCAGTGAGATGCTTGACGACCTGAAAGCCGCCAATGAGAAAGGTCTTGACTTGCAGTTCTCAACAGCGCTGCCCGACGATTTTACCGTTGAGACCAACGAGCCGAACCTAAGGCGTATCGTGCGGCGTGTTTTGGACAACGCGATGAAATTCACCGAGAAAGGCAGCATCACACTGAGTTGTGAGACCATTGGTCCGCAGTTGGTGGTCAGCGTAGCCGATACGGGCATTGGCATTGAACCAGGCAACCGCGAGCGTATCTTTGAGAATTTCACCAAGCTTGACGACTATGTCCAAGGGGTCGGTTTAGGGCTGCCGTTGAGCCGTCGGCTTGCCCGCATGCTGGGTGGCGACGTCACCTACGACAACACATACGCCGGCGGTTCGCGCTTCCTGATATCATTACCGATAAAGGGTTGAAGGCCGGAGCCTTCAACCCTTTATCGCTATTTGTGGCGGTTAGCACGCTGCTCGCGGTACTTGGCTTTCTGACGGGCCGAGCCGCTGCCGTGAGCACCGGTGATATACTTCTTTTTCTTGGCTTTAGTCTTCACCTTGCCTTCGTTGGGGTCGCGGCGCTCGCCGCCGCGTCCGAAACTGATGCCATTCTCCAGTATCCTCTGGAAATCCTCTTCTCCTGTCATAAGCGATGATGATTGACGACAACTTAAACAACTTAAACAACCATGGGAAAAGTTGTCGTGGTTGTCAAAGTTGTCGTTAATTGTTTAATGATGGAACAGACGCACGCCGGTGAAGGTCATGGCGATGCCGTATTTGTCGCAGGTCATGATGACATGGTCGTCGCGGACGGAGCCGCCAGCCTGGGCAATGAACTCCACACCGCTCTTATGAGCACGCTCAATATTGTCGCCGAAGGGGAAGAAGGCATCAGAGCCAAGGGCCACACCGGTGTTCTGGGCAATCCAGGCTTTCTTCTCTTCCAGTGTCAGCACCTCTGGCTGACGGGTGAAGAACAGCTGCCACTGGCCGTCGCGCAGCACGTCGTCGTGCTCGTCCTCAGAGATATACACGTCGATAGTGTTGTCGCGGTCGGCACGGCGGATGCCCTCCTTGAAGGGTAATTGAAGCACCTTCGGGTGCTGGCGCAGCCACCAGATGTCTGCCTTCTGGCCTGCCAGACGGGTGCAGTGGATGCGGCTCTGCTGTCCGGCGCCGATGCCGATGGCCTGGCCGTCCTTGACGTAGCAGACGCTGTTCGACTGTGTGTACTTCAGCGTTATCAGGGCGATGATGAGGTCGCGCTTGGCCTCGGGCGTAAAGGTCTTGTTCTGTGTGGGGATGTTCTCAAACAGGGCAGGGTCGTCGAGCTTGATCTCGTTGCGGCCCTGCTCGAAGGTCACGCCGAAGCACTGCTTACGCTCTATGGGGTCGGGCTTGTAGGCCGGGTCTATCTTAATGACGTTATAGGTGCCCTTGCGCTTGTCCTTCAGTATCTCGATAGCCTCAGGGGTGTAGTCGGGGGCAATGACGCCGTCGCTCACCTCGCGCTTCAGCAGCAGGGCTGTCGTGGCATCGCAGGTGTCGCTCAGGGCCACGAAGTCGCCGTACGATGACATGCGGTCGGCACCACGGGCACGGGCGTAGGCACAGGCTATGGGCGACTCGTCCAGACCTTTGATGTCGTCAACGAAATAGATTTTTTTCAGTGTATCCGTCAGGGGCAGGCCAACGGCGGCCCCGGCGGGCGACACGTGCTTGAACGAGGCGGCGGCAGCCAGCCCTGTGGCCTCCTTCAGTTCCTTCACCAACTGCCAGGCGTTCAGGGCGTCAAGGAAGTTGATGTATCCCGGTCGGCCGTTAATCACTTCAATGGGTAACTCGCCCTCCTGCATAAAGATGCGTGAAGGCTTCTGGTTCGGATTGCATCCGTACTTTAGTGCTAATTCTTTCATGCTGATTGTAATATTTTTGAGTTTGTTTGCAAAGGTACGAAATAATTTTGTAATTTTGCACCAAACTTACAGAATAAAATGGAAAAGAAACGATTTGCATTGAAGAAACTGCTGGCTGCCGTGGAGAAGGAGCTGCTCCATAAACCTAACCGTAAGACGCTTGACCACCTGTCGCTGCTGGCAGGCTTTCAGGACTGGGACTCGTTTCAGGATGCGTTGCACGGTGACGCCAGTGCTGACGAGAACTATAACAAAAAAGGCCCAACCGCAGGTTGAGCCTTTTTATGTTACGTTCGATTATTCAGCAGCAACAGGACGACGCTTCTCCTTGATGCGGGCAGCCTTACCGGTGAGCTTGCGCAGATAGTAAAGCTTGGCGCGGCGCACCTTACCTACCTTGTTCACTTCGATAGAATCGATGTTGGGCGACTCGATGGGGAAGATACGCTCCACACCCACGGTGCCGGACATCTTACGAACGGTGAAGCGCTTTTTGTCGCCATGGCCGCAGATCTTGATGACCACGCCACGGTAGAGCTGGATGCGCTCCTTAGAACCCTCGATAATTTTGTAAGCGACAGTGATAGTGTCACCAGCCTTGAACTCTGGGAACTTCTTGCCGGTTGCAAATGCTTCTTCAGCAACTTTAATTAAATCCATTTTTAACTTTGTAATTAAACGGTTGTTGTATCGTTCCAACGCAACATAGACGGGCAACTCGTTACTTCCCTCCATCGGTTACGCCGAAAAGCGGCTGCAAAGGTACAAACTTTTTAAGAATTAGATATAAAAAATGACCAATAAGTGCTTGCGTTTAACTTTTTTTTTGTATCTTTGCACCGTAAAACCTTCAGATTATGAAAAAAACTCTCTTACTTTATGCTTTTTCGGGTTCTTTGATACTGTCAGCTTGCAGCACCCACTACCAGCTCGCGGGTATTGAGCGGACTCGCCTGACTGTTGACTCTCGCTACGACGCAAACCCTGATGCCGCCGCTGCTGCTTTCCTGGTTCCTTACAAGCACCAGGTGGATTCCGTCATGGGACCGATTATGGGTGAAGTGGCCCATAACATGGCTGCGGAACGGCCGGAGAGCGACCTGTCGAACTTGCTCAGCGACATCTTGGTGTGGGCCGCCAAGGATTATGGTGAGACACCCGTCTTGGGTGTCTATAATATGGGCGGCATACGTGCTGCACTGGTCAAGGGCAAGGTAACCTATGGCGACGTGCTCGACATAGCGCCGTTTGAGAACAAAATAGCATTCACGACCCTCAGCGGTGCCAAGCTTCTGGAGCTGTTCCGCCAGATAGCCCGTCGTGGTGGCGAGGGGGTCAGTCACGGCTGCGAGCTGGTAATCAGCAAGAGTGGTGAGCTGCTCTCTGCCCGTCTGCACGGTGCAGAGATCGACCCGCAGGCATCCTACCGCCTTACCACCATTGACTATCTGCTGGGCGGTAATGACGGCATGTCGGCCTTGGGCGAGGGGACCGATGTCAACTCGCCTCAGGAGGTAAGCAACAATACCCGTTTCATTATCATGAACTACTTCAAGGAGAAAGCAGCCCATGGCGAGGTGGTCGATGCCCATGTTGAGGGGAGGATTAGAATTGGGGATTGAAAATTGTGAATTGTGAATTGAAAATTGTGAATTGTGAATTGAAAATTGTGAATTGTGAATTGAAAATGATGAATCGCATATACCTTATTATATTAGTGGCACTGCTGACGGCTATGTCCGCCGGTGCCAGGAAGCAGAAGCAGATTGTTATTCTGCATACCAACGACACGCACTCTTGTATCTTACCGCTGAAGACGGAGCTGTCCGACACGTCACTGGCCGGACGCGGAGGCTTCTTGCGTCGTGTAGCTTTAATCAAGGAGGAACGGCAGAAGCATCCTGACCTGTTGCTCTTTGACAGCGGCGATTTCTCGCAGGGTAGCAGCTACTACACCATGTTCAAGGGTGATGTGGAGGTGCAGCTGATGAACCAGATGGGCTACGATGCTGCCACTATAGGCAACCATGAGTTTGACTTCGGCCTTGACAACATGACGCGCCTCTTCAAGATGACCAAGTTCCCTATTGTTTGTTCGAACTACGATTTTGGCAACAGCGAGTTGAAGGATATCGTGAAGCCTTACATCACCTTGAAGCGGCAGGGCGTGAAGATAGGTGTCTTTGCCCTCTGTCCGAAGCTGAAGGGTCTGGTGTCGGAGAAGAACTACCTTCCGCTGGTTTATCTTGATCCCGCTGAGGTAGCTCAGCAGATGGTTGGCCTGTTGCGCGGTCAGGAGAAGTGCGACTTGGTTATCTGCATCAGCCATCTGGGTTGGGGTATTACCGACTATCCTGACAACCGTCTTATTGAGAATACCGCCGGCATCGACCTGTTGCTGGGTGGACATTCTCACACCTATCTTGAGAAGCTGGAGTATGTCAACGACAAGGCTGGCCGTGCCGTCGGCGTTGACCAGAACGGCAAGCACGGCGCCTTTGTTGGCAAACTGGTGCTGAGCGTCGAGAAGAAATAATAGGCGGCGATAGTCTTTGGGCTATTGTCTTACCAGGTTGCGGCCGGCATCAATACGCAGGAAGATGAACAGCAGGAAGGTGAAGCCCCAGAGCGACGAGCCGCCGTAGCTGAAGAAGGGCAGGGGTATGCCTATGACGGGTGTCAGGCCCAGCACCATGCCCACGTTGATGAAGACGTGGAAGAGGAAGATGCTGAGCACGCAGTAGCCATAGACGCGCCCGAAGCGGTAGGGCTGCCGTTCGGCCAAATGGATGAGCCTGAGGATAAGGGCCAGAAACAGCAGCAGCACACCGGCCGACCCCAGGAATCCCTCTTCCTCGCCTACGGTACAGAAGATGAAGTCGGTATCCTGTTCGGGCACGTACTTCAGCTTGGTCTGCGTGCCGTTCAGAAAACCTTTTCCCTCTAATCCGCCAGAGCCGATGGCAATCTCGCTCTGATGCACGTTGTAGCCGGCACCCCGCAGGTCTTGCTCCAGTCCTAACAGCACGTTGATACGCGTACGCTGGTGGGGCTGCAGCACATGGTTCAGACCGTAGTCGGCCAGATTGAAGAATACCATAGACCCCAGTGCAAACAAGGCTATCCAGTAGTAGTTACGCAGACGCGTGCCCAGCCCCTGCCACAGCAGGTAGCCTATGAGGATAGCCGTTACCACCAGTTGAACCCAGACAATGTCGAACGGGATGACGTAGAGCGACAACAGCAGGGCTGTTACGGTGATGCCGATACAGAAGGCGAAGAGCCGCCAGGCATCGCGGCGGTCACGGCAGTAGACCCCCACCATGGCCGATGAGAATAACTGTATGAGCAGCAGCACCGTAAACTTGCCTACCGATGTAGGCGTGTAGGCCAGCATGACATCGGCATAGCGTATGCCCACTACAAAATACACCACCATGGCCACGGCCGTGAAGAGGATGCTGCCGGGCATACCCTCGCGGTAGAGCATCAGAAACAGTGACAGGTAGACCAGTGCCGAGCCTGTCTCCCGTTGCAGGACGATGCAGAGCATGGGCACGAGGATGACTGCCAGTGTGGCTGCGAAGTGTTTCCAGTTGTGTATGTCGTAGTCGTAGACGCTCATCAGCTTGGCCAGTGCCAGTGCCGTGGCAAACTTGGCAAACTCGGCGGGCTGCAGGCGCAGCGGTCCGATAACCAGCCACGAGTGCGACCCCTTGATGCTGTGCGGATTGAAGATGGTGGCAAAGACCAGTATCAGCATCACGGCGTAGATGACGTAGGCAAACATGTCGTAGAAGCGGTCGTCGAGCATCAGCAAGACAAACCCGAGCACGATGCTGGTGCCTATCCATACAACCTGCATGCCCGAGCGTGTGCTGAGCGACAGCAGGTCGGGTTCGCCGAAGTCGAAGCTGGCCCCGCACACGCTCATCCATCCGCCTCCCAGCAAGAGGAGGTAGATGAGAATGGTCCAATAGTCGAGTGAGCGCAGCACGCCCGGCTGCTTATCTTTCTGTTGTGCCATAGTTGATGACTTTGTTCTGTATGGTCTCCGCCTTTTTCAGCGAGGCCTCCGACAGTCTGCCGTGTATGTACTGTTCCATGATAAGCCCGCCTATGGGCACGCCGAAGGTGGCTCCCCAGCCGCCGTTCTCAACGTAGACGGCAACGGCTATCTTGGGATTGCTCATAGGGGCAAACCCCATGAACACAGAGTGGTCGTGGCCACGGTTCTGGGCCGTTCCTGTCTTACCGCAGGCCTCGAAGTCGTAACGTGCCAGTTCGTGGCAGGTGCCGCCGAGAGCCGACGCGCGCATACCTTTTACAATATAGTCGTAGGCATCGTAGCTGGCCATGGAGCGGTGTTTGCGCGTGAAGGTGGTGTCAAGAGGCTCGCCTTGCACCTTCTTGACCACGTGGGGCGTGTAGAACCATCCGCGGTTGGCTATGGTGGCTCCCAGGTTGGCTATCTGCAGCGGTGTGGCGTTCACCTCGCCCTGGCCGATGGCAATCGAGATGATGGTCAGTCCGTTCCACGAGCCTTTGTAGGCCTTGTCGTAGAACTGGGCGTTGGGGATGAGGCCGCGTTTCTCGCCGGGCAGGTCGATGCCCAGGCGGTAGCCGAATCCCATGCTGACCATATAGTCGCGCCAAATGTTCATGGCGTTTTGCACACTGCCGTACTTCGATGTGTTGCCTATCATGTAGTAGAGTCCCCAGCAGAAGTAGCCGTTGCACGACGTTGAGAGTGCCGGCACCAGCGGCAGGGGGGCGGCGTGGCCGTGGCATCCTACGCGCAGCCCCCTGTAGTGGAAACCTCTGGAGCAGGGGTAGCGTGTCTCTGGCGAGATGATGCCCTCGTTCATAAATGTCAGGCCCTGAGTGGTCTTGAAGGTGGAGCCCGGCGGGTACTGGCCCATGATGCTGCGGTTGAGCAGGGGTTTCCAGATGTTGCGGCTCAGCTCCAGATGGTTCTTCGAGCGCTGGCGGCCTACCATCAGCCGTGGGTCGTAGGTGGGCGATGAGACCATGCAGAGCACCTCGCCCGTCGATGGCTCTATGGCTACGATGGAGCCGATCTTGTTCTGCATCAGCCGTTCACCCAGTGCCTGCAGCTCGAAGTCAATGGCCAGCGTCAGGTTCTTCCCTGGCTTGGGGCGGCGGTCGAAGGCACCGTTCTGATAGGACCCTTGCAGGCGGCCGTGGGCATCGCGGAGCATAATCTTCACGCCCTTCTCGCCGCGGAGCTGTTTCTCGTAGAAGCGTTCCACACCCAGTTTGCCGATGTAGTCGCCCGGCTGGTAATAGTCGTCGTTTTCAATATCGGCAGGCGACACCTCGGCCACGTCGCCCAGCACGTGGGCGGCGTAGGGGTATTGGTACTGGCGGATGCTGCGTTTCTGTACGTAGACGCCTGGGAAGCGGTACATCTTCTCCTGGAAGATGGAGAACTCCTTGTCGGACAGCTGGTTCATGAACAGCTGCTGTGTGTAGCGTGAGTAGCCGGGATTGCGCGACCGGTCTTTGATGCTGCTCATGCGTGCATCGAACTCTTCGCGGGTGATGTTCAGGGCGCTGCATAACTGCAGGGTGTCCAGGTGGTCGCCAATTTCGTTCATGACCACCATGATGTCGTAGGCCGGCTGGTTGTACACCAGCAGCTTGCCGTTGCGGTCGGTGATAACGCCTCGCGAGGGGAAGTCTATTTTCTTGAGGAACGCGTTGGAGTCGGCACTCTTCTTATAGTCGTCACTTGAAATCTGGAGCATGAACAGACGGATGATATAGATGACTACAATAGCTGTAGCCACCCCGCCAATGACATAGCGTCGGTTTTCAAGCTCATAGTTTTTCATGTTACCTGCGAATGCTTTCCAGTGCCATCAGGAGGATTGTGGTCAGCAGGGTAGTACCCACGATGCTGATAGCCCACTGCTGCCAGTTGAAGAATCCGAAGGCCTCGATGGTGAAGAATGTCAGACAGTGGATAAACACCAGCATGAATGCCAGTGTCGTGAATTTCCAGAAGCCCAGTGCCGCTGCCGACGTCTTGATGTTCTCAGGTGCCTCGCGGGGGATGGACGGTGCCAGCAGGTACGGCTGCAGGAGGCCGGTCAGCGTCAGCGAGGCGGCGGCCATGCCGGGGGTGTTGCTGAACAGGTCGACGGTCAGTCCGAGGAAGAAGCTCCATAGCAGTGAGGCCCATTTAGGCATGTTGAGCGGAAAGATAACGACAAAGTAGACATAGAGCAATACCGTGGCATAGCCCAGCAGATGGATGTGGTTGAACACCAGTGCCTGAGCTAAGCACAGTATCACAAACAGTGCCACTCTCTTCAGTATGTCGATAGTCATAATGCCTTGTACGCTTTTTATTTCGGAGTCATGGTGATGGAGTCCTGAGCCTGCTCTTCCAGCAGTTTGCGCTCGGCGAAGCCGCTTTCGCTGATGACACACACGTCGCGCAGGCAGCTGAAGTCGGTCGACAACCGTATCTTCAGACGGTAGGAGAGTCCGTCGGCCGAGTCGTAGATCTTCTCAATCTTTCCGGCCAGCACCCCAGGCGGGAAGATGGCCGAATAGCCGCTTGTCTCCACCCATTCTCCGCGCTTGAAGCGGGCATGCCGTGGGACATCCTCGACGTATGCTACTGCGGGGTCGCCGCCGTACCACTGCAGGTAGCCGAAGTAGTTGCGACCGCGGATGACACAGCTGATGCGTGATGCCGAGGCGTTCAGTACGGGAATGACCACTGCATAATGCTCGGAGACCATGTAGACCACGCCCACTACTCCGTTGCCGCTCGTCACTCCCATGTCTTTCCTCACACCGTCGGCAAGCCCCTTGTCGATGGTTATCAAATTGTCAGCCTTGTTGACGGAGTTGGAGATGACTTTTGCCGGTATCAGCTGATACTGGCTGAGGAACGCCATTTCCTGACGCTCCACGATGGTTGAGTCGTGGGTCAGGTCGCTGTACAGGCGGCGCAGCTGGCTGACCTGCCGTTCGAGGTAGAAATTGCGCAGGGTAAGCTCTTCGTTGACGCGTGTGAGCGAGAAGAAGGAGCGTACGTTGGCGTCATATTCGTAAATCTTGCCGGCAACGGTGTTGGCCGATGAGAACCATACGCTGCCCTGGTAGCTGTTGTAATTAAACAGCAAGATGCCACTGACTATTTCCAGCAGAAGGAATAATAGCCAGTGGTAGTACCTTGTGACAAACGCCAGCAGGTTCTTCATTCGCCTATCTCATCAGGAAGGGGAACCGGTCGACATTCTTCAGGGCGATGCCGGCGCCGCGGGCTACGCAGCGCAGCGGGTCTTCGGCCACGATGAAGGGGATGTTGATCTTGTCGGTCAGACGCTTAGCCAGACCGCGCAGCAGGGCACCGCCGCCTGTGAGGTAGATGCCGTTCTTGACAATGTCGGCATAAAGCTCGGGGGGCGTGTTCTCCAGGGCTGCCAGCACGGCGGCCTCAATGCGTGCCACGGTCTTGTCGATACAGTGGGCTATCTCCTGATAGCATACCGGCACCTCCATGGGCAGGGCCGAGATGCGGTTCGGGCCGTGTACAACGTAGTCCTCAGGGGCTTCGTCGCCCAGGTCGGTCAGGGCCGAGCCTACATGAATCTTAATGCGCTCAGCCATGCGTTCCGACACTTTCACGTTGTGCTGGCGTGACATATATTCCTGAATGTCAGAGTTCAGGTCGTCGCCGGCCACCTTGATGCTGGTGTTGGCAACGATGCCGCCCAGCGAGATGACGGCAATCTCTGTGGTGCCGCCGCCGATGTCGACAATCATGTTGCCCTCGGGGGCTTCGACGTCGATGCCGATACCGATGGCAGCTGCCATCGGCTCGAAAATCAGGTAGACGTCGCGGCCGTTGGCATGCTCGGCGGAGTCACGCACGGCGCGCAGCTCTACTTCTGTAGATCCTGAGGGTACGCCGATGACCATGCGCAGCGATGGTGACGAAAAGAAGCGTGAGCCGGTATGTACCATCTTGATAAGTCCGCGCATCATCTGCTCGCAGGCAGAGAAGTCGGCTATGACACCATCGCGCAGAGGGCGTATGGTGCGTATGTTGTCGTGTGTTTTCTCATACATCATCTTGGCCTTCTCGCCTACGGCAATCATCTTGTCGGTGCGGCGGTCGAGGGCCACAACAGACGGCTCGTCAACCACGATTTTGTCATCGCAGATGATAATCGTGTTGGCAGTGCCAAGGTCCATGGCTATTTCCTGGACGAAACTAAAAAATCCCATTCTGATTTTCTTTCTTTTGATGAATTACAATTTACAGTTTGGCAAACCAGTTATGAATGGCGGTATCATAGTGTGAGCTGACACCGAAGGCGCGCTCTGCCAGCAGGCGGCGGTCCTCAATGTCGGTCTGGGCACCCTTACGGTTCAGAATGTCGAGCAGCACGCTGTACTCGGCCTTTGACGGTACGATGACCACGTCGTTGAAGTTCTTGGCACCGGCACGGATCAGCGAGATGCCGCCAATGTCAATTTTCTCGATGATGTCAGCCTCAGAGGCACCGCTGGCAACGGTCTGCTCAAAGGGGTACAGGTCGACGATGACCAGGTCGATTTCGGGAATGTCGTATTTTGCCATCTGCTCGCGGTCGCCTTCATTGTTGCGACGGCCCAGAATGCCTCCGAACACTTTCGGATGGAGTGTCTTTACGCGGCCGCCGAGGATAGAGGGGTACGTTGTGAGGTCTTCAACCTTCTGGCACTCATAGCCGAGCGACTCTATAAAACTTTGAGTACCTCCCGTACTCAGAAACTTCACGCCCTCCTGATTCAGCTTCTTCAGCAACTCGTCGAGGCCGTCCTTGTGGAATACCGACACCAATGCGGTCTTAATCTTCTTTGTTTCTGCCATTTCTATATAACGTTATATGTACATATTTTATTAGGGACTGCAAAGGTAGTAAAAAAGGAGTTACGAACAGCGTTGCAGCCCCGATTTTTTTTGTTTTCTGCTGTTAAATTGCTTCAAGTCAAGTAGCGGGGTATCCACAGCCAGAACGTAGAGCCTTTGCCGTCGCCTTCGCTCTCAACACCGATGGCTCCGCCGCATCGCTCGGCTATTGACTTGCAGATGCTCAGTCCGAGACCGGTGCCCTGTACAAAGTCGTTCAGCTTCACAAAACGGTCGAAGACGGAGGCTTGTTTCTCTTTCGGAATACCTGTTCCCGTGTCTTCGCAGTAGATATAGATACCCTCACGGCTTTGGCCGTCCACTTCGCGGCTCTCGGCGCGGTAGCCTACCTTGATGTGCCCCTGCCGCGTGTACTTGACGGCGTTGGTTACGAAGTTGGTGATGACCTGCAGGGTTCGCTCCTGGTCGGTGCGTGAGGGGAAGTTGGTATAGGGGTTGTCCTTTATAAACACGACACCTGGTTCCTCGACACGCCGGGCTACCGTCTGGCAGACCTCGTCGAAGAAGCTGGCAAAGTCGGTGTCCTCGGCCTCAATGCTCTGTGGGTGGTCGTTCATGACCGATGTCTCCAGGATGTCGTCAATGAGGCGCAGCAGCAGGTCGCAGTTGTGGCGGATGATACGTATGAACTCGGCACGGTCCTCGGGGGCCTCAGTCATGTGCAGCAGGTCGGAGAATCCCACGATGGCGTTCAGCGGCGTGCGTATCTCGTGTGTCATGTTAGCCAGGAAGGCGGCCTTCAGCTTGCCCGACTCCTGCGCCCGTGCTGTCTCGCGGCGCAGCTCTTCCTGCGAGAGCATCAGCTGGGTTACGTCGCGTATGACGCCGAAGTGCCCCAGGATGTTGCTGTTGCTGCCGTAGTAGGGCATGCCGCTGACGGCATACCACTTCTCGGTATGGGTCAGTGGCGAGCAGCTGTAGTGTCTGATGAAGTTCAGTGACTGGTTATGTGCCTGCGGATTGAAGAAGGTGGCATTAGCTGCTTCGCGCTGGTCGGCGGCGATGCCTTTGAGATAGTCGTCGAACGAGAAGGTGGTATGAATCTTGCGCAGTGAGCGCGACACGTCGATGGTGCGTGTCTTGAGATTGCTGCGCCAGATGAACATGCCGGTGTTCGACAGCAGGTAGTTCATCTGCTGCTCAAACTTGTTGACCTCGTCGTTAGTCACCTTCAGCTGGCGCTCCGTTGCCTGCTGTTCCATGTAGAGGTTGCGCTCGCCGGTAATGTCCCTGACGGTCACCACGTAGTAGCGTATCTCGTTATCGTCGGTCATGGCCGGCCTGATGCGGTATTCCAGGTATTTGTCCAGGTTGATGTCGGGGTAGTACATGTGCTGGCAGGCGTGGATGGGCTCTGTCATGCCCGGTGTCAGCACGTCACGGAAGAGCGGGGCCTCAAACAGCGATGTCTGGTAGAAGAACTCCAGATTCTCATCCTGAATGCCTATGACTTGTTTCATCTGCTCGTTCATCTCTAACAGCTTGCCTTCCTTGCTGTAGAACGACATGGCTATCAGGGCTGTGTCAAAGGCTTTACTGTATTTCGCAGCCATCTCGTTGTTGACCTGCTGCTCTTCCATCTCCTGCGTGATGTCCTTGGCCACCAGCAGGTAGGTAGAGCGGTGCTTCTCGTCGTCATGCTCCTTGATGCAGTTGCCCGACAGGTATTGCCAGTTGTGCCTGAGGGACGTACCGATGTTCCTGCGGATGAGCACGTCAGAGTGGTTCACCTCTTTGTTGCGCAGCTCTTCCACCTTCCGCTTGAATGCCGGCAGGTCGTCGGGGTGCAGGGTGGCTATGGCAGCGTCCATCGTGGCATGCTCGTCCATCATCTGCCCTCTCAGGTTCTTGAAGGTGTCCTGCTTCGGGGCATACTCCGATACCATGTATCCGCCCATGTCAAGGGCCAGCTTCATCAGGCGCGTCTGTTCAGAGTAGTTCTGTGTCTTCTGTCTGACACGCCGGCCAACGAGCGTGTTCAGCAGCACCAGCAGCACCAGCAGCAGGATGGCTGCTATGGCCAGAAACATAGCTACGGGCGAGGCGTTGTCATGGGAGCGCTCCGGATGGAACCACTTGTCGCGCAGCAGGTTGAGCTCGCCGTTCTGTTCCATGCGGGCATACTGGTCGTCAATGGCGTCAATCAGGTCCCGGTCGTAGCCGCAGAAGTGTACTTCGGCTATGGGCAGGTCCAGGTCGCAGATAATCATGTCCTCCAGGTTCAGCTCCTTTATCTTCCACTTCAACTGCTCCTTGCCCCACAGGAAGTAGTCGTACTTGCCGCTGGCAACACCGGCGATGGCCTCCATGGGCGCATGGCTTTCCAAGGTGAACTGCAGCGTGGTGTCCTTGGGCATCGTGTGGCGGAAGATGTCGCCCTCGCGTACCACGACCACCTTGCCCGGCTGTATGTCGCTCAGCGAGTGGATGGGCGGGGTATCGGCACGCCTCACGGCTTTCAGCTGGAAGGCTTCCAATACGGTAGCCGACAGGTAGTAGTCCTTCTTACCAAGCATGTTGGCCGGGGCTATGATGATGTCGGCCTGCCGCTTGACAAAGTCCTGCTTGGCCAGGGTGTTCTCCTTCATGACGAAGGTATAGGTACGGTTCATCTTGTCAAGAATGGTGCTTAGCAGGTCAACCGTGTAGCCAGCAGGCCGTCCGTCGTTGTCAAGATATTCGTAGGGCGGCATGTCCCAGTCGCAGATGATGACCAGGGGCTCCTGTGGCCCGGAGGCCTTGGCTCCCGTTGCCATGGTCAGCAGCAGGGCGGGCAGTAGCAGTACCAGTTGCCAGGTGTGTGCGAAGTTCCTTTCCATAGTCATCTTTAATAGGTGCTGAGTTTCTTTTCTGTCTGTATGGCCTTGCAGGGAATGATAATCCACACCGTCGTGCCTTTCTCAGGGGCGGAGTTCACGTAGATGCTTCCTCCCATCTGTTGCGCCAGTTCCTTGCAGATGGGCATGCCCAGGCCCGTGCTGTTGCCGCTAAAGGACGCTCCGAATCGCTCGAACATCATTTGTTGCTGTTCGGCGCTGATGCCGCAGCCGGTGTCTTCGATGCTGATGAGCAGCTGGTCGCCGATATGGTCGTAGCGTGCCCTGACAAACCCTTGTGTGGTGTACCGGGCAGCATTCTCGGCCACCTGCTCGATGATTTTCCCTACGTTGGAGTCGTCAATCTCGACTATCAGGTGCTCGTAGGGTGACTCTACGATGTAGTTGACGCCGCTCTTCTGGTTCTGGCTCCAGCCCATCTGGCAGTGGGCCTCGAAGGTGATGGCGAAGTCGGTTGCAGTCTTCCTGAACTCTATCATGTGGGCATCCAGTCTTGACAGGAACAGGATGTCGTTGACAAGTTTCAGGAGGTAGGACGCGTTCGACTTGATTTCGGCTATGAAGCCCGGTTCGTCGGCAGGGTCGTGGTCAGTTGCAAAGAGTTCGGCAAAGCCCACGACGGTAGTGATTGGCGTGCGTATCTCATGGCTCATGTTACGCACGAAGGCGTTCTTCACGCTCTCCACCTCCTGGGCCTTGGCCTTCTCGCGTTCCAGCTCCTTGGCTGTGTCTGTCTCGTTGCTGACGTCACGGCAGAGTCCGAAGTAGCTCTCCACCTCGCCTTTGTTGCCGTAGACGGGTATCATGTCAATCAGTACGGACAGGCGCTGGTGCTGTTTCACGCGGACATTGGTGGTGATGATGGCTTCAATGGAGTCGCTGCTGTGCTGGTCCATGTTGTTCATCAGGCGGATGGCCCTGCGCCTGGAGTCGTCGTCAATCAGGCTCAGACAGCGCGACTGGGTGAGCGTCAGTTGCACCACGTTCATCTCCTTGTAGATGGTCAGGATATGTGTGTTGGGCGAGTAACTCACCAGCCGCACGCCGCCGGCATGCAGGGCGTAGTTGATGTTGTTGATGTAGTCGGTGACATGGATGGCTGCCGACATCATCTTCTTGATGCTGCGTTTCAGCTGGTGGTAGGAGTTGACAAATTCCGAAACGTCGCGGCCGGAGCCTACGATGCCCAGGAAACGGTCGTCGGCATCGTACACGGGAACCAACTGCTGCTCGTAGTAGATGTTACGCTGGATTTTGATGCTGTCGGCCAGGTTCGGGTTGTCTGTTGCCTTGATGATGTGGGTGCTGTAGCAGCCGTCGAAGTCTTCTATTGTGACGCCCGGGTCTTCCAGGGCATAGGTGAAGGGCACGCGTTCGGCCAGCAGGTCCTCGCGCTTGCAGTTGAAGGTCATGCAGGCCTTCTGGTTGATGTCGGTCAGTATGCCTTCCGGGTTATAGTAGGTCATGTCCACCATTGATGTGTTGAAGATTGACCGGTAGCGCAGCAGGTTGTCGCTGGCCTCGTGCTGCTGGAGCAGCCGTTCGGTCTGGTCGTCAATGATGCCTACGATGACAGAGGGCGTCCCGCGTTTGGTACGCCTGAACACGGCGAGCGTGAAGACGTTTCTGCGCTGGTCAGCGTTGCTCTTGCGGGTAATCTCTACCACGCTCGTGTCCTGCCGGTTGCCCACGATGGCATTCAGGGCCGATGTCAGCAGGTCGTAGCTTTCCTGACTGTACAGGTGCCTGTAGTCATCGAAGGTATGCTCTTGGGGATCCATCTCGCCTTTGGCGTTCATCCATGACAGCCGTTGGCGCTTCACGTCGTAGAGCAGCACCCGCACCTTGGTGGTATGCAGGATAAGTGCCAGGCGGCGGTTGTGCTTGGCAATGAGGCGCGTCATTCGCCGTTCCCTGATGCGCAGGCCGATGACGTAGTAGAGCAGCAGGAATGCCAGTACACCCACGACGGCCGCCACGTACTGTACCCAGTCGGGAATTCCCGACTCCTTGCGCTCTGGATAGAACCACTTGTAAAGGATGGGGGCCATCTGATCGCTGGAGCGCAGCTGGGCATAGGCGCTGTCGAGCTTGTGCAGCAGCAGCGTGTCGTTCGACATGAAGCGGTACTCGCCGTGCGGAATGTTGATGGGGGCTATCTGGAGGTCGGTGGTGTGGAACTTCCACATGAGCCACGTCAGCGACACCGTGTTCCACACAATCTCGCCTTTCCCCTCAGAGCTGACCCTCTGGATGGCCTCTTTCATGTCGCCGTAGGGCTGGCAGTTGAAGGCCCAGCCGCGTTCTTCTATCAGGTGATGGCTGAAGCTGCCGGTATGGACTATCACCTGATGGCTGCTGATGTCGTCTATGGTGTGTACCATGCGGGGGGCAGACTTGGACGAAACGATGCTGTGAGTAAACAGTTGGACCACCTCGCGGCCGTAGGTGGCATAGTCGTTATGGAACGGGGCGGCCATGCCGAGCATCAGGTCCGACCGTCCCTCCTTCAGGTCTTGCAGGGCTATGTTGGTGGGCTTCAGCCTGATGACGTAGGGTATGTCAAGCTTGTCGAACAACAGCTTCAGCATGTCGATATTGAAGCCTTCGGGTTCGCCGAACTCATTCAGGAAGACGTAAGGCCACAAATCCCACGCATCTTCATAGACGAGTGGGTGCTCCTTGGTGTACTGACGTGGCACATCCTGGGCCTGGGCAATGCCCGACACCAGGCCTAAGGCCACGACAATCATCCGAATGGCATACTTCCTGAGATTCATCAATATGCTTTAATGGTTAGTGGCGGTGCAAAGATACGAAAAATCTTGGGGAATAAAAAGCTTTGAAGCAAAAAAATGCAGAAAAACTTGAATTGCCAGTATTGTCAGCCATCCTGCCCCCTCACTCCGATAGTGATTTGCTCCTCTCCTTTTCATATTTCGCCAACTTCTTCAGGTAGAAGCGGCGGAATTCTGACCAGTGATAGTAGGGGGCACAGTCAGTCTTCAGCGGCAGCGTGGCCTCCTCTTCATTCAGCAGTACCTTGACCAGCACATCCTTGTCGGCAGGGTTGCGGCGGTAGAAGATGAACTGCAGGTTAGAGCCCATGGGAAACACACTGGAACACCACCAGCCCTCGGTTTCAAGCTGTTCTAGGTTGTCGGTCTCCAGGTCGTAGCCGTTGATGCCGAGCAGACAGGTCAGGGGCAGCAGTACCGTCTCGTGGCCGAAGCGCATCTGTGCGCCAGGCCGTTCCAGACGCAGGCAGCTGTCGGCATCGGCTATGAGCTGTCGCAGCAGGTGGCGCTGGCTGTAGGGCTGCCGTCCGCCATTCAGCTTGCAGGCACCGTGCTGTATGTACCACAGGGCATTGTCCATCTGCCACAGTTTGTAGAGTTCCTCGGTTGTGAAGATGTCAATAAGATAGGTGTCGCGGTAGCGGTGGGTGTGCAACTGGAACAGTCCCATCTTCATGAGGTAGTAGTTGAACTGCGTCTCGTCAACAATCTCCTCGACGATGTCGGGGTTCAGGAAAAGCTTCTCCATCAGGCGGGTGTTGCCCGAACGCTTTTTGATATATTTGTTGTAGGCCTTCTTGGCTTCAGGCGTCATGTAGCCCTTGCGCAGGTTGTCGTCCTGATGGTTCATATACCACATGGTGCGTTTCGGAGCATCCATCGTGATGTCCAGTTGCGGGTTTACCTGCATCATCTCCATCATGGCTGCTCCCATCGACATCATGCAGCGGGGCACAATGGTGCTGCGGGCGCTTAGCGTGGCGTTGCCGCCAAGCACTTCGGGGTAGTTCTCTGCCATGCGGCGGGCTATCTGGCGGTGCTGCTTCTTGCCATTGTCCGTCAGTTCGCCCCAACGGTCTTCTGAGTCGTGCATGATAAGCTTCATTTCCTCCAGCACGCGCTCGCCGATGGGGGTGAGTTCGTCAAGGCTGTCAGCGTGCAGCATCATGAGGTAGGGTATGTCATAGCCCTTGCGGTTGCTGATGTAGCGTGAGCCGTGGCGTCCGTAGTGGGAGATATAGAACGGGTGCTTGTCCTTCGGCGGCGGTGTCATGATGTAGTTCACGCTGTCAGGGTAGATGTTGTAGTTGCAGGATGCGTAGGCAGGGTGCTTCTTGATGATGTCAACCACCTTCTGTGCCTGGGCAGTGAAGGTTGTGAGGTGAAGCGTCAGCAGTGCTGCGGCGAGCAGCCATAGGCGTGTCTGTTTCATCGTGGCGTCCTTCATGTTCCTATTTTATTTTCTTGGTGAATCTGGTGTTCTCGTACTTGTAGAGCCGGCGCAGGTAGTAGCGCTTTACGTCGTTCCAGTGGTAGTAGGGGGCACAGTCGGTGGCTATGGGCAGTTGTGCCTCATGGCCGTTGAGCAGCACTTTCACCAGCACGTCGGTGTCCTGGCGGTTGCGGCGGTAGTGTATCATCTCGATGCTGCCTCCAAGGGGGGCTATACTGTAGTCGGCCCATCCCCGCTCTTCCAGTGTGGCCAGGTCGGCGGTCTCCAGTCCGCAGCTGTCGAGTTCCATCAGGCAGGCCAGACCCATGATGACGCTCTGCGGACAGATACGTATGTGAATCATAGGGTTATAGCGCTTCAGCACGCTGTCGCCCATGTGCATCATGTTTCTCAGCGTGGCACGCTGCATGTAGGGCTGGTTGCCGCCGTTTGGCTTGTAGCTGCCGTAGGTGACGTAGTTCCATGCGTTCTGCTTGCGCCAGTGGCGGTATATCTCGTCTTTGGTGAAGATGTCGAAGAGTGGCGGCAGGGTGGCATTGCCCGTCATTTGTACGCTGCCGGCGAGGGTGAAGAGCTGATGGCTGAGCATGGACGCGTCAACGCAGGCACTGACGTAGGCGGTGTCGCTGAAGAGTGCGCTCATCAGCTGTGTGTCGTCAGTGTTGCGCTTGAAGAATTCTGCATAGAGAACTGTGGCTGTCATGTTATTCCGTTCACCGTCCAGCACCTTGTCTGTGGGGTTCATGAACCCCCTCTCCTGATACGAGGATGTGATGTTCGAGAGAAGGGGCTGGCGCAGGTGCGACAACTGGACCATCTGCTCCTCCATGGTCTGTATGCAGTGATTCTCCACTACGGAGCGTCCGCTGTAGTAGCCCTTGGCCGTAAAAACGGCAGGGAAACGCTCCACCAGGCGGGTCATCAGCTCTCTTGCCTGGCTGACACCCTTGGATGTGAGCTCGCCTGAGCGGTTGTGGGCATCGCTTCTAATGAGGCCGACCCTGTGCAGTACGTCGCGCCCCAGCGGGGTGAGCGCCCCGGCGCTGTCGGCTTTGGTCAGCGTCAGGAAGGGGGCGTCGTAGGCTTCAGCCTTCTCCATGTAGTAGGCTGCAGGACAGCCATAGTGGTTAATGTAGAAAGGCTGTTTGCCGTCTGGTGCCGGTGTGTCGTCGTTGGCGGTTGTGGGGCGCAGGTAGTGCAGTCCCGCTGCGCAGTTCACGTCGGTAGCCAGTTTTTCCTGAACTGACTGGGCGTGCATGCAGATAGCGTTGAGGCTTAGCAAAATGGCTGTTACTGCGGTTCCAAATGTTCGTGTCATCAGTCGTATCTTTCTGTCAATAAGGATTGTCGGGTGCAAAGTTAATGAAAAAAAACGAAAAAAGGAAGATTTAATGTCAAAAGGACAAGGGAATTGTGCTTTTTTCAGTAACTTTGCCCCCTAATTCTGAGACATCAGGTCAAAGAAACAAGTAATTATCTGTCATTAACAATGAAAAGACTCTGTAAGTTTATTTCCGACTATATGGGTGTGCTGGTACTCGTAGCAGCAGTGGTAGCACTCGCCGTTCCCGAAGCGTTCAGCGGCATCAAGCCCACCGTCATTAACCCGCTGCTGGGTATCATTATGTTTGGCATGGGAATGGCCCTCAGACTGGAGGATTTCAAGATTGTGTTCAGCCGGCCAAAGGATGTTGTCATCGGCTGCGTGGCACAGTTCACGGTCATGCCCCTGCTGGCCCTGCTGCTGTCGCGGGTGTTTGCCCTCGACGAGGCCCTGGCCGTGGGCGTGATACTCGTGGGCTGCTGTCCCGGCGGCACGGCTTCCAACGTGATAACCTATCTGGCCAAGGGCGATTTGGCACTGTCGGTGGGTATGACTGCTACCTCCACCGTGCTGGCACCGGTCATGACACCGCTGCTGGTGTGGCTGCTGGCAGGCAAGAGCGTCGATGTAGATGTGGCAGGTATGCTGCTGAGCATCCTCTGGGTGGTTATCCTGCCCATTGTGGCCGGCCTCATCGTCAAGGGACTCTGTCCGAAGCTCACTGAGCGGATGACGGTCTGTCTGCCTGCTGTGTCGTCGCTGGCCATCGCCTTCATCGTGCTCATCGTCATCTCTGCCAATGCTCAGAAACTGCTTATGGGCGGCATGGTCATCATCGTGGTGGTCGCGCTCCACAACCTCTGTGGCCTGGGGCTGGGCTGGCTTGTCGGTCGTCTGCTGCGTCTGCCCGATGCCAAGCGCAGGGCCATCAGCATAGAGGTGGGCATGCAGAATAGCGGCCTGGCTTCCAGTCTTGCCACGCTCCATTTCGCCGCCTATCCTATGGCCACCATCCCCGGTGCCGTGTTCAGCGTGTGGCATAACATTAGCGGTGCTATCGTTGCCCGGCTGTATGCAAGGGTAGCAAAATAAAAACGAGCTACATCTCTGTAACTCGTTCACTGTCGGTGTAGCGGGAGCCGGGATTGAACCGGCGACCTCATGATTATGAATCATGCGCTCTAACCAGCTGAGCTATCCCGCCATGTTTTCTGTTTTGCGGGTGCAAAGGTAGTATTATTTTTCGAATTAACAAAATTTCTATGAGAAAAATTTCAAAATTCGCGAAAAAGTTGTAATTTTGCCCCAATAATACGTGATAAAACTGACCTAAAGATGAATACGACGAAACAAAAGCTATATATTGAGTACCCGTTGGCTACAAAGTCGCCGGGTTTAGTATGGGAGCAGATAGGTACTGTTCATGGCCTTGGTCGCTGGTTGGCTGATTATGTCGAGGACGTCGGCGATGATGTGATTTCATTTACATGGGGCGAGGTATGGACAGACCATCATACACTGGAGGCCAGGGTGGTGGAACGCCAGCGGAACAGCTACATCAGGCTGCAGTGGGTGAATGAGGAAGACCCTGAGGCATATTGGGAGATGCGTATAGGCCGAAGCGACCTGACCGATGAGCTTTTTCTGCATGTATCCGACTATGCGTTGCCTGAAGATATTGACGACCTGCATGATTTGTGGGACGGAAATATGGAACGGCTGCACCGGGTCAGCGGACTGTAGAATAATTAAAAATTTAAAAATTATAACGTACTCTGTGTTTTTTATTGTAATTTTGCAGCTTGAATTGAATAGAGCGCAATGTTTCGCATTAAAAAACTTGACATATTTGTAGCTAAGCAGTTCCTGCAATTGTTCGCCGGTGCTTTCTTCATCTGCCAGTTCGTGTTGATGATGCAGTTCTTGTGGCGTTACGTCAATGAGCTGATAGGAAAGGGACTGTCGCTGGAAATAATGGCCCAGTTCTTCTGGTATATGGGACTGATGCTGATGCCGCAGGCCTTCCCACTGGCTATTCTGCTGTCGTCACTGATAGTCTTTGGTAACTTGGGTGAAAGCTCTGAACTGACGGCTATCAAGGCAGCCGGTATTTCACTGTTGCAGGCCTCACGCTCTATCATCGCCATTGTTATACTCATAGCCTGCACCTCTTTCTATTTTCAGGATGTAGTGGGCCCCTTCGCCGATAAGTCGTTCTACCAGCTGTTGCTCTCAGTGAAGCAGAAGAGTCCTGAGGTGGAGATACCTGAGGGCATCTTCTACGATGGTATACCCAACTCCAACCTCTATGTTCAGAAGAAAAACCTGGAAACGGGTATGCTGTACGGTATCATGATTTACCGGCGCACCAACAGCTATGAGGACCAGGCCATTATCCTTGCCGATTCGGGTACGATGCAGACCACGGCAGAGAAAAAACACCTGCTGCTGACGCTGTATAATGGTGAGTGGTTTGAGAATATGCAGAGTCAGGATATGGCCGGTGCAGCCCACGTGCCGTATCGGCGTGAGACCTTTGCACTGAAGCGTATCGTGCTCGACTTTGACAGCGACTTTAACCTGGCCGATGAGACCGGCATCGCTGCTGATGCCCGCTCCAAGAGTCTGGACCAGATCCTGACAGACCTTGACTCTATCATCATCTTCAACGATTCTATAGGACGGCAATTTGAGCGCGATTCCCGGTACCGCACCTTCAACCAGCCCGTCATTAACAAGAAAGACTCTCTGAAAGCGTATGCTCAGGCAGCCTCCGGGAAGGTCAACTTCGACAGTCTTTTCCTGAAACTGTCTGACAACGAGAGGCGTGTGGTGGTACAGCAGGCCATGCAGCGCGCCCAGTCGGAATCGTACGACCTGAACATGAAGAGCGAATACTCGTTCAACATCAATCGCCACGAGCGTATGCACCGCATGGAGGCCATCAACCGCTTCACCATGGCCCTGTCGTGCGTCATCTTCTTCTTTATAGGCGCACCTCTGGGCGCCATTATCCGTAAGGGCGGCATGGGCGTGCCCGTCATCATCTCGGTGGTGGTGTTTATCATCTATTACATCTTTGAGAACTCGGGCATGCGTATGGCACGCGCTGATGAGTGGACGGTATGGTTCGGTAAGCTGATATCAACCATGGCACTGGCTCCGGTGGCTGTGTTCTTTACCTATAAGGCCAATAACGATTCGGTGGTGTTCAACGTAGACCTGTATAAAGACCTGGCACGCCGTGCCTTGGGACTCCGGATGAAGCGGAACATCATTCGCAAGGAGGTGATTATCGAAGACCCGAAATATCAGCTGGACGTACGCCTGCTGAAAGCCATTGACAACCGTATCGTGGCATACTCCGAGGAGCACAAACTGCTGCATTTGCCGAACCCCATCAAGGTGTTCTTCAGTGCCAGCAACGACCATGAGATAGAACGTATCAGCAGCGCGCTGGAGACGGCCGTCGAAGATTTGAGCTACTCGAAAGACCGCATCATCCTGACAGAGCTTAACAACTATCCCATTCTCATGGTGCATGCCCATACACGGCCGTTCAACAAGAAGTGGATGAATATCATAACAGGACTGGTGCTGCCTGTAGGCCTGTTCTTCTATCTGCGTATGTGGCGCTTCCGCCTGCGTCTGTACAAAGACCTGCACGACATCAGGCAGACCAGCGAGCGGCTGGTTCCGCGTATCATGGAGTATGCACATCTTGAAAACATATAATATATAATATAAGGTATAAAATATAATAAGGTGTAAGGAAGATATGGAGAATTTCAAATTGAATACTATAGAAGAGGCCATTGACGACTTCCGTGAAGGAAAGTTCGTCATCGTGGTCGACGACGAAGACCGCGAGAATGAGGGTGACCTGATTTGTGCTGCAGAGAAGATAACGCCAGAGATGGTGAACTTCATGCTGAAGTTCGCCCGGGGCGTGCTCTGTGCCCCGATTACCATCAGTCGCAGTGAAGAACTGGAACTGCCTCATCAGGTACAGGAGAACACATCGATGCTGGGAACACCCTTCACCGTGACCGTTGACAAGCTGGAGGGCTGTGCCACGGGGGTCTCTGCCCATGACCGTGCCGCCACCATCCGGGCACTGGCTGACCCCACGTCAACGCCCAAGACCTTCGGTCGCCCGGGGCATATCAATCCGCTTTATGCCCAGGACAACGGCGTGCTGCGCCGCTCCGGCCATACGGAGGCTGCCATCGACCTGTGTAAGCTGGCTGGACTCTACCCGGCCGGTGCCCTGATTGAGATTATGAACGACGACGGCACCATGGCCCGTATGCCGGAACTGCAGATCTTTGCCAAGGAGCACCAGATGAAGATTATCACCATCAAAGACCTGATAGCCTACCGGTTGAAGAAGGAATCGCTTATTGAGGTGGGCAACCGCGTGGATTTGCCGACCCGTTACGGACATTTCCAGCTTATCCCCTTCCGTCAGAAGTCGAACGGCCTGGAACACATGGCTCTCATCAAGGGTGAATGGAAGGAAGACGAGCCGGTGCTGGTACGCGTCCACTCCTCGTGTGCCACGGGCGATATCCTCGGTTCCATGCGCTGCGACTGCGGCGAACAGCTGCACCGCTCGCTTGAGATGATAGAAAACGAGGGCAAGGGTGTGCTTATCTATATGCAGCAAGAGGGGCGCGGCATTGGCTTGATGAACAAGATTGCTGCCTACAAGCTGCAGGAGGAAGGGCTTGACACCGTGGAGGCCAATGTTCACCTGGGCTTCAAGCCCGATGAGCGCGACTACGGCTGTGGCGCACAAATGCTTCGGCTGTTAGGCATCCACAAGATGCGTCTCATGACCAATAACCCCACCAAGCGTGTCGGTCTGGAGGCCTACGGACTGGAAATCGTTGAGAACGTACCTATTGAGATTACTCCCAATGAGTATGATTACCGTTACCTGAAGACAAAGCAGGAACGTATGGGACATGAGCTGCATTTGTAAAAGCCCCTGATTCTCAGTGATTTTGACAATTATATAATCGCGCGGCTGTCAATGCCGTTCAATGACTTCAGGCAGGGCAACTTAGGTTGTCCTGCTTTCATTCTGTGTAGAAAGGCCGTCAAGGTAACGTGGGTTCATCTTCGTAATCCGAATCATCGCACTTTGTCACACATTACAATATGGCACTAAAATAAGATTTGCAGTGAAAAACAGCCGAATTTTTGTGATTTTTAAAGAAAATGTACTCTTTTGCAATAATTTTTTGGGATTTTTCTTGCAAGTTTTGGATTTATTGACTATCTTTGCAGCATTAATTGCAATTTATGTGTAAACAGGACTCAAAACAATTTGTTATTCCTGCTTGTTCAACGTCTTTGAACAGGCAAGATGCTGTTTGTGCCTGTTTGCCAGACAATCATTTTTATGAAGGTCATTCTTCAGTTGACAGAATGATTCTATCAATCCGTCGCCCTTATATATATAATAATGTACGCGCGAGGGGATTGTTGTCCATGATGTTGTTGTTTATGCTTGCCAATGTGTGTGAAGGCGCCGTGTCTCAGAGTGTACAACAACAATATGATGTTGAAAGAGGGGTCAGTATGTCATTCCCGATAAATGGCGCAAAACTTGATGCTGACTTCGGAGAGAACAAGCACGAACTTGAAAGTATGTCTGCCATCATCAGCCAGGTGGCTGCTGACAGCAGTGCCAGCATACGGCGGATTGTCGTCTGTGGCTATGGGTCGCCTGACGGTCCTTACGCCTTTAACGAAAAATTGGCTAAGAAACGTGCTGATGCCTTAGTGGCCAAACTGAAAGAGGGTAGCCGTTATGATGACAAACTCATTGAGGTCAGTTATGTCGCAGAAGACTGGGACGGCTTGACTGAGTTTATCGAAGAAGCTACCTTGGAGCAGATGCCGAATCGCGAAGCTATATTAGAAGTGATCAGCAGCAATCGGCGCCCTGACGAGAAGGAGCGTGTTATCCGTAAACGCTATCCTAAGGATTTCAAATATCTCAAGGATCATGTATTGCAGAAGCTGAGACGTTCTGAATATCGCATTGAGTATGTCACTAACCAAGATCCCAATGCGCCATTGGATAGCCTCTCTGCTTTGAGGACAGGAGCAGTCCGGGGGAATCAACAACAGGCTGCACAGAACCACGACACGAAAAACAACCTGCAACAGAGTCAGCAGTCAAGCAGTCTTAAAATGTGGAGGGCACTCCTGATAGGCTTGCTGTTGTTGATGATGCTTGCGGCAGGCTATCTGATTTACCGGTCGAAGTCTAAAGGCAGATGGGTAAGTGCAAAAGATGAAGAGACAGCGGATGATGAATCAGACGATACTGAGAACATATCCCCGCAGTCGGTACAACAAAATAATGAGCATAGGAATCCTTCGGGTATCATAACAGAACCGAAGGGTTGGTCAGCCGTGGCATCTGCTGCACCGGTTGTGGCCTCAGTCGTGCCTCCTGTAGCTGAAAATGATGCTCCAGAGGCTGAAAATGA
>CAMYZO010000008.1 GCA_947303855.1 uncultured Prevotellaceae bacterium
CGACCCCGAGATTACAAATCACGTGCTCTGGCCAACTGAGCTAAAGAGGCGGGTGAGCCAGCGGTCTGCATCGCGCCGCTACAACCGAGTACCTTTGCTACGTTCCCGTCCTGGAGGATTCCTCAGGAGCTGGCCGTACAGGACTGGCTCATGTGTTTTGCCCGAAAGCGGGTGCAAAGGTACAACAAATAAGTGAGAAACGGAAAGTGAAAAGTGAAAAGTTTCCCTTTTTTAACTATTTTTTGTGGCCTAACCCGCGTTATGTGGCAGAAAATGCGTAATTTTGCACCAAAAAACAGGGAAAAGTTAAAATGACTCCAGCAGAATATATACAACTGAAGGCCTTTGCGCGTATTGACGGCGCCCTGCTTGCGCTGTTGTGGGTGGCCAGTTTCGCCTGCTACATCCTGGGTATTGCCAATCCTGTTTACAGCATGGTAGCCATGCTGCTGATGGTGGCCACGCCCTTCTTTGTGGGGCGCCGGCTCAGTAAGTTTCGTGATGTAGGCCTTGGCGGCACCATCTCCTTCGGACGCGGATGGGGCTACTCCGTCTACGTGTTCTTCTATGCCGCCATCCTGCTGGCCCTGGCGCAATACGTTTATTTTGCCTATATCGACCAGGGCTACCTGATGAAATCGCTTGCCGATGCCCTTTCGACGCCCGAAGCCAAGCAGATGATAGAGCAATATGGCATTCAGCAGTCCATGCAGGAGAGTCTTGAGCAGATGGGACAGCTTCGCCCCATTGACTATGCCCTGAACGTGCTGACGGTGAACATCCTGGTCGGCATGGTCCTCGGGCTGCCGATAGCGGCCATGCTTCAGCGCCGTGCCGTGAAACTATAGAAATTGGAAATCGTAAAAAAACAGCAAACAGAACTGTGGATATATCAGTAGTAATACCTCTTTATAATGAGGAAGAGTCTATTCGCGAATTGTATGCGTGGATAGAGCGGGTGATGAAAGAGCATCGCTTCAGTTATGAAGTCATCTTCATCAGCGACGGCTCTACCGACCACTCGTGGGAAATTATCGGCGAGCTGCACCAGAAGCAGCCCGACGTGGTGCGTGGTATCAAGTTCCGCCGGAACTACGGCAAGAGCCCCGCCCTGTATTGCGGCTTTGCCCAGGCCCAGGGCGACGTGGTCATCACGATGGATGCCGACCTGCAGGACTCGCCCGACGAGATTCCTGAGTTGTACCGCATGATAACCCAGGACGGCTACGACCTGGTGAGCGGCTACAAGCAGAAACGCTACGACCCGCTGTCGAAGACCCTGCCGACGAAGCTCTTCAACGCCACGGCCCGTAAGGTGAGCGGCATCAAGAACCTGCACGACTTCAACTGCGGCCTGAAGGCCTACCGCCAGGCTGTGGTCAAGAACATTGAGGTGTATGGCGAGATGCACCGCTACATACCCTATCTGGCCAAGCAGGCCGGCTTCGACAAGATAGGCGAGAAGGTGGTACACCACCAGGCCCGCAAGTACGGCTCGTCTAAATTTATGGGATGGAACCGCTTTGTCAACGGCTATCTTGACCTGCTGACCCTGTGGTTTCTCTCGGCCTTCGGCAAGAAGCCCATGCATGTCTTCGGCTTCCTGGGTACTATCATGTTCATGATAGGCTTTATTGCCGCCTTCGTCATCGGTGCCGACAAGCTGTGGTGCCTGGCCAACGGCATACCGCAGCGGCTGGTTACCGACTCGCCTTACTTCTACATCGCCCTGACGATGATGATGATAGGCACGCAGCTGTTCCTTACCGGCTTCCTTGGCGACCTCATCAGCCGCTCGTCGGCCGGCCGTAACGACTATCAGATTGAGACAACAATATGAAGCACACGCTGTTAATATCAATAGCCGTTCTGCTGGGTTTGTGTGCCTGTAGCAGCATCGACTGCCCGGTAGAGAATGTCGTGCGCACGCTTTATGTGATGAAGAAGCCAACACTGGCCGCTGACACGCTGAAGGACACGCTCGACATTGTCAGCCGTCGCGTCGACGGCACGATGGTTACCCTGAGGGGTTCTCTCATCCAGAAGGACACCATTCAGGTAGCCATAGGCTATGTCAACCCGGAAGACACGCTGTTTTTCAACTTCCGCAACGGCAGTTACCGGGCTACCGACACCGTGTGGATCAAGAAGGACAACCGCCCCCACTTCGAGTCGGTGGACTGTGCCGTGGCCTACTTCCATACCGTCACTGCTGTCCGCTGTACCAACCACGCCATAGATTCCATCAGACTAAACAACCCGTCAGTTACCTATGACCCCAGAACAGAGAATTTCTACCTCTATCTCAAAGCGCGCAATTAGTCTGCTGCTGCTTGCGCTGGCCCTGCTGCCAGCCGATGCCCAGAAGCTGTTCCGGTTAGAGAAGGACTCCATACCCCTGATGCGCGGCTTCCAGGTGTCGTTCGACCTGGTAGGCGCTGCCCAGCTGATGCTGAGCGACTACGGGCAGTACGAGGGTGCCCTGAGGCTGAACCTGCACGACCAGTGGTTCCCGGTCTTTGAGTTGGGTTACGGTAAGGCCAACCACGAGGCAGACCCCGTGAGAGAAATAGCCTATAAGACGGCGGCACCTTATTTCCGCGTAGGCGTCGACTTCAACCTGCTGAAGCAGAAGCACCAGGCCAACCGCCTGTTTGCCGGTTTCCGCTATGCCTATACCAGTTACAACATCGACGTGTGGCGCAATGATTTCCCTGACCCGGTATGGAAATGGCCTTCGGGCTTTGGCGTCTTCGACCTGTCGTGCTACCAGCACTGGGCAGAGGTCGTCTTCGGACTCGATGCCCAGATTCTGGGGCCTTTCCATTTAGGCTGGAGCGTGCGCTACCGCCAGCGTCTGGCCCACAGCGAGGGTGAACTGGGCAACTCCTGGTATGTACCCGGCTACGGCACGCAGGACACGTCGAACATATCAGCCACCTTTAACGTGATTATTGATATCTGAAAAGAGAGTGACACATGGATGCAAAGCAAAAGAAAAAACTTATCTGGCAGCTGCCCTTCCTGACGCTGCTTGTGGTGGGCTCCATCCTCATCATACGCCAGCAGCGGTCAGCACCCTATCAGCACCATGAAGGCCTTGTCTTCGGCACCGTCTATAGCGTGACCTACCAGTCAGAGGAGAATCTGCAGTCGGCCATCGAGGCTGAACTGAAGAAGGTGGATGATGAGTTCTCCATGTTCAACGAGCACTCTACCACCAGCCGCATCAACCGTGGCGAACAGCCACAGCGGAGTGCCATGTTCAACGAGGTGTTCGACCTTGCGCAGACCGTACACGGCGAGACTGACGGCGCTTTCGACATTACCGTGGCGCCGCTGGTCAATGCCTGGGGCTTTGGCTTCAAGCACGAGCAGATGCCCACGAGCCAGCAGGTAGACAGCTTGCTCAAGATACGCAACCAGTATGACTTCTCGGCCATTGCCAAAGGTTACGGCACCGACGTCGTGGCCCGTCTGCTGCGTAGCCGTGGCATCCAGAACTTCATGGTCGAGATAGGCGGCGAGGTTGTCACCCAGGGCATCAGCCAGCGACGCCTGCCCTGGAAGATAGGCGTCACCAAGCCTACAGACGACTCGCTGTCGGTAGGTGGCGAGCTGCAGACGGTGCTTAACATCACCGATATGGCCATGGCCACCAGCGGCAACTACCGCAACTTCTACTACAAGGGCGGGCGCAAGTATGCACACACCATTGACCCTAAGACGGGCTATCCCGTGCAGCACTCCCTGCTCTCGGCCACTGTGCTGGCCAAGAGCTGTGCCGTGGCCGATGCCTATGCCACCGCGTTCATGGTGATGGGCGTAGAGCGCGCCAAGGCCGTCCTTGACCGCCATCCGGAGCTGATGGTCTACTTCATCTATGCCAACCCCGACGGCAGCAACGGGGTATGGTTCTCGCCGGCGTTAAAAGATAAAATATCTGAATAGGCAGTGCCGACACTACAGCTATATGACCATCTGCTCCAGTTCCCTCTGTTTCAGGGCATGAGCCGCGACAATCTGGCCCAGGTTGCCGGGCATACTAGGTTTGGCTTCCTGAAGCACGCCGCAGGACAGGTGGTAGTCAGCGAGGACGAACCATGCACACAGCTCTTTTTCCTGCTGTCGGGAACCCTTCAGGCAGAGACCCGTTCCGACGACCATGCCTATAAGGTCACCGAGCAGTTGTCGGCCCCCTATCTGCTGCAGTTAGAGGCCATCTTCGGCTATAACCAGCGCTTCACCCACACCTTCACGACGCTCACGGAGTGCAGCTTCATCACCCTTGAAAAGACTGAGGTGACGCGCCTTAGCGAGGAGTTCATGGTGTTCCGCATGAACATCCTCAACCTGATGGCCACTCAGGCGCAGAAACTGCTGCGCCAGGCGTGGCACCGCTTTCCTGCGTCGCTCGGCGAGCGTATCGTCCGTTTCCTGAGTCAGCGCTGCATCTATCCCGCAGGTCCCAAGACGTTCCATATCCTGATGACACGTCTGGCCGACGAGGTGGGCGACAGCCGTCTTGACGTGAGCCGGGCTCTCAACCAGCTGCAGCGCGACGGACTGCTGCTGTTGCACCGCGGACGTATCGAAATTCCACAGATGGAACGCCTGCTGATGTGAGTTTTTTATGAAAAGAATAAATATATGTTATGAACGAAGAGACGAAAAGGAAGAACCCGTTTTTTGAGCCCTACCTGACGCCGCACGACACGGCCCCCTTTGACCGTATCCGCCTGGAGGATTTTGAGGAGGCCTTCATGGAGGGCATCAGGCGCGATGATGAACAGATAGAGAAAATCGTCAACAACCCCGAACGGCCGACGTTCGACAACACTATCATCTCGGTTGACGACGAGAAGGACAACTATTACGACCTGCTCAGCCGCACGTCGGCCGTGTTCTTCAACCTGCTGTCGGCAGAGACGAATGACGACATGGACGCCCTGGCCCAGAAGATGAGTCCCATCCTGACCAAGCATGCCAACGACATCAGGCTGAACGAGCGTCTGTTTGAGCGCATCAAGTATGTTCACCGGCATCATCGCCGGCTGTCGGCAGAAGAAAAGATGCTGCTTGAAAACTGCTACGACGGTTTTGTGCGCAGCGGTGCCCTGCTCGATGCCGAAGGAAAGGAGCGGCTGCGCCAGCTGACGGAGGAGGCCTCGGTGCTGGGCCTGCAGTTCTCGCAGAACCTGCTGAAGGAGCAGAAAGCCTTTACGCTGCATCTCACGGAAGCGTCGCAGCTGGACGGTCTGCCTGAGACGGCCCGCGAGGCAGCGGCTCAGGCTGCCCGTGAGCGCGGTCTGGAGGGGTGGGTGTTCACACTGGACTATCCGTCGTATCAGCCCTTCATGACCTACAGCACCCAGCGCGAACTGCGCCGCCAGCTTTATATGGCCCGTAATACCATCGGCATTCACGACAATACGGAGAATAACCTCGACATCTGCAAGCGCTTAGTGAACCTGCGCCGCGAGATAGCCCAGTTGCTGGGCAACAAGACCTACGCCGACTACGTGCTGCGTCACCGCATGGCGGGCAACGTGCGCCGTGTGTATAAGCTGCTGAACGACCTCATCGACGCCTACAAGCCCACGGCCCTCAAGGAGCGTGAGGAGGTGAAGAAACTGGCTCAGCAGATGGAGGGCAAGGACTTCGAGCTGGAGCCTTGGGACGCCGGCTACTACAGCCACAAGCTGCAGATGAAGAAATTTAACATCGATGCCGAGATGCTGCGGCCCTACTTCCAGTTAGACAAGGTCATCGGCGGGGTGTTCGGACTGGCCACCCGCCTTTATGGCATCACGTTCCGGGAGAACAAGGACATACCTGTGTATCACCCCGACGTGAAGGCCTACGAGGTGTTCGACAAGGACGGCTCTTTCCTGGCCGTGTTCTATGCTGACTTCCATCCGCGCAAAGGCAAGCAGGGTGGGGCATGGATGACGGAATATCAGGGACAGTGGATGGAGCGTGCCGATGTCAGGAAGCCCTTTGGCCCTGACAACTGCAAGAACGTGCGCCCCCATGTGTCGGTGGTGATGAACCTGTCGAAGCCCACGGAAGAGAAGCCCGCCTTGCTGACCTTAGGCGAGGTGGAGACCTTCCTCCATGAGTTTGGCCACTCCCTGCACGGCATGTTTGCCAATACCCGCTTCGAGAGCCTCTCAGGCACCAACGTGTGGTGGGACTTTGTGGAGCTGCCCTCGCAGTTCATGGAGAACTTCGCTGTCGAGAAAGAGTTCCTGCGCACCTTCGCCTTCCACTACCAGACGGGCGAACCCCTGCCCGACGAGCTGATAGACCGTATCGTGCGCAGCCGCAACTTCATGGTGGCTACGGCCTGTCTGCGCCAGGTGTCGTTCGGTCTGCTCGACATGGCCTACTACACCCAGAAGGAGGCCTTCGATGCCGACATCATACCCTTTGAGAAAGAAGCCTGGAAGAAAGCCATACTGGGCCGCCAGCGCAGCGACACCTGTATGACCACACAGTTCTCCCATATCATGGCAGGCGGCTATGCGGCGGGCTATTACAGCTACAAGTGGGCTGAGGTGCTCGATGCCGATGCTTTCGCCGTCTTCAAGCGTCATGGCATCTTCGACCAGCAGACGGCCCAGTCGTTCCGCGACAATATCCTGAGCCGTGGCGGTACGGAGAATCCCATGACCCTGTATCAGCGGTTTAGGGGAGGCGAACCAACGATTGACGCATTACTGAAACGCAATGGAATCAAAAGGAAAAAAGCTTGACGAGCGCTACTTGCGCATGGCCCGTATCTGGGCAGAGAACAGTTACTGCCAGCGGCGGCAGGTGGGGGCTCTGGTCGTTAAGGATAAGATGATTATCAGCGACGGCTATAACGGCACGCCTACGGGCTTTGAGAATGTCTGCGAGGACGAGAACAACGTGTCGAAACCCTACGTGCTGCATGCTGAGGCCAACGCCATTACCAAGCTGGCACGTTCCAATAACAACTCCGATGGTGCTACCATCTATATTACCGCCTCGCCCTGCATAGAGTGTGCCAAGCTCATCATCCAGTCGGGCATACGCCGTGTGGTCTATGGCGAGAAATACCGTCTCACTGACGGTATTGAACTGCTGCAGCGGGCAGGCATTGAAGTGGTCTATTTAGAAGTATAATATGAACAGAAAGAATCGTTTTATGCCCTTGTGGCTGGCAGTGAGTGTGGTGGTAGGCATCTTCATCGGCTCGTTCTTTGCCAACCGTTTCTCGGGCAGCCGGCTGAGTATCATCAATTCGGGCAGTAATAAGCTGAACGACCTGTTGCACATCGTCGACGACCAGTATGTTGACACCGTCAACGTGAACGACCTGGTGGAGAAGGCTATGCCCACCATCCTGTCGGAGCTGGACCCCCACAGCGTCTACATCTCGCAGAAAGATGTGCAGCAGGCCAACGACGACCTGAAGGGCTCGTTCTTCGGCGTAGGCATCGAATTCACCATCCGTAAGGACACCATCCACGTGCAGAATGTCATTACCAACGGTCCGTCGGAACGTGCCGGTCTCCTGGCCGGTGACAAAATCGTCGAGATTGACGGTGATGCTTTCGTAGGCAAGAAGGTTACCAACGACGAGGCGATGCGCCGACTGAAGGGAGACAAGGACACGAAGGTG
This sequence comes from uncultured Prevotellaceae bacterium, assembly GCA_947303855.1. Lineage (GTDB taxonomy): Bacteria > Bacteroidota > Bacteroidia > Bacteroidales > Bacteroidaceae > Prevotella. Next base: position 7,652 of record CAMYZO010000008.1, read on the forward strand.
ACCATCGGTGTCGTGCGCGGCAAGGAGAAGCAGATACGACGCTATACGGTCATCCGTGGCGAGATACCCATGAAGAGCGTGACGGCTGTCTACATGCTCAACGATAATACAGGCTATATAAAAATCAAGAACTTCGGCGACAAGACCTACCCAGAGCTGCTCATCGGTCTGGCCCGGCTGGGGCAGGAGGGTTTTGAGAATCTGGTTGTCGACCTTCGCGGCAACACCGGCGGCTATCTGGGTTCGGCAGTCCAGATGGCTAATGAGTTCCTGACAAGGGGCCAGCTGATTGTCTACACTGAAGGACGCCGCTCGCAGCGCCAGGAGTATCGCAGTGACGGACGCGGCTCCTACCAGCGCATTCCGCTCGTTGTGCTCATCGACGAAGGCTCGGCCTCGGCCAGCGAGATCTTTGCCGGTGCCATTCAGGACAACGACCGCGGCACCATCATCGGGCGCCGCTCCTTCGGCAAGGGCCTGGTACAGCAGCCTATCTCGCTGCACGACGGTTCGATGATTCGTCTGACCATCGCCCGCTACTACAGTCCTTCCGGACGCTGTATACAGAAGCCATATACAAGCGGTACCGACCGCAGTTATGAGGAAGACCTCATCAACCGCTATCAGCATGGTGAGTTCTTCTCGCAGGACAGCATCAAGCACGAAGGTCCGGAGTATCATACTTCCAACGGACGTGTGGTCTATGGTGGTGGCGGCATCACGCCCGACATCTTTGTCGGCGAAGACACCCTCGGTGTCACCTCTTATTATAAGGAGGCCTCCATGTCGGGACTGATCCTGCAGTTCGCCTACGAGTATGTCGACGAGAACCGTCCGCAACTCTCGAAGTTTAAGACCAAGAAGGAGCTGGAGGCATACCTCAAGAAACTGAATACCGTCGAACTGTTTGTGAAGTATGCTGAGAAGAACGGGCTGAAGCGCCGTAACCTGATGATTCAGAAGAGCCATGCCCTGCTGGAACGTTTCATCAACAGCCGACTCATCTACAACGTGCTCGACGAGCAGGCGCTGACGGAATACCTGAACGATGACGACCCGGCCATCAGCGAGACGCTGCGGGTGTTCAAAGATGGCAAGGCCTTCCCGCAGAACGAGCAATAACAGCGCTGTTAGCAGAACCGTATGTCGGCAATCACCTGATTGCCGACATATTCGTTCAGACGGCTAACAAACTCCTGACGGCGCATGGCCAGGTCGCTGCGCAGGGCAGGGGAGGAGAGATGTACGCAGAGCGTCTGGTTTTTGATGTAGGCATTCAGCGTGTAGCGGGCAATGGCGTCGCCTGCCACTACTGGCCATGCCTCTACCAGCCGCTTCTGCAGCAGCGGCATCTCCAGTCCCTGCTGTCGCAGGTTGCGCATAATCAGTTCCCTGATGTCCTTTACCTCTTTCCTAAACATTTATTTCGCCGTCTTCTACGTGGTAAATCTTGTAGTCGTGTGTTGAGATCGTCAGAATCTTGTCAAGATGCTCACGGTTGGTGTCGGTGATGAAAATCTGGCCAAACGCCTCACCTGACACCAGACTGACAATCTGTTCCACCCGCTGGGCGTCAAGCTTGTCGAAGATGTCGTCAAGCAGCAGCAGGGGCGTTGCCTGCATGGCCTGCTTCAGCAGTTCAAACTGCGCCAGCTTCAGGCTGATGACAAAGGTCTTCTGCTGGCCCTGCGACCCTTCGCGTTTCATGGGGTGCCCGTCGAGCATAATCTCCAGGTCGTCGCGGTGAATGCCGTGCAGCGAGTAGCCTATGGCCCGGTCTTTATGCCGGTCGCGCTGTATGACCTCCAGCAGCGGACCGCGCTGGCAATGGCTGACATAGTTGAGCGACACCCGCTCGTGGCCGCCCGAGATGCGCTCATAGAACTGCTGGAACAGCGGTGTCAGGCGGCTGGTGAGCTCCGTGCGCTGCCTGAATATCTCCTCGCCGGCCATCGCCATCTGCTCTTCCCAGATGGCCATCATGTCAGGGTCGGGCTCCTCGTCCATCCGCAGCAGGGTGTTACGCTGTTGCAGCGCCTTGTTGTAGCGGCTCAGGGCGTCAATATACGGGCGGTTCATCTGGGCAATGACCACATCCATCAGCCGTCGCCGTTCCTCGCTGCTGCCGCCTATCAGGCTCGTGTCGTCGGGCGAAATCATGACGATGGGTATCAGCCCGATGTGCTCCGACAGCCGGCGGTATTCCTTCTTGTTGCGCTTGAAGTGCTTCTTCTGACCGCGCTTCATGCCGCAGCTGATGGTCAGGTCGTCGTCATACCGGCCTTCCAGCATCAGGAAGTCCTGGCCGTGGCGGATTACCTGCGAGTCAACGGGGTTGTAGGCGGAATGGCAGAACGACAGGAAGTAGATGGCATCGAGCAGGTTAGTCTTACCGACGCCGTTGGAGCCGATGAAACAGTTAATCTTTGGCGACAGTTCCAGCGTTGCCTCCGTAATGTTCTTATAGTTGATGAGCGACAGTTTCTCCAGAATCATGCTGCAAAGTTACGCTTTTCTTGTCTAAAAACGAAAAAAAACATAATTAATAATTTGAAATTCATAAATTCTTTGTACCTTTGCAGCCGCTAATCGTGCGTACATATAAAAACGAATAAAAATAATGGCAAAACAAAACAATCAGCAGAGTGCTCCCGTGGAGGAGACACTCTCCAAGAATGAGGCTTTCTTCCTCAAGTATCAGAAGCAGATTATCGGTGCAGTGGCAGCTCTCGTCGTCATCATTGCCGGTTGTATTCTTTACAACAACTATGTAGCTGAGCCCAATGCTATGAAGGCAAGCACCTCGCTGGCCAAGGGTCAGGAGTACTTTGCCAGTGAGCAGTACGACAAGGCTCTTAATGGCGACAGCACCGGTTTCGCAGGCTTCGCCAAGCTGGCTGCCGACCTGGGTGGCGATGCTGGCAACCTGGCTAATCTCTATGCCGGTCTGTGCTATGCCAACCTTGACAAGTGGCAGGAGGCCGTCAACTACATCGAGAAGTTCGACCTGCGCGACGACCAGATGATTTCACCCGCTGCCCTTGGCGCTCTTGGCAATGCATACGCCCACGTGAACCAGCTCGACAAGGCTGTCAGCACCCTGAAGAAGGCTGCCGAGAAGGCCGACAACAACTCGCTGTCGCCCACGTTCCTCATCCAGGCCGGTGAGATTCTGGAGAGCCAGAACAAGAAGGACGAGGCCCTGAAGCTTTACCAGACGGTGAAGGACAAGTACTACAATTCTATGCAGTACCAGACCATCGACGCTTATATTGAGCGCGCGTCATCTAAATAATGAGTAATGAGCAATGAGTAATGAGTAATGATGAATACTGTTAAGCCATCATTTTGCGCATGAACAAATCACAATTGCTCATTACTCATTACTAATTATCAATTAACCATTGTTATGGCAACTAAAAATCTATCTGAATATAATGTGGACAAAGTGCCCGACGCGTCGAACATGATTTTCGGCATTGTTGTGGCAGAATGGAATCCGGAAATAACAGGCGCCTTGCTTCAAGGGTGTGTCAGCACACTCGAGAAGCATGGCGCTTTGCCTGAGAATATACATGTGAAGACCGTGCCCGGCTCATTTGAACTGATTTACGGCGCACGTCAGATGACCCTCAACGACGGCTACGATGCCGTCATCGTGCTTGGCTCCGTCATCCGTGGCGAAACCCCGCACTTTGACTATATCTGTCAGGGTGTCACGCAGGGCATTGCCCGCCTGAACGCTACGAACAACATTCCCGTTGTCTATGGTTTGCTAACCACCAACGACCTGCAGCAGGCCAAGGACCGTGCTGGCGGACGTCTGGGAAACAAAGGCGATGAGTGTGCTGTGGTAGCTATCAAGATGGCGAAGTTCTAAGCGCTATAGTCTAAGGAACAAAACAACAGCCGGCTGGAAGAACCATTCTCCAGCCGGCTGTGTTTTTGCATGTCCTGCAAGCGACGCGCTCTTACGCGTCATGCAGGCTCAGAACGAAGCGTGCTCCCTTGGTGTAGGCGCCGTCAATCTCCAGGTCGCCATTCATCTTCAGGGCCATCTGCCTGCAGATGGGCAGGCCCAGACCGTCGCCCTTGGTCAGGTCTCTGACCTCACGGAATGCCTTGAACACCTCGTCGTGCTGCTCTTCAGGTATGCCCTGGCCGCTGTCAGTCACCAGGAACTGGTAGGAGTGAGCACTGCGCTTCTTGAACTCCAGCTGTATCTTGCCACCCTCGGGTGTGTACTCGGCAGCGTTGGTCAGCAGGTGTTGCAGGATGTGCGATACGTATTCCTTGTTAATCTTGGCACTCATCTTCGGTGCTTCCACCTTCAGGGTGACTCCAGCCTTTACCTTGCTGCGTATCTGGTCAATCATATTCTCGCAGAAAGGCTGCATCTGCAGATCCTCCATATCAAGGGGCTCGTCTGATTTCTCCAGTCCCGAGAGTGTCTGTATGTGCTGTGAGAAGTCGAGCAGGGCCTTTACCTCCGGCTGGCGGCTGTCCAGCTTCTTCAGCGTGGGCTCCAACTGAGCCGAGATGTTGCTGATGAACTGTGCCTTCAGGGCGTTGTTCTCGTTAAGCATCTTAATAGTCTTGCTCTGCTTGCGTGTCTGCATGATGAAGCGCAGCAGCACCAGGGCACCGAAGATGAGAGCGGCAGCCAGGACCACGGCCAGAATGCTCAGACCGATGATGACGGCCTTGCGCGTGGTCAGTGAGCTGTCCTTGTCGGCAATGTCGGCCTCGTTGGTGGCAATCTGCTGTTTCAGCCCGTTAATCTCGTCGCGCGTTTTGATGGCTGTCACAGAGTCTTTCCATGCCATGTAGCTGCTGTACGACTGGGCCACCATGTTGGCACTGCCTGAGCGCCGGCCGCTGGCAATGAGCGTCTGGTAGACTTCGTCCACCTTGTCGTATTCCTTGGTGGCTGTCATTTTGTCGGCCATCTGCTTGAAGGCCTCATTGCCCTTGCTGGTCTGACCGGTGGTGTAGTAGAAGACGGCCTTGTGGTAGAGCATGTCGTTCTTCAAAGCATCATCGCTGGTGCGTCCGGCGTGTGTCTCCATGTAGTTGAGCTGCTCCTGGGCACTGGCGGGCTTGTGAATCTTCATGTACATCTGGTAGCGCTCCTTGCAGGTGAGGTAGTGCAGCGGGGCGCGGCGGCTAATGTCCTGCTTGGTAGCAATGACGGCCTGGTCTATCTGCCGTAGCAGGTCGAAAGCCTCCTTCCAGAGGTTCTCGCGGTGGTAGAGCTGGGCAGCCTTGACGCCACATTCTACGCCCTGTCGCATCTGCCCCTTCTTCATGTAGTCTTCGTAGGCTCGGATATAGGTGTAGCGGGCCTCGATAAATTTCTTCGACTCCATGGCAACCTGAGCACGTTGTTCAAGTTCGCTCGTCTGTGCGCTGACAAAGGTGCAACAGAAGAGCAGGTTCAATAATAGGAAAAATACTCTTTTCTTCATATTTCTTTTTTTTCTGGTTTTGCCTTTTGACCTGCAAAGGTAGTTAATTATTTGTTTACTTCCAAAAAATACTATCTTTTTTTGGTTTTTCTTGCACGACAAAGAGATTTTGTTTAATTTTGCAGCAAACTAACTAAAGCTATAACCAGTTATGAGACTTATTTCTTGGAATGTTAATGGGCTGCGTGCCTGCGAGGGCAAGGGCTTCAGTGATATTTTCCGCCAGTTGGATGCCGACTTCTTCTGTCTGCAGGAGACGAAGATGCAGGAAGGACAGCTCGACCTGCAGTTTGAGGGCTACCGTTCGTACTGGAACTACGCCGACAAAAAAGGCTACTCAGGCACCGCTGTCTATACGCGCCATGAGCCTCTCAGTGTCAGCTATGGCATTGGCATCGACGAGCACGACCATGAGGGACGTGTCGTGACGCTCGAAATGGCCGACTTCTTCCTCGTCTGCTGCTATACCCCGAATTCACAGGACGGCCTGAAGCGCCTTGACTACCGCATGTCGTGGGAAGCCGACTTCCGCCAGTACCTTCAGCGGCTCGATGCCGTCAAGCCCGTCATACTCTGTGGCGACCTGAATGTGGCCCACGAGGAGATAGACATCAAGAATCCCAAGACCAACCGCCGCAATGCCGGTTTCACCGACGAGGAGCGTCAGGCTTTCAGCACCCTGCTTGCCAGCGGTTTCAGCGACACTTTCCGCACGCTCTATCCCGACGAGGTGAAATATTCCTGGTGGTCGTACCGTTTCCAGGCCCGCCAGAAGAATGCCGGCTGGCGCATCGACTACTTCGTCGTCTCGGAGCGCCTGATGCCTCAGGTGGCCGATGCCAAGATACATACCGACATCCTGGGCAGTGACCATTGTCCTGTGGAACTCGACTTGAAATAACCATTAACCCTATACCGTTTATGAAATCTTGTGTTTTGCGCTTTGCACTGCTGTGCTTTGCCATGCTGACGGCTACCGTGACGGCCACTGCCGCCGATGCCCTGCTTGTCAGCATCTCGGGTGCCGAAAAGATGACCTTTGGCCCCACGCCCGACGAGGCATTCAGTAATCCCTATAGTGTGACCGTTGCCGATGCTGCCGGTACGCCGCTCACCGAGGATGTTCTCAGCGGCATGGCCGACTTCAACGTCGTCTGGGACATTGAGGGCTTCAAGACCGCCAACGACACCGAGGGGCAGTACTGCGACTCCTACGGTGCCTTCACCGTGAACAACCAGGGCCAGACCGCCACCGTCTTTGCCCTGCGCAACGTGCCCATGAACTTCTTCGGCAAGATGACTGCCACCGTCACCTGTAACGGTACTGTTGCCAAGGCCGAGAAATTTGTTGTCGCTCTGGGCGACCCCTCGTCGCCGACAGGCTATGTGCTGCCCTTGGGCGGCTATCCAGCCAACCTCTCTGCCTATCCTGCAGCGCTGTTGGGTTATCAGTTGACAAGCGAGACATACGGCAAAGCCCATGATATAATAATAGGTGGATGGTGTGTTGCCGGTAGCGATGGCGGCAAGAGCGCCGTGCTGACTGCCGATGCCCATGGCGGCCAATACCTGCATTTCTCGGCACCTAACATGCGCAAGTCGCACGTCATGACCCAGGCCGTCGACCCCTTCTCTGGACAGCTACTCTTCAAGACCCGCCTGCGCTTCCTGAACGCTGGTGCCGTGGTGACTCTGACGGGTGGCAATCCCTTCTGGCTTAACAAGAACTATACCTGTCCGGTGAGCCTCAGTTTCGACGGTTCTGCTATCACGCTGAATGGCACGGCGGTGGCCAGCGACGCTGCTGCCGTAAAGTTCACCACCGGCACATGGTACGATGTCGTCTTGTCGGCCGACAAGTCCAGCGAGACCTGCTATGCGATGGTCTATGACCAGAGCGGACAGCTGTTAGGCCAGACTGACGTGGTTGCCTGGACTGAGACATCGTCGCCCACTTTTTTCAGTGTGGGCATGGGCAACTCCAACAGCGGGGCTGTCGATATGGCGGCGTATGAGGCTTTCCTGCCGCAGCCTGCTACAGACAGCTTTGTGCTGCAGACAGACAAAGCCACGCTCTCCATCCCCAACAAGGAGTCGGCCAACCTGAGCGTTGCCATTGCCGACAAGGATGGCTATCCCATCACCGGCCTGGCAACGTGGACCGTGCTGGAGGAGGATATGCGGCAGTCTGTCACCATCACGCCCCAGGCTGCTGACTCCCATAAGGCCACCGTCACACTCTCAGAGACCGCCGAGGCCGGCACTGTCACCATCCAGGTGAGCATAGGCGGCAGCACCAAGACGATTGAACTGAGCCTCACCTCGTCGGCCGAAGGTATTAAGTTTACTGAAAGTTCGACAAGCATGACCATACCCCTGGATGCCGCTGAGACGGCCACCGCCCGATTTGCAGCCATCGTCATCGACGGCGAGGGCAACACCGTGGACAATACCGTGACGCTGGCTGCCTACGACAAGGACGGTGTCAGCGCTTTCAAGGCCGACGGCATCAGCTTCGACCCTGCCACGGGCGTGCTCTCTGTCGGTGCTACGGCCTCGCCCGTCCTGCTGACCATCCGTGCCACCGGCAAGAACAGCAAGGGCGAAGAGCTGTCGAAGTCTGTCAGGGTGAATATCCACGGCATGAAGTTTGACTTCGGAACGAGTGCCGACGATGCCGTCGCCGACGGCTTTACTGCCGTAGATGCCTCAACGGCCTACAATGCTACCAGTGGCTACGGCATGAAGCGAGGCACGGTCACGGCCGGTGGTACACCGTCGGCCACCGATGCCACGACAGACTATCTGGAAGGGGCTATGGAGTTTGACTTCAAGGCTAACAAGGGCGACTTCTATTCCGTAGAAATCACCTATCAGGGCGTGCTCACCACGGGCTACATCAACAGCGACCTGGCTGGCTACGAGCTGGGCAACAGCACCACCATGACTACCGCCACCTTCACCATTCCTGCCACGACAGCCGTCATCGACCTGCGTGTGGCCAATGCCGACGCTACCCATGTGGCCCGTATAGCACAAATCACCATCACTAAGCAGAGCAAACGTCAGAAGCGTCAGAAACGCGTGGTTCACCACATAGGCGACTCCACCTCTGCCAACAACGGCTCGTGGGCCTACCGTCTGAAGAACCTTGTCAGCAGTACCTATCCCGAGCTGGACGAGCTCTGCAGCTTTCAGAATAGGGGAGCGGGCGGACGTAACCTGTCAACCTATTACACACAGGGCAAGCTGGCCGCCGTACTGTGCGACATCTATCCTGGCGACATCCTGATGTTTGGCAATAACGGTACCAATGGCATGGGCGCCAGCTATGAGGCCGACATGAACTACTACCTCAATGCCGCCGAGACCCTCGGAGCCCAAATCATCATCAACAGCTATACGCCCCACGGCGCCGTCAGCAACTATGCTTCGGGCTATAATTCGTCAACCAACACCTTTGACAGCTATCGCCGCGACAGTTACGAGACCATCGTGCGCCGTGTGGCATCTCAGCGCAAGTCTCAGGACAATAACTACTTAGGCTTTGTTGAGATAGGCAAGAACGCCGATGCCGCCTTCAACGCCTATGTGGCCGACTACGCCAAGAACGGCTATGCCAGCAAGAGTGCTGCCGCTCAGGCTATCATCAGCTGTTTTACCGACCATAATCACTACAGCAACGGTACGCTGGCCTGTGACCTCATGCTCAACGGCTATGGTGATGTGAAGGGTATTGTGGCTCAGCTGGTGGAAATCCTGAGTGCGCCGCTACCCACGGGGGTAGGCTCCGCTGCCTGTCAGCGTGTAGCCGATAATGTCTTCTACACCCTCTCCGGTCAGCGTGTGACGTCAACCGCCAGCCCCGGCCTCTATATCAAGAGCGGTCGTAAGATGGTGGTCAGGTAAGACCTCTCCTTGTCGTCTTACTGGCATGAGGCGCGATAGTGTTTCGGCGACAGTCCCATCAGCTGTTTGAACAGGCGCGAGAAGTAGTAGGAGTCGTCAAAGCCCACTTTATGGCAAATCTGATTGATGCGCATGTCTGTGGTCTTGAGCAGCAGACATGCGCGTTCTATCTTCAGACGGTTAAAATGGTTCAGCGGACTCTCGCCCGTCTGCTGGCGGAAGAGCGAGGAGAAGCGGCTGGGGGAGTAGCCGGCATAGCGTGCCAGGTCGTCAAGGGTCAGCCTACGCTCCAGGTTCTCCTGCATATAGTGGCGTGAGGCTGTCACAACATCGCTGCATGAGGCGCTGTCTTGATGGCGGTAGTGGTTCAGATAGCGCATCGTGGCCAGATAGTAGTGAAGCAGGGATGAGGCATAGCGCAGCGACTCGCGGTCGGTACCGTGCTCCAAGGTCGAGAAAATCTCCTCGAACACGTGCTGTCGCTCGCTGATACGCGAGTTCAGTGCCGGCCGTATGTCGTGCGGCGTCAGCAGTCCCTCGCTGTAGATGTCGGCATGGTCGCCCGTGAAGTGAATCCAGTAGATGGTCCAGGGGTGCTTGCTGTCGGCAGCGTAGGTATGTGCCTCGTTGGCCGGCAGTATGAAGAACTGGTTTGCCCTCACCTCATATCTTCTGTCCCTCACCTCATACCATCCCTGCCCCTCAATGCAGTAGATGAGCACATACTCACCGATGGGCTCCTGGCGCTCCCGCCGGTGTCCGTCGGCATGGGGGTAGTAGCCGATGTCGGTGATGTAGAGGCTCGACACCAGCGGGTCTTGCCGTTCCGTCTCAATGGTCATGGGAGACAGCACAATGCTGCGCTCACCGGTGAATCCTTCCTTCATAGCGGCGACAAAAATAGTCTTTTTTCTTCAATTCACCAAATTCTATAGTTCATTTATTCTAAGGAATCAGGGAATATGGGAATTATCATTTCCTTGTTGTCCCTATTACTAATACTTAGTTTTTAACCCTCACCTCTGACACCCAACGGCATAACACGCTGGTAATCAATATATATATTGGGTGAGGGATGTATGCTCTGGGTGGCACCCGAAGGCACACCCGTCTGCCAGTCTCTCGCCGGAAAATCCCAGCCTCTCGTCAGAAAATCCCAGCCTCTCGCAAGCATGAGAGGCCGGGATTTTCCGGCGAGCCAGCCTCTGAGCGTTACTCCGGGTGTCATCTTGGGTGTCACCTTGGGTGTTAGTAAAAACCGTGTAAGTATCTGATAATCAGTTTGGGTGTCAGAGGTGAGGGCTGTTTTCCCTTTTCCCTATATATACGGGGCGGTCTTCTAAGTAACCTTTTGTTGCATCTCCAAAGCATAATTTCTTCTGAAATCCTTTGCCAAAGTCGAAAAAAATGAGTAACTTTGCGCCAAGTATTGCTGAATGCACCATCGTTCGAGCGCTGCTTGCTTGCCGCTTGCCTTTCTTTGCCACGCGAAGAATTGCAGGGACGCAAGTGATGGTGCAGGATTCCCTGAGCGCAGGGGGGAGCGGTATGATTTTCGTTGGTAAACAATAACAGCATTAGCAGTTATTCGGCGTGTCTGAAAGGTGAGATGTTTAGAACACGAGCTGTAAGCGTCCAAAAATGACGTATTGCGGCGATTAAGATGAAATCGAGAATATATACCTATGGGGTATTTGAATGAGAAAGATGTCGTTTCGGATTCTGCTTTTGCTCTATACGATGCACCTACTTGGCTCTTTGGCATTCTCACGAGCAAGCTACACATGGTATGGGTAAGAACCGTTGGTGGCCGTCTTAAGACCGATTACCGTTATTCCGCCCAACTCTGCTACAACACCTTCCCCTTCCCCAAGATCTCTGCCGAAAAGAAAGCGGAGATAGAAAAGGCGGCAGAGAACGTGCTGGTGACTCGCGAGTTCTATCCCGACAAGACGCTGGCTGACCTGTACGACCCCGACACGATGCCGCAGGACTTGCGCGAGGCTCACGCCAAACTGGATGATATCGTAGAAAGCTGCTATCCAGGCTATCCCTTCGCCTCAGACGAAGCCCGCCTGGAGTGCCTGTTTAAGTTGTATGAAAAAATGGTGGTGAGCACCAACCATTTGACAGTGAGCGCCAGTCAACAGACGAAGAAATAGTATGAAAGGATTACCGCTCTACCCAGTTCTCACACTTTATACCTGGCATCAGGCTGAAGTGCTTGATATTGTCTGTTACGACAGTCAAACCATAGTGGAGTGCGGTCGCGCCGATAAGCATGTCGAACTGTCCGACCTCTTTGTCGAGGTCTTTCTTGATTTTCTTTAAAGCACAACGTATATGTCCGTACTCCTCAAACACGTCGCTGATAGGGTAAACGGTTACATCACGACGCAGGCGTTTAGGCTCCTTGATGTGACGCTCGTAGTCGCTACTATTGATGGCCCCGTATGTCAGTTCAGCCAATGTTACCTCAGAAGCAAAAAGTTGGTCAGGATCCATGGCTTCCACATGTTCTTTCACTCCATGGCGTTCATGAAAGAACTCAATCCATGTACAGGTGTCAAGGAGATACTTTTCCATCAGTCATCCAGATTGATGTCACGCATAAACTCATTCTTACGGCCATCCTTAATGGCTGCTTCCATTCGGGCAGCATCTTCTGGGTCGTCCTTCCAACAGCCAGCCAAAGACATTAAATCACGTTTACGCTCTTCTTTTGTTAAAACAGGCATTTCTGGCTCCTCTTTATATACTACAGAACTCGTTAGCATGACTACCAATTTCATCTTATCTGTGTCGTTCAAGTCCTTCAACGTGTCCCAATAAATTTTGTTGACAGGCGACTGTGAGGTGTTTTCTCTTCCGTTCATAATTCAAATAATAGATTTCTCACTGCAAAGATACGAATAAAAATAGAAACGACAAACAAATATGGAACAAAATTGCAATAACATCGTTGACATACGCTACCAGCAGACAGGCGAAGCAACAGCCACCGACGCTCTGGGTATGCGTGAGATGCAGGCCAAGGCTTACGAGGCCCGGCAGAAGCGTTTCCTGCTGATTAAGGCTCCGCCAGCATCGGGCAAAAGTCGTGCGCTGATGTTCATCGCTTTGGACAAGCTGGTGCACCAGGGACTGAAGAAGGTGGTGGTGGCGGTGCCGGAAAAGAGCATCGGACGCTCGTTCCAGAACACGAAGCTGATGCCCTACGGATTCTTTGCCGACTGGGAGGTGGCTCCCTACTTCAACCTGACGGATGTGAAGAACGAGAAAGACAAGAAAGGCCGCTTCATAGAATTCTTCCGTCAGTCGAGAACAAAGATTCTGGTGTGTGCCCACGCCACGCTGCGCAATGGCATGAAGGAGATACCTGACGAGGACTTCAACGACACGCTCCTGGCTATCGATGAATTTCACCATACCTCGGCTGATGCCAACTCGAATCTGGGTGATGTGGTGCGACGCGTGATGAATAACTCTACGGGGCATATCGTGGCGATGACGGGTTCGTACTTCCGCGGCGACGGCATACCCGTGCTGAGAGTAGAGGACGAGGCCCGGTTCTATCCCGTTACCTATAACTACTATCAGCAACTGAACGGCTACAAGTATCTGAAAAACCTGGTGCTGGGTTATCATTTCTATCATGGCAACTATCTGGACCATATCCGTGAGGTGCTGGACACCACGAAGAAAACCATCATCCATATTCCGAGCGTGAATGCCAGAGCCTCGACAGGTATTGGCAAATATGCTGAGACGGAGGAAATTATGAAGGCAATAGGCACGGTGGAGCAGAAAGACTACAATACGGGCATCTATAGTGTCAGGACTGTGGATGGAAGACTGCTGAAGGTGGCCGACCTGGTAGAGGATGACCAGAAGGAGCGCAACATGGTGCAGGGCTATCTGCAACGTATGAAGCACAGAGAGGATATGGACATTATCATTGCGCTGTCAAGCGAGAAGACCAAACTCATTGTGCAAGAGCAACTGGATGACTTGAAGGCTGCTATCCTGCAAGACGAGTCGGTGGTGAAAGCCATCAGCGGTTCTACGACAGCAGAGGCCATCACCCAGCATCTGGTCCCAAAAGTGATTCGCGAACGCTTTCCAGACTTTTCGGAAGACGAAGTAGAGGAGGTTCGCCAGCACGTATTGCTTGATATCATGATAAAAGGTAACGATATTGTGGACGATAAGGGAAATCCTATTGACATTTCAAGCAACGAAGAACAGGAAAGTGAGGGCAACAGACTCATCAAGATAGCCAACAGGTTTGTCAATATCGACAGGTTGAGCATCAATCTGATAGACACCATCAATCCTTTCCAAAGAGCATACGAGGTGTTGTCGAAGTCGGTAGATGCACCCACACTGAAGATTATCCTGGACACGATAGCAGAACAGAAGTTCGACCTGACGCCGGATCAGGCTATCACCATCTTCAAAGGACCACTGAAGCAATACGTGGCGGAACATGACGGACGGCTGCCTGACATCAGCCATCCTGACCCCAAAGTCAGGGAGATGGCGGCTGCATTGCAGATGATAAAGAACCTGAAAGCCTAAATTTTTTACTAATGATGACATCACATCAGAGGATAAAGTGACAGGCTTTATTTATGTGTTGAGCTCTCTATCTGATAACCCAGACATTAAGGAACAGAAGAATCTCTATAAAATTGGCTATTCTACAAACCCTGTTGAGGAACGCATAGCAAATGCAGCGCATGAGCCGACTTACCTGATGGCCCCTGTCAAGATAGAGGCTACGTATAAGGTGGTCAATCTGCATAGTCAGAAGTTTGAGGATATGATTCATCAGATTCTGAAACCAGTCCAATTCCACGTTACTGTGATTGATGACGACGGAGAGCCACATGAACCTAAAGAATGGTTTATTGTCCCCCTGAATGTTGTCGACACCATCATTGTACGGATTATGGACGGCTCAATATTGAATTACACCTACAATGCCACTATGCAGTGTTTGGAAAAGAGGATGACTTAATCTAAACGGGTTTGTTATCCTCGTCCTCAAAGCGCGGATAGTAATATTCTCCATGTTTTTCGTGTTAATTCTCCATTTGTTGTGTAGGATTTTTTGATTACCTTTGCAGGCGGAAAAGAAACTAAAAACCTACAAACAATGCGAGACAGTAAGGCATTTGTCTATTTTATTTGTTGCGTGTCGGCCATGGGCGGACTGCTCTTCGGCTACGACTGGGTGGTGATTGGCGGCGCCAAGCCGTTCTATGAGCTGTATTTCGGTATCGGCGACTCACCCTTGATGCAGGGCGTGGCCATGACCACGGCCCTGGTGGGCTGTCTGGTGGGAGCCATGGTGGCCGGTGCTGCTGCCGACCGCTGGGGGCGCAAGCCGCTGCTGATGGTGTCGGCGGTGCTGTTTACGGTGAGTGCCATAGGCACAGGCTTGTTCGACGACTTCACCTTATTTAATATTTCGCGCTTCGTTGGTGGCGTCGGCATCGGTGTGGCTTCGGCCCTGGCACCGATGTATATTGCCGAGGTCAGTCCTACGGAGATTCGCGGCCGGATGGTGTCGCTGAACCAGATGACCATCGTGCTGGGTATCCTTGGCGCACAGATTGTGAATATGCTGCTGGCCCGCGATACCACCGTTGCTGAAAGCCAGGCGTGGAACGTGGAGTGGGGCTGGCGCTGGATGTTCTGGGCCGAGACGCTGCCAGCAGCCTTGTTCCTCGTGATGAGCTTCTTCATTCCGGAGTCGCCGGTTTATTTGAAGTTAAAGGCTGCGACGGGGTCGCAGCATAAGGGACAGGAGGCGGGACTAAAGGAGCTGATGCAGTCGAGGTATTCGCGTGTGCTCATTCTTGGTCTTGTCATTGCGGTGTTCCAGCAGTGGTGCGGCACGAACGTCATCTTCAACTATGCCCAGGAGATTTTCGTCGGTGCAGGCTTCGATGTCGACGGTATGTTTATCAACATCGTTATTACGGGCATTGCCAACGTGCTGTTTACCATTGTTGCCCTGTACACCATCGAGCGGTGGGGCCGCCGGACGCTGATACTGATTGGGGCCGGAGGCTTGGGACTCATCTATCTGACCTTGGGCACCTGCTATTTCTTCGAGGTGAAGGGTGTGATGATGGTAGCGCTGGTGGTAGCAGCCATCTCGGTGTATGCCATGACGCTGGGGCCTGTAACGTGGACGCTGCTGGCCGAGATTTTCCCCAATCGTGTGCGCGGCATCGCCATGGCCACCTGCACGTTTGCCCTGTGGGTGGGTTGCTGCACGCTGACGTTCTCGTTTCCGTCGATGAACGCCGCCTTGGGGTCGAGTGGTACGTTCTGGATTTACAGCGGCATCTGCATCTGTGCCTTTATGTTCCTGTTCAGAAACTGTCCTGAAACCAAGGGTAAGTCATTAGAAGAATTAGAAAAAGAACTAACAAATGCCTAACTTAGGGTCAATAAGATGATAAAAGCTTGGAGAGAAATTGTGACCATCCCGACGTATGAGATTGGGAAGGCAGAGAAGAACCCGATGTTCTTGGAGAAACGTGTGTATCAGGGGTCGAGTGGGGTAGTGTACCCCTATCCCGTCGTGGAGTCGATAGCCAATGAGCCGACACCCCATGAGTGGCAGGCCGTGTGGCTTGAGAACGAGTATGTCAAAGTGATGATACTGCCCGAGCTGGGCGGCCGCATCCAGATGGCTTACGACAAAATCCGCGAACGCCATTTCGTGTACTACAACCATGTCATCAAACCGGCGCTCGTCGGCCTCACCGGTCCGTGGATTTCCGGCGGCATTGAGTTTAACTGGCCGCAGCATCACCGCCCGTCGACCTATCTGCCCGTCGACTGCGACATCGTGGAGAACGAGGACGGAAGCATCACCGTGTGGGTGAACGAGATGGAGCGCATGTTCCATCAGAAAGGCATGGCGGGCTTTACCCTGCGTCCGGGCTGTGCCTACTTGGAGATTCAGGGACGTGTGTCGAACCGCACCAACCTGCCGCAGACCTTCCTCTGGTGGGCCAACCCCGCCGTAGAGGTGAACGATGCGTACCAGAGTGTGTTCCCGCCAGACGTGAATGCCGTCTTCGACCATGGCAAGCGTGCCGTCTCGTCGTTCCCCATTGCCACGGGTACCTATTATAAGATGGACTACTCTGCCGGTGTCGACATCTCCAACTACCGCAACATCAAGGTGCCTACCTCCTATATGGCCGTCAACTCCAAGTACAATTTCGAGGGCGGCTACGAGAACGATACACAGGCCGGTATGCTGCATGTGGCCTCGAACCATTTCTCGCCCGGTAAGAAGCAGTGGACATGGGGTAACGGTGACTTCGGCCGTGCCTGGGACCGTAACCTGACAGATGATGGAGAGTCTGGCTTCCGCCCCTACATTGAACTGATGGCCGGCGTCTATACCGAGAACCAGCCCGACTTTACGTGGCTCATGCCCTACGAGGAGAAGCAGTTTGTGCAGTACTTCATGCCCTACCGCGAGCTGGGTGTGGTGAAGCAGGCCACGAAGGACTTTATCTTCAACATAGAAGCCCTCCCCCAGCCCCTCCCGAGGGGAGGGGAGCGTGTGGTTACCTTCAAGGTGATGGCTACGTCGAAGCAGGAGGCGCGCATCATCTTGAAGCATGACAACGGTGAGGAATATTATAATAAGGTGGTGACGCTGTCGCCCGAAACGGTGCTGACAGAGACGGTCGACGTGAAGGGAGCCAAGTTCAATGAACTGACCTTCACTATTAACAAAACCCAAAACTCCCCTCTCCCTCGGAGAGGGGCCGGGGGTGAGGCTCTTTTCTGGCACGCCGAGCCCGACGAGATACGCCCCATTCCCGATGCCGCTGAGGCAGCCCTGTCGCCTGAGGAAACGAAGACCGTAGACCAGCTCTTCCTGACGGGTCTGCATCTGGAGCAGTACCGCCATGCCACCTGGAGTGCCCTCGACTACTATGAGGAGGCGTTGCGCCGTGACCCCAACAATGTGCGCTGTCTGAACCAGACGGGCTTGTGGTATCTGCGCCGTGGCCGCTTTGCCAAGGCCGAGCAGTACCTGCGCCGGGCTGTTAGGATATGGCAGAAGCGCAACCCCAATCCCTACGACGGCGAACCGCTGTTCAACCTGGCCCTGGCGCTGAAGTACCAGCATAAGAAGGCTGAGGCCTATCAGCTCTTCTGGAAGGCGACATGGAACAAGGCATGGGCCGATGCCGGCTACTTCGAGGCTGCCTGCATCAGTCTGGGTGACGGCCGCTTGGAGGAAGCCCTCGACGAGGTGGAGCGCAGTCTGATTTTCAACAGCCACAACCACAAGGCGCGTGCCCTGAAGGCCGCCGTCCTGCGCCAATTGGGACGTCAGGAAGAGGCCTTGGAATGGATTAACGAGTCGTACAAGATAGACCATTTCAACTACGGCTGCATGATGGAGGAGCACCTGCTCACCGGCAGCGACGAGCCGCTGAAGAAGATGGCCCGGCTGATGCACGGCAATGTGCATAACTACCATGAGCTGGCCCTCGACTATGCTCAGGCCGGCCAGTGGCAGACGGTGGTAGACGTGCTGCAGATGGACGATGCCCGGCAGCATCCAATGACTTATTACTATATAGGTTGGGCACAGGCCAGCATAGGCGATGTGGTGGCTGCCAACGCTACGTTTGAGGAGGCTGAGCGGGTGGATAGCGCCTACTGCTTCCCCAACCGCCTGGAGGATGTGCTTGCGCTGGAGTGTGCCAAGGTACTGAACCCTGACGGAGCCCGTGCCTCTTACTATCTTGGCTGTCTGTTCTATGGCGCTCGCCAGTATGACGTGGCCGTCGGGAACTGGGAGCGTGCTGCCGAGCTTGACCCGCAGTTCCCCACTGTCTGGCGCAATCTGGCCCTGGCCCGCTTCAACAAGCAGGACCGCCAGGAGGAGGCACTCCTGTTGATGGAACGTGCCTTCAGTCTCGACAGGACCGATGCCCGTGTGCTCATGGAACTTGACCAGCTCTATCGCCGCCTACAAAAGCCCCATCAGTTCCGCTTAGACCATCTGCAGCAGTACCTCGAGCTGATACAGCAGCGCGACGACCTCGTTTTAGAAGAGATAACCCTGCTCAATCAGTTGGGACACTACGAAGAGGCGATGCAGAAACTCGATGCCCACCAGTTCCATCCCTGGGAGGGTGGCGAAGGCAAGGTGCCAGCACAATACCAGATTTGTCGGGTGGAGTTGGCTAAACAAAGCCTCACCCCCGGCCCCTCTCCCAAGGAGAGGGGAGTGGAGACTTTAGCCATTCAACATGCGATAGACTTGCTAAATGAATGTCTGGAATATCCGCATCATCTGGGCGAAGGTAAGCTGTATGGTGCTCAGGAGAACGACTTCTACTACCTCTTGGGCGTGGCCTACGAACAGTTGGGCGATATGGCGAAGGCCGCTGAGTGCTGGGAGGAGGCTACTAAGGGACCGCAGGAGCCTGCCGCCGCCATGTACTACAACGATGCCAAGCCCGACAAGATTTTCTATCAGGGACTGGCACTGCTGAAGCTCGGACGCCAGGGCGAGGCCAACGGACGGTTCTACAAGCTTGTGAACTACGGTAAGCAGCATATCTTTGAGCAGCAGACCATGGACTATTTCGCCGTGTCGCTGCCCGACCTGCTCATCTGGGAGGACTCGCTCGACGTGAAGAACCGCATCCACTGTCTCTATATGCTGGCTCTGGGCTACTACGGCCTTGCTGACCTTGAGCACGCTGAACGCTATCTGGCTGAGGTTGAGAAACTCGACATCAACCACTATGGAACGCAGGCTTTCCGCTCGCTGATGGCGATGGAGCAGAAGAATAATCAGTAACATGAACTAACGAAAATGATGAAACACTTCAAATTAGTGTTGGCAGGCTTTCTGGCCTTGCTGACAGGCGTGGAGGCTGGAGCCGCAGATTTTGGTAAGCCGGTGACGTGGGACCGTTACAGTCTGATGATTGACGGTCAGCGTGTCTGCCCCGTGATGGGCGAAGTACATTACTCTCGTATTCCCGCCGATGAGTGGGCCGACGAGGTGCGTAAGATGAAGGAGGGTGGTGTCACCGTCATTGCCACCTACGTGTTCTGGAACCATATTGAGGAGCAGGAGGGACGGTTCCGCTGGGACGGCCAGCGCGACCTGCGCCGTTTCCTCGAAATCTGCAAGGAGCAGCAGATGCCCGTGGTGCTGCGTATCGGCCCGTTCTGTCACGGCGAGGTGCGCAATGGCGGCATCCCTGACTGGATGTTCCAGAAGGGCTGCAAGCTGCGCTCACAGGACAAGGTGTTTCTCAGCTATGCCGACAAGCTCTACCGCCAGATCTATTCACAGGTCATCGGCCTGCAGTGGAAGGATGGCGGACCGCTGATGGCCTGTCAGTTTGACAATGAGTATCGCGGCAGTGGCGACTATCTGATGGCACTCAAGAAGATTGCCATCGGCATAGGCTTCGACCTGCCCTTCTACACCCGTACCGGCTGGCCCGAACTGTCGAAACCCGTGCCCTTTGGCGAGATGCTGCCCCTCTATGGCGACTATGCTGACGGCTTCTGGGACAAGGATACGAAGGCGTGTGTGGGCAACTACTACAAGGCTTTCAACTTCAAGGGGTTCCGCTCGTCGACGGCCATTGGCACCGACCTGCTGGGCAAGCAGGAGGAAAAGGTGAACAAGGGCGACGAGGATTATCCCTACTTTACCTGCGAACTGGGTGGCGGCATGGCTACGGCCTACCATCGCCGTCCGTTCATCTATACCGACGACACCTATGCCATGGCACTGGTGAAGCTGGGCTCAGGCTCCAACCTCCTGGGCTATTACATGTACCACGGCGGCACCAACCCTGAGAGTACGACGGGCATCACCCTGAACGAGACGCAGCGCACCCTCGGCACGGCCAACAACGACCTGCCGCAGCTGACCTACGACTTCCAGGCACCGCTGGGCGAGTTTGGCCAGACCTATCCGCAGTACTACCGTCTGCGCCCCCTGCATCTCTTCATGCAGGACTATGGCGGACTGCTGGCACCGATGGAGGCCACCTTCCCCGCCAAGCAAGACCTGAAGCGGGGCGAGGACAGCGGCTTGCGCTGGGCCGTCAGGTCGAAGGACGGCAGTGGCTTTATCTTCGTCAACAACTACGAGCGCCTGCAGAACCTGTCGGTCAAGAAGAACGTCAGCCTGTCGGCCTGTGGCGTGACGTTGCCCAAGCTGACCGTCCCTGCCGGCTGTATGGCCATCTTCCCTGTGGGTGTCGAGGGCATCAGGTATGCCACGGCGCAGCTGGTGGCCCGCCGCGACGGCAAGGTCTACCTGATGCAGGTGAAGGGCATACCCGCAACCATTGCCATGCAGGACGGTAAGACGCTGAAGCATGTCAAGCCGCGTGGTCTGGCCAAGCCTGTCTATCAGAATGTGTACCTGCTCACCCAGCAGGAGGCTGAGCAGCTGTTCCTTGACAAGGTGGAGCAGGCTGCCATAGCCCAGACCGTCAGCTTCACCAAGGTGAAGGAGGCCGGTGCGCTACGCCAGATTGTCAAGGGAAAGGCCAAGGTGGCCGAGGCTCCTCAGGAGGCCGACTGGCAGCAGGCCGCCGTCTATAAGATTGCCGTGCCAGGCGACCAGCGTGCCGGCAAGCGGCTGCTCAGCATCACCTATCAGGGTGACTGTGCCCGCCTCTATGCCGGTGGAAAGGTCATTGCCGACAACTTCCAGTATGGCCGTCCGTTCCTCTATGGTCTTTGGCGACTGCCTGAGGACGTGAAGGAACTGGAGCTGCGCATCCTGCCCTGGCAGGCCGGTGCCCCTGTCTACATGCCTGGCGAGGCCGACACTACGCCGGGCGAAAGTGTTAGGAAAGTGGAAATAACCTCTAACGGACTATAGCCCCATGAAGAAACTCTGCCGCACCTCATTATTCTTTATTCTCTGTTCATTATTCATTAGCAGCGCTGCTGCGCAGGACTACATCTCGTTAGAGGGAGCCTGGGACTTTGCCGTCAGCGACGGGACACCTGCTGCTTACGATGACTATGTGATGTTGCCCGGCTCCATGCTGACCAACGACAAGGGCAATCCTGTCAGTGTGCGTACGCAGTGGACGGGCTCGCTCTACGACTCGTCGTTCTACTTCAACCCCTACATGGAGAAGTACCGTGTGGAGGGCCAGATGAAGTTCCCGTTCTTCCTGACACCAGGGAAACACTTCGTCGGTGCGGCCTGGTATCGTCGCAAGGTCTACGTGCCACGGGAGTGGCGCGACCGTCGTGTGACACTCTTCCTGGAGCGTCCCCATATCGAGACCAAAGCCTATGTCAACGGTCACGAGATGGGCAGGCAGATGAGTCTCTCGACGCCCCACCGCTACGACATTACCGACCACCTGAAGTTTGGCGAGTCAAACGAGATTGCCGTCCGCGTCTATAATGGCATTGAGAATGTCTGCGTGGGTCAGGACTCACATAGCGTGACCGACCAGACGCAGGGTAACTGGAATGGCATTGCCGGGCGCCTGGAGTTGCAGGCGCAATGGAAGAAGCTCAACATCAGACGGGTCAGTGTGCAGCCCGACCTGAACGCGAAGACCGTCACCGTTGAGGTGCAGCTGGAGAATCATGTCAGTGGCGTGCGCATATTCCCGCTGTACGACTATTGGGTGAATGCCACCGTTCGCCTGCTGAATGGTCGCCAGGGCGGAAAAGTCGTTGGCATGCAGCGTGTGGAGGCGCTCAGCAGCAAGCTGAAGTTCCAGTTCCCCATTGACGGTCTGCCGTTGTGGGATGAGTTCAATCCGGTGCTCTACCGCCTCACCGTTGAGGCTGGCAGTGACATCTATGAGACGCAGTTCGGCCTGCGCGACATCCGTGTCGAGGGGCGTCAGCTGATGCTTAACAACCGTCCGCTCTTCCTGCGCGGTACGGTAGAGAACTGCTGCTTCCCTGAGACGGGCTATCCGCCCACCGACGAGGACGAGTGGATGCGCATCTTCCGTAAGTGCAAGGAGTATGGACTGAACCACATCCGCTTCCACAGCTACTGCCCGCCGGAGGCTGCCTTTGCCGCCGCCGACCAGCTGGGCCTCTATTTGCAGCCGGAAGGCCCGTCATGGCCCAACCACGGTGTACGCCTGCGTCGTGGTCAGAAGATTGACCAGTATCTGCTGGATGAGTCGCGACGTATCATCGACGAGTATGGCCATCACCCCTCGTTCCTGATGATGGCGGCAGGCAACGAGCCCGCCGGCGACTGGGTGACCTACTGCAACGACTGGGTGAAGGAGATGAAGAAGTACGACCCGTCGAAAATCTATGCCGGTGCCAGCGTGGGTGGCGGATGGGCCTGGGATGGCGGATCGGACTATCACGTCAAGGGCGGCGCCCGTGGCCTGGAATGGGACCGTCATGCCCCCGGCAGTGACGATGACTACTATCAGGGCATTCTCTTCCCGCGTAACTACAAGGACACCTTGCCCAACCAGTCTCCTATCATCACCCATGAGAAAGGGCAGTGGTGTGCTTTCCCTGACTTTAAGGAGCTGCCGCAGTACACGGGTGCTTACAAAGCCTATAACTTTGAGATTTTCCGTGACCTGCTGCGTGACAACGGCATGGGCGACATGGCTGAGAAGTTCCTCATGGCCAGCGGCCGTCTGCAGGTGCTCTGCTATAAGTATGAGATAGAGCGTAACCTGCGTACCAAGGACTATGCCGGCTTCCAGTTGCTCGGACTGAACGACTATAGCGGTCAGGGCACGGCCCTGGTAGGCCCTCTCAATGTCCACTGGCGGGAGAAGGGCTACTGCACCGCCCGCGACTGGGTGGAGTTCTGCAGTCCGTTGGTGGCACTGGCCCGCTTCCCGAAATTCGTCTACACCAACGACGAGCAACTGGTTGTTCCTGTCGAGGTCTACAACGCTTTCTGTACCAGCGTGAGCGATGTCAAGGCCGTCTATTATATCAGCGACGACAGCCAGAACGTGCTGGCTGGCGGTCGTCTGGGACAGGGCGTGCTTCCCATAGGCAAGAACATCGCGTTGGGTACCGTCACCTTCCCGCTTGACAGCATCAAGCGCCCCACCAAGCTGACCCTGACCGTGAAGCTGGCCTCCCGCATCAAAAACCACTGGGACTTCTGGGTGTACCCGGGCGCTACGCTAAATAATAAAGAGATAAATAATAAAGAAATAGATAATGGTGAAATCTATGAGTCAGACACCCTTGATGCCAAGGCGCTGAAGGTGCTGAAGAAAGGTGGCAGCGTGCTGCTGACGGCTGCTGGCAAGGTGACCTTAGGCAGCGATGTCAGACAGTCCTATCTGCCCGTGTTCTGGAACACGTCGTGGTTCAAGATGCGCCCGCCGCACACCACCGGTGCCTATATCGACAAGCAGCACCCGCTCTTCAAGTACGATTTCCCTACCGATGACTGGTCGAACCTGAACTGGTGGGAGCTGTTGAACCGTGCGCAGGTTATGAACCTCATGGAACTGCCAGCCGACTATCAGCCGCCCATCCAACCCATCGACACGTGGCACGTCTCGCGTAAGCTGGCCATGCTCATCGAGGCTAGGGTGGGGAAGGGGCGCCTGCTGATGACGACGATGGATATCAGCAGCCAGCTCGACAAGCGCCCTGTGGCCCGCCAGATGCGTCATGCTATCATGGCCTACATGCAGAGCGACGACTTCCAGCCCACGCTGACGCTGACACCCGACGTCGTCGGCCATTTCTTTACGCGGCAGGCACCGCCGGTAAATATGTTTACTAACGACTCGCCCGACGAACTGAAACCGAAAATTAAGTAACAGGCTTTTTCCTGTTGGTCTCATTTTTGTTAGATTCGCTGAAAGTATCGTGCGTTTCGCCGATTTTATTTGTTTGATTTCGGTAAATGTGGTAAATTTGCAACACCAAACAAATAAAACCGGCGAAACGCATGAAAGAAATCCTAAGTCATTACGACCCTATCACGCTGGACGAGATGAGTGGCATACGTCTGATGAACCGCACCGACACGAAGTTCGTCACGACAAGGCCCATGCTGGAGCGTCTCTTAACCCTGGCCCAGGCAGACTACTATGCGCAGACCATAGAGGGTGCTAATATGGCTGCCTACTACACCGTCTATTTCGATACTCCTGACTGCAATATGTATACCGTCCATGAGACGGGACATACCAACCGCCAGAAGCTGCGTGTCCGTTCATACGTCGACTCCCACCTGAACTTCCTCGAGGTGAAGACCAAGAACAACCGTGGACGTACGAAGAAGAAACGTGTGGCCCTTGACGATTTCGACCCGGAGAATCATGCGCAATTTTCCATCCTCAATCCCCAGTTCGAAGCGTTCCTGCATGAGCACCTGCGTTACGACCCTGCACAGCTCAGCAAGCAGCTCGAGAACCGTTTCGACCGGATAACCTTGGTCAACAAGGGCAAGACTGAGCGACTGACCATTGACCTGAACCTGCGTTTCCACAATCTGGTGACCGACAACTACCGTTTCATGGACGACATCGTCATCATCGAGCTGAAACGTGACGGCCTCGTGCCTTCGCCCATCCTCGCACTGTTACGCCAGTTGCGCATCAAGCCCCACGGATTTTCCAAGTATGTCATCGGCTCGGCCCTTACCAACGACCAGCTGCACTGTAACCTTATGAAACCCAAGCTTAACGATATTCGCAAATTATTAAACCATTAAATAACTATGTTAGATTTCCTCACCTTTTCCGCTGGCTTTACCAACATGCTGGTACGCCTCACCCTCAGTGTCATAGTCACCTGGTTCATCATCTTTGCACTCTATTACAAGAAGAGCAAGCGACGCGACTTCTCGTTTACCTTTATGCTCATCCATATTGCCATCTTCTTCATCGTCTTCTTCATGATATTCGTGCTGGAGGACATGAAGGGCAAGACCTCCATGGGTATCGGTATAGGCCTGTTCGGCATTTTCTCCATCATGCGCTACCGAACTGATACCATGCCCGTCCGCGAGATGACCTACCTCTTTATCATCATCGCCCTGGCCGTGGTCAACGCTATTGCCGAGGGTGTGCCCATGTTCGAACTCATCCTTACCAATGCGATTGTCGTCGCCGCCGTCAGCATCTGTGAGGTCAGTCTGAAGACGAGGCCCTCAAAACTTGTGCAGTACGACCGTATGGAACTGATTACCCCCGACCGTCGCGACGAACTGAAGGCTGACCTTGAGAAGCGCCTGGGACTGAAAATCCTGAAGGTTGAGGTTGGTGCCGTCGACTTCATCCGCGACATGGCCATGCTCCGCGTCGTCTACGAGGGCATCGACTCACCGGCCAACAATATTGTGAAACTCAAGAACAGCCAGCTCCAGGAGTTCTGATGCCCTGTCCAAATAGCGGCTTCAACCAGTATATATTATTATGACACCAAAACAGCAAAGAAATGAGCGCTTGGCTCAGACCATTATCAAGCACCTGCAACGCCGTCATATTGAGGGCTTCTATTGTCCGACAGGTGAAGAGGCAGTGATGAAGGTATCGGAACTTATCCCCGACGGAAGCTCCGTGACGTGGGGCGGCACGATGACTGTCCGCGACCTGGGTATTCCCGATGCGCTGAGGAGCAGGGGAACCCTGGAGGTGCTCGACCGTGACCTGGTGGAGACACCCGAGGAAAAACAGGCCATGTATCTGAGGGCGTTCTCGACGGACGTCTACCTGACCAGTGCCAATGCCATCTCTGAGGATGGCGTTATCGTGAACATCGACGGCAATGGTAACCGTGTGGCAGCTATCACATGGGGACCGAAGAAAGTCATCTTCGTGATTGGCCTCAACAAGGTGGCCCAGACAGTTGAGGCAGCCCTGTCAAGGGCAAGGGGAACGGCATCGCCCGTCAATGCCGCCCGTTTCGACATCAAGACACCCTGCCAGACGGATGGTGTGTGCCACAATTGCAACTCCCCCCAGTCTATCTGCAACTACGTTCACTTCCTCAGAAACTCCCCCAAAGGCCGTCATGTCGTGGTGCTTGTTGGTGAGGACCTTGGCTATTGATGGCAGTATAAGAATGCTGTAGGAGTCCGATTACCCAAGGGAGAAACAATCTGTAAACTCTTTGCAACGTCAGCGATACGGTGTTCCTGATTTTGTGTGTACCTTTGCACCCACAAAATCGGGAACATTTTTTTTATGAGACGAACAATCCTTTTTCTTCTGGCCCTGCTCAGTCTGACGGTAGCAGGCCAAGGTGTCAAGCCCCTGCCCACGCTTCATGTGGAGGGCCGCTGGCTGGTCGATAACCATGGCAACCATGTCGTGTTGCACGGCGTGATGGACACGCCGAACATGTACTTCAACGGCGACCGTTGGGGAAATTACTGGCAAGGTGTGCGGTACGATGCCAATGGTGCCAATAGGTGCCTGGCCTATTTCGAAAAGCTGTTTGCAGGCATGGAGAAAGCCAAGTGTACGGTGTTCCGCCTGCACCTGGACCCCGCCTGGACCAACGACCCTAACAAGCAGTTCACCAACGGCGGCCAGGAGGACGATATATCGTGCTTTAGTTCTGCCCGTCTGAAGACCTTTCTGAACTCACTCTACTGGAAGCTCATCGAGAAGGCCATGAACCACGGCATGTACGTCGTGGTGCGCCCGCCGGGTGTCTGCCCCAAGAGCTTGAAAGTGGGCGATGCCTACAACCAGTATCTGATGACGGTCTGGGATATCTTCTCGCAGCATGCCAATGTCAAGAAGTATGCCGGACAGGTAAGCATTGAGCTGGCCAACGAGCCTGTGTCGCTGACGAATGCCCAGGGACAGGAAGACCCCCGGGCACTGCACGACTTCTTCCAGCCCATCGTCGATAAGATTCGCGCGAACGGCTTTACCGGCATCATCTGGGCTCCCGGCACGGGCTGGCAGGCTAACTACACAAGCTATGCTGCCTATCCCATTGAGGGCTACAATATCGGCTATGCCGTACACGACTACACGGGCTGGTATGGCAGCAGCGATGCCAACCCCAGTCCGGAGGTGAAGATTAACACGTTTCACCAGCAGGTGCCGGTGGTCGACACCAACCCCATCATCATCACCGAGGTTGACTGGAGTCCGGAGAAACCGGGTGCCGAGGGACATTACAATGAGCATGGCGACTGGGTGGTGCCCAACTACGGTACATGGTCAACAGGGTCTACGTCGAAATGGGGCAAGGCCTTTAAGGCTTGTCTCGACCATTTCGGCAATATCTCAATGACGCTCTCCGGCACCGGCTGCCTGCTTGACATCGACCGTCTGCTGAAGGATGGCAGCGTGGTGCCCGCCTTTGGTGGTCTGGAGGAGGCTTGCGGCAAGGCCTGCATGGACTGGTATGCCGACTACTACCAGGTAGACTGGCCACATGCCGACGACGAGGTGCAGAGCGACGAGTCGCTAACAGCTGTCTCGCTCACCGCCCCTGCCGAGGAAGTCGAGGTCATGGTGGGCAGCAACACTGCCGTCAACCTGAATGCCACCTTCCAGGATGGTCATGTCCGTGAGGTGACAGCCCTGGCCACCTATGAGGTGGATGTTCCCGATGTGGTCAGCATGGCCTACGGACGGCTACGGGCACTGAAAGAGGGCGTGGCCCGTGTCACTGCTACCTATACCGATGCCAAGGGCAACCGTTTGACGGCCTCTTACCGTGTGCGTGCCACCTTCTTCCCCTTTGCCTCGCAGTTCATCAGTACGTCGCTCTACTCTGAGGGGAAATACAATCCGGCTACCCATGCCTTCAGCCCAGGCCAGTACGGACAGATGGGGTGGCAGTATGGTGGCGGCATCGACATGTCGGGCTATAAGTATCTGGTTGTCAAACTGAAGAGCGCACCCGCCAACGCCCATCTTAACCTGTTTACAACTCCCAGTATCTGGGGCGACTGCTGTGGCACTCCCGATTTCGGTTCCAAGAAGCAGATTGTGGTCAACCTGAAGACTGCTAAGTACACCTCGGGCGGCAAGACCGGCCAGCTGCTTGATACAAAGAATATCTTTATCGTATCCTTCTGGTCAAATTTCGGTACTATCATTGTCGATGATATGTATCTCACCAATAACGACGATTACAGCCGCGAGGGCGCTACCGCCATTGATGGCGTACAAGCCAGCCCCACGGCAGTTCCCGGCACCCACGTCTATGATCTGAACGGTCGGCGCATCAACTCCGCTGGCAGCCTGCCGCCGGGTGTCTACATCCGCGACGGCAAGAAAATCGTTGTCAGATAATGGTTACATGGGTACGGCGGGGGCTACCTCTGTATCATCAGTATTTCTCACGCCTCATGTAGCGCAGCAGGAAGCGGACGTCGGACTCCTTTTCCTGATAGGTGCTATTCTGACAGAGTTGGTCGTCAGTAAGGATTTCGGGCAGATAGCCGTGGTCGAGCATATAGAGCATGGCACCCGTGCCGATGCTATCATCGTTCCATAGCATCTCGACGGCCTCCTGCCGGGCAATATCCTCGTCGTAGAAAGGATTGTCGGGAGCGGCTATGCAGGGCGTAAAGCCGAAAGTGAACTGCAGAATGCCCTGTGCGTCGTTCTCGTCGATGAACATCATGATGGGCTGACCGGCGTAGCCGCTGCTGGCAAGGAAATCTGTTGCGCCCTCTACGTACATCATGTTGTTCTTCAGATAATCCTCCGCCTCCTTCTTCCCTGCGAAAAAGAGCATCTGCTTGCCGCCTGTGCGCTCCAGATACCACTTGGCGTCGGCTATAGTCAGACCCTTTGGTATATAGTCGGACGCCTTTTCGCATATCTGCTTCCAATGGGTCTCATCATGCTTGAACGGCATCATCGCACCGTTCATGTGCCACGCCCCTTGATAACTGACAAAGGTTGCTGTGCAGGCATCATATTGTCTCAACTGGCTGTCGGTGAGTGTGATCTCTTCGCGTGCCAGCTGTAGCCTGCGGCCGTTTGTATGCTCCATGTATAGCGTCTTGCCGTCGGCAGAGACGGTGTACTTGTATGCACCTGCCGGTATTCGTTCTATGGCTTCCATGTCGGCAGCTGCCTCTGTCATCTTTCGTGTGCGCATCAGTTCTGCCAACCAGTCCTTTGCATACAAGGCCAGCGGCCCCACTCTGTACTGGAAGATAAGGTTCATGATGGATGCATGGAAACGCATAGATTCGTTCATAGCGTCACTGAGAGATGCTGTCTCATCTATCATTTTCATCAATAGTTTCTCGGCATTCTCGCTGCGCGTTATATAGCTGTTGAGGCTTACCCAGATGAGGGCAGGGCGCATGGCGAGGAAATCCTCCGTGGCTGTGTGCAGCAGTTCGTTGATGTCATCCACCAGCTGGCTGTTGACGGGAGCGTTCTCAAACATGCTATCCAGACGTTTAAAGGCAATCTGTGCCATACAGTCAAATTCTTGGATTTCCGGCTTCCACCAGATGTCGTCCATCTCAGTTGCAGCGTTCCATATCAGGTAGCGCACGGCCATCATACTTGGTTCGTCGGGGTAGTACTCCTCATCGGCATCGTGATACATAGGCACGGGCCAACCGAACATCTTTTGGCAGAGGGTGGAGAACATGCGCCATTGTCCGCTGTCGGCCACGACATCCTCCATATAACTGGCTAACGAGACGGCTGTATAGCGCAGGATGACCGCCGTGTTCTCCCCTAAGTCTATGTGGGCTTTCCAGAAGTCGTTAAGTAGTTGGTTGGCCAGTTGCACATAGAAAGCGTCGGTGCGGTGTGCCCGCTGTCCGGGGTGTGAGTGGCACAGGTCGGTGGCCACAATTCTGTTAGGTTTAATCATATTTTTGTCTTTAGTCTTTCAACAACATATTTATCTGCAGGCAACCACTTTACGCTATCCAATCCTTCTTTCATGAGCCATTTGGCAGCCTCGTGCTCGTTCAGGTGCAGCGCTTCCGTCAGCAAGGAGCAGAGGTAGCAATGCATCGTCAGGTGAAACTTCGGATAGTCATACTCCACCGTACAAAGAAACTCATCCACGCAAATCTCCGTCGACAGTTCCTCGCGAATCTCCCGTTTCAGCGCCTCCTCCGGCGTTTCCCCAGCCTCCATCTTCCCGCCAGGAAACTCCCACCAGTCTTTCCAATCACCATACCCTCGTTGGGTGGCGAATATTTTATCTCCTTTTCGAATAATCGCTGCAACTACTTCTATATGTTTCATTATCCTACTGCCATTTTCTGGGCCTTATCTAAGATAAAGCCTGGTATGTGATTCCGCATAGCCCAAGTAATCGTCATGGGCTTGTCTCCATGTGATTTGACGTAATCTACTAGTCCTAAGCAATAATAAGGTGAAGTAAAACCATAGGCATCCACCTTGTGTTCTCTGACGAACAATAAGAACTTCCGTCCATTCGCTTTTTGCTCCACATAGCGTCGTCCTGAATTCTGATGGCTGGCGCTGTTCTGCGATTGCCAATTGAACAAGGCCTCGTTGATGGCGTAATCTTCGTATTGCGTACTTGGCGAGAAATCCTTGTCACTCTTGTTAAGCGTTACCCAAAGCAATTCTGTGTTAATATCGTCTATACTCAGACATCCACTTTGAGGGATAGCACCAGCCTTTTCGGCAGTACGCCTGCCAAATATGGTAAGCTGTTCCTCACGGGTATAACAGCCAAACAATTCTATGACGTTGTCTGCGCCAAGTTCTGCAATAGGTTTCGTTGAAATCATCAAATGCTCTGACAGATACTGAATAATCTGACGCAGTTCATCAACGAATAACGAATACGAACCAAACATCTTCAGGCCTTCATCAATATTGGCGAATCCAAAGTTGTCTATCGACTTGGCATACAAATCGTAGTAGAGCATCAAGGCGAAAGTGTTGTTCTTGGCATTATGCTCATACTCGAAGCCGTTGTCTATCAGTTTACTGATAAAACCGAGATACCTGACGGAATTCACATGAATAAGGCGTGACATATTCTTCTCGAACACCTTAGTGAATTCATCCGCAGGATAGCTCAGCATGCCAGCCTCTCGCAAGAGAGCATTCCAGCATCTGGTTTTGTAGATGACGCGAATATCCAAATCGAATTGTGCCAAGAATGTTGGAAGATTCAAAGGTTTATCGTTATTCACTCTGAACTGGCGTACCTCTTGAACTAAGCGGCGCAGGTTGAAGATGGCCGATTTGATATTGCTGATGATGTACTCACGAGCCAACTTGTCCATTGTGATGGTACATCCGCGAGGCAGCATCGTGAAACTCTCTGCCACAGCACCCTTGAGGGCTGTCGTGGTGACATTCTTCGACTTTGGAATCAGCGCCCTGAAACGGCTCTCATAGCTATAGTTCACATGAGCTTGTGCCACGAAGTCGAGCACCGTCAGACACTCCTTATCAGGTGCAAGGCGCAGGCCACGACCTAACTGCTGCAGGAATATCGTGAGACTCTTTGTGGGGCGCAGGAACAGCACGGTATCAATCTCTGGAATGTCGACACCTTCGTTATAAATGTCAACCACACAGAGGTAGTTAATCTTCTTGGCTCTGAACTGGCTCAGAATCTCTTCACGACGTTCCAAGTCGTCATTACCAGAAAGCATGGCGGCGCGATAGCCTGCTAAACACAATCCGGCAGCCACATCACGGGCATGATCGAGTCTTGCACAGAAGCATAGCGCACGGCAACCATGTTCATCTGACAGATAGCGTGGCAGCGACTCTGTAATCAGTCTCAGCCTGTCCTTTGTGTTCAATTTCCTCACCAACTCGTTTTCATCGTATCCGCCCTGCGTCCAGGCCACATGACTGAGGTCTGTTGTTCTGTCACCTACACAGAAATATTGGAAAGGCGAAAGCAGCATGTTGTCGATGGCCTCGGGTAAACGCAACTCCGCTGCTATGCGTTGGTTGAAGTTCGACAGGTTCACGCCATCAGCGCGCTCAGGGGTAGCTGTCAGACCTATCAGAATCTTGGGTGCGAACAGGTCGAACACCTTCTGATAACTTACAGCCTCACTATGATGGGCCTCGTCCACCACAATATAGTCATAGTAGTCGGCTCCACACCTGCGGAATGTGTCAAGATTGGAATTGAACGACTGGATAGAGATGAACAGGTGGCTCAGGTCTCCAGACGCGGAAGGTCTGTGGTCGCCTACCCATAGTTCGCCAAATGTGCTGTCATTCAAGACGGAACTGAATGTGTTGATAGACTGCTCCAGGATTTCTTTTCGGTGGGCCACAAAAAGCAGCCGGTGCTGCTGATTGGCATCATGGAATCGTTTGTAGTCGAAGGCAGCGATAACCGTCTTTCCTGTACCTGTAGCGGCTACAATCAGGTTCTTGTTGCTGTGATGTATCTCACGTTCAACGGTCAGCTTGTCGAGAATAGCCTTCTGATGGGGCAGCACATGATACTTCTGAAGAACGCGCCCAACGCTTCTGTTGACCTCATTCCGCTCTGAAATAGCCGCTACAAATCGGTCGTAGTCGTAGTCCTCGAAATTGTCGCTGTTCCAGTAGGTGTCAAAAGTGGCAAGGGCTTTTTGAAGGATATGCGGATTCTCCTGATTGGTGATACGCATGTTCCACTCTAAACCCTTGGTCAGAGCTGAACGAGATATGTTTGAAGAGCCAATGTAGGCTGTATTCATGCCACTCTCCCTGACAAATATATAGGATTTGGCGTGCAGACGGTCTAAGTCGCAATTATACGACACCTTGATTTCTACTTTGTTAGGTGCAAGTTGTTTAAGGAAGTCCACCGCCTTAGGCTCGCTGACGCCCATATAAGTTGTTGTGATGAGCTTCAACTTGGCATTTGGCTTGGCAAGGAACTCACGTAGGGCATTCTCGAAGATTCTGACACCTGAAAACCTCACGAATGCCACAATCCAGTAGGTTTCGTCGGCAGTCTGAATGTCTCGCTCTATCTCAGCATCAATCGAAAGGTCTGTATTACTGCCCGTAAACAGGTTACTGACGGTATAGCCTGAAAGCGGACGCATCGTTACGCGTTGCTTAGCCTGTTCCTTAGTAAGCCCTGCCATATCGACAATACCACTCAGCAACTCCTCCTGATTTGTCAGTAGCGAATCATCGATATTGCATTGCCAGTTCTTATCGATGTAGTTCAGTATGTCGTTGATAAACTGAAATCTGCCATCAAGCGACTCAAAGAGTGAGTCGTCAGAAAGCAGACTATTGATAATCTTCGCAATATAGTTCGTCAGCAGCTTTGGCGCCTCTCCAGAGTCTATGCTGTCCGTAAAGACATACTTATCCGACAGAGCCTCCAACTTCTTCTTCAGAGCCTCATATATCAGCGTTTCATAAATGCCAGACTTCAGTTCCATGTTTCTGAAATATACTCAAATAAAGCTTAGGTACATCACATCTGTGTCAGGATCACTCTTTTCCAAATATTCCTTTAAGAGCTTGATCATTTCTTCTTGTGGACATTCCATGTCTTCTATACGTTTAGCTATTTCTTCTTTTTCTTCTTCATCTTCAAGAGAATCCAATGAACTGATTTTATCTATCATCATCTCCCAATGCTCTTTCATGACTTCGAATCTCAGGTCTTTCTCTTCACCTGTGTATTGAGCACCACAAGCTGAGAGAAGAGCATGAAACTCAAGAATCTTCCAATTGAAAGCCTCGATGTCTGCGTATTCTATAATGTATATTTCTTAGCTACATTTAGTCTGTATCCCATGTTTGTCTTACTTAATTATGACTTGACCTTATCAAGGTCTTGATTCATATTGTATATCGTTTTCTCTAATCTTCTATATAGCTAAAAGTTATTTGTCCGATTTACAGTAGCAGGCTTAGCCTCTACTTGGACGCTGCAAAGGTACTCATTATTTTTGAGAATAATGTGCTTACAGGGTAAATTTACACATGTTTTAATAAAAGCGCCCGTAGCTGACAGCGGGCTCTACGCGTTTGGGCATATCGCCCGTGAAGATATGGAGCATACCCTTGGCGAAGCGTACCTTCTGGTCGCTGCGATACATGGAGCAATTGTCAGTCGCCACACCTTCAAAGTGCGGATTGACGCATCGGCAGGTGCTGGCGGTATTGGGCACGTATTGCCCTACCTGCCATCGCAGGCACTGGGTGCGCAACGGGCATTGGTCTTGATAACATACGGTGTAGCCTTCTTTGGCTTTCTCAATCAATAATTCTTTTTCCACTTTTGGGGTTTTTGTCGTTGTTTATGATTGTCGTTTTCCTATGTGGTGATAAGTTCCTAATTCAAGTGCTGTTGTTCAGACCACCCCTAACCCCTCCTAACTTAGGAGGGGAAATTAACAGTCTAACCAATTCCCCTCCTGAGTAGGAGGGGCAAGGGGTGGTCTGAACGATGTCATGACTTATCACCACACAGAATTTCATTTTTACCCTCCCTTGGTCCCGTCACAGGTCTCAAAGCCCTATGTACAAAGGACTCAGGGCAGGGGAGAGAGAATGATTGTCACTCCCGTCTCCCTCCCGTTTTCACTCCCGACCGTTCACCTTGTTGGTGTTTTTCTCGTGTTATCCATGACTCCATTTTCACCCAAATTTTCGCCTATAAAAAAAGTGAGTGACGGCCATCAAAAATGGGAGGGAGAGGGGAGGGAGAGTGAATGTCCCTCCCGTGCCTTCAGCCCTTTGTACATCGGCATTTGAAGGGGTTGACGTGACCAAGGGAGGGACATTTTCGAATCCGCTGCATTTTTCGTGTACTCAACAACTTGTTCTCAGTTTGCCGTAACTAAACACCCAGTCCGAAGGCAGCAAACTCTGAGTCCGAAGGCAGCAAACTCGCAGTCTGCAAGGACGAACTAGACGATGCGGGCGTATCAAATATGAATTGATACGCCCGCATTTCAAGGATTCTTAATCAAGCTCAGTCAATTACATGTCCTCGTAGGTATCGAGATAGGTGACGTGGGTGACGAGGTACTCCTCTACGCCGTGCTTACCGTCGGCACCGCCGATGCCGCTCTTCTTCACGCCGGCATGGAAGCCCTGGATGGCCTCGAAGTGCTCGCGGTTGATGTAGGTCTCGCCGAACTCCAGTTCGCGGCAGGCCTTCACGGCGACGTTCAGGTCCTTGGTGAAGATGCTCGATGCCAGACCGTACTCGCAGTCGTTGGCCCACTCGATGACCTGGTCGATGGTGTCGAACTCCACGAGAGGAATGACGGGACCGAAGGTCTCCTCATGGATGATGTCCATGTCCTGTGTGCAGTTGTCAAGCACGGTGGCGGCATAGAAGTAGCCCTTCGTGCCTACGCGCTGACCGCCGCAGAGCAGCTTGGCACCCTGCTTGATGGCACGCTCCACCTTCTCGGTGACACTCTCCAGGGCACGGGCCTCTACCAGCGGACCCATGTCGACGGTGGCGTCGGCGCAGGGGTCGCCCACCTTGACGGCAGCCATCTTCTTGACCAGAATCTCTGTGAAGGCGGCCTTCACCTCCTTCTGTACATAGACGCGCTCGGCATTGTTGCAGATCTGTCCGTTGTTGCCAATGCGGCTGTCGACAATCCACTGTGCTGCACGCTCCAGGTCGGCATCATTGCAGACGATGGCCGGTGCCTTACCGCCCAGTTCGAGGCTCACCTTGGTGATGTTCTTAGAGGCGGCGGCCATGATGCTTTCGCCGGCACCTACGGAACCGGTGACTGAGACGATATCGATCTTGGGTGAGCCTGCCATCTCGTTGCCGATGACAGAGCCTTTGCCGGTGACGATGTTGATGACGCCGGCGGGCAGTCCGCTCTCGTCGACGACCTTGGCAAACTCGGTGCAGTTCTCGGGCGTCAGCTGCGAGGGCTTGATGACGATAGTACAGCCGGCAATGAGGGCAGCACCGGCCTTACGGGCGATGAGGAAGAAGGGGAAGTTCCAGGGCAGGATGCCGGCGACGACGCCGATGGGCTTCTTGGTGAGCAGGATGGTCTCGTTAGGACGGTCGCTGGGGATAATCTCGCCCTCGATGTGGCGGGCGAAGGTAGCCATATATTCGAAGTAGGCGATGGTGGCTCCCACCTCAATCGATGCCCATGCACGGGTCTTGCCCTGCTCGCGCATAATGATCTCGGTGAACTCCTGTTCGCGGGCCTTGATGCCGGCAGCAAACTTCAGCAGATACTGGGCGCGCTCAATGGCGGGTGTCTTGGCCCACGCCTTCTGGGCAGCGCGGGCTGCGTCGAGGGCACGGTTCACATCCTCGATGGTGCCTTCCGGCTGGCGTGAGATCACCTCTTCGGTAGATGGGTTCAACACATCAATCCATTGGCCGTTCGAGCTTTCGCAGAACTGGCCATTAATGTACATCTGTAAGTCTTTCATACGTGTAGTTTGTTTTAGGGTTAAAGTTGTTTGTTTGTAGTTTGTGAGCAAAGGTAATGAAAAAAAACGGAACTGCAAGCAACAGTCCCGTTTTTTATGATATTTTTTGTTTTTAGTCGGCGGTCTCAAACTTAGTCGGCAGCCTCAAACTCCTCCAGGAAACGCGTGTCGTTCTCAGAGAACAGGCGCAGGTCGTTGACGCGGTACTTCAGGTTGGTGATGCGCTCCACGCCCATGCCGAAGGCGTAGCCGGTGTAGCGCTTGGAGTCGATGCCGCACTGTTCCAGCACGTTGGGGTCGACCATGCCACAGCCCAGGATCTCCACCCATCCCGTGTGCTTGCAGAAGCCGCAGCCCTCGCCGCCGCAGATGAAGCACGATATGTCCATCTCGGCACTGGGCTCGGTGAAGGGGAAGTAGGAGGGGCGCAGGCGAATCTTCGTGTCGGGTCCGAACATCTCGCGGGCAAACGACAGGAGCACCTGCTTGAGGTCGGTGAACGATACGTTCTCGTCGATGTAGAGACCTTCCACCTGGTGGAAGAAGCAGTGGGCACGGGCGGTGATGGCCTCGTTGCGATAGACGCGGCCGGGGCAGATGACGCGGATGGGGGCTGTCAGCTGGCCGTCCTCTGTGTGCATGTGCTCCATGACGCGGGCCTGCACCGACGAGGTGTGTGAGCGCAGCAGGATGTTCTTGGTGACGTCGTTGGGGTGCTGGCTGACGAAGAATGTGTCCTGCATGTCGCGGGCGGGGTGGTCGGCGGCAAAGTTCATCTTGGTGAACACGTGCAGGTCGTCCTCCACCTCGGGGCCGTCGGCCAGGACGAAGCCCATGCGCGAGAAGATGTCGATAATCTCGTTGGTGACGATGGTCAGCGGGTGGCGCGTACCGAGCTTGATGGGGTAGGGCGTACGGGTCAGGTCCAGAGTTTCATCTGTGGTGTCCTGGGTCTCACAGTCCTGGCGCAGCTGGTTGATGCGCTCTGTGGCCATCTGCTTCAGTTCGTTGATTTTCATGCCGACGGTCTTTTTCTCATCGGCAGCCACGTTGCGGAAATCGTTCATCAGGGCGGTAATCTCACCCTTCTTGCTGAGGTATTTCAGTCGGAGCTGCTCCACCTCTTCGGCGTTCTTGGCACTCAGTGTCTGTACTTCTTTTAGAAGTTGGTCTATCTTGTCAACTAACATTTTAATGTGTGATTAGACGATTTACAATTTGCTATTTTCAAAATTCGGGTGCAAAGGTACAAAATATTTATGAATTATGAATTATGAATTGAAATATATTTTGTAACTTTGCACGCTGAATTTGAGAGACAAAGCATGAAGAGGCTTTTGTGGGGAGGGTTGGCACTGGTGGTGCTGATGTTCTCGTGTAAAGGAAAACAGGCTGAGGGTGTGGCTGATGACGCACCTGTTGATTCCGTCGACTCAGTCGTGCAGGACACCGTGCCCGTTGACACGATGGAGCAGCTGATAACCGAGACGCCCATGCCCAGGGCTGCCGATGAGCTGTTTGACGACTTCCTCTTCAACTTTGCCGCCAACCGGAAGCTTCAGATGGAGCGCGTGGCTTTTCCGCTGCCGACGATAAAGGGGCGTGACACTGTCCGCGTTGGCAGGGAGAAGTGGCAGATGGAGCGCTTCTTCATGCACCAGGACTTCTATACCGTACTTTTCGACAACGAGCAGCAGATGGAGCTGGTCAGAGATACGTCGGTCAGCGAGGCTGTCGTAGAAAAAGTGTATTTCAATACCGGGGCTGTCTTGCAGTATAGGTTCAAGCGCCTGAAGGGAGCCTGGATGCTGCTGGAGCAGCGTACAGAGCCTATAGCAGCTAACAGAAACGCATCGTTCCTGGAGTTCTATCACCATTTTGTGACCGATTCGCTCTATCAGGCAGAGAGTCTTGGTGAGACGGTGCAGTTTGTGGGCCCCGACCCTGACGACGACTTTGCACAGATGGAGGGCATCCTGACGCCCGACACCTGGCCGGCCTTTGCGCCCGAACTGCCTGACCGTATGATTTACAATATTGTCTACGGCAGGCCGTCGGCTCCTTCTGACAAGAAGATTTTCGTGATGCGCGGCATAGCCAACGGCCTGGAGCTGGAGATGACCTTCAGGCAGCAGGACGGGCGTTGGTATCTGGTAAAACTGGTGAATTAAAAGATGAAGGATATACTTGACTACAGTCTGAAGGCACACAACACCTTTGGCATCGATGCCCGCTGCCATCGCTTCCTGGAGTTTGAGACCGAGGCGGAGGCTATAGACGTAGCGCGGATTCTGCGCGAGTCGGAGTGCCCCTATATAATAATAGGTGGAGGCAGCAACCTGCTGCTGACCCGTGACTATGAGGGCATCGTTGTGCGCTCAGCCATCAGGGGCTATGCTTTTGAAGACGGCGGCAGGATGGTGTGCGGCAGTGGCGAGACGTTTGACGATATGGTAGCCGCAAGCCTTGAAGCCGGGTATTACGGCATGGAGAACCTGTCGCTCATTCCCGGCGATGTGGGGGCGAGTGCTGTTCAGAATATCGGTGCCTACGGTGTCGAGGTCAAGGACTTTGTTGCCAGCGTGTGGGCTGTTGAGATAGCTACCGGCAAGGTCTGTGTGTTCGACAATAAGGCCTGCGAGTATGGCTACCGTCAGAGCCGCTTCAAGAACGACTGGAAGAACCGGTTCCTGATAACCCGTGTGGCCTACGCGCTCTCGCCGACGTTTGTGGCCCGTCTTGATTATGGTAATGTCAGGGCCGAGCTGGAGCGGCAGGGCATTGTCGAGCCTACTGCCCGTCAGCTGCGTCAGACCATTATTGATATACGAAATGCCAAGCTGCCAGACCCGAAGGTGACTGGCAATGCCGGCAGCTTCTTTATGAACCCCATTGTCGGACGTGACAAGTTCGAGCAGTTGGCAGTGGAGTACCCAGAGATGCCACATTATTATATAGATGCCGACCACGAGAAGATTCCGGCAGGCTGGATGATTGACCAGTGTGGGTGGAAAGGCCGTGCCATGGGGCGTGCCGCCGTTCACAGCAAGCAGGCGCTGGTGCTTGTAAACTTAGGCGGTGCTACCGGCCGCGAGATTGTGACGCTCTGCGAAGCCATCCGGCAGGATGTGCGTCAGAAGTTTGGTGTTGACATTTATCCGGAGGTGAACATTGTATGAGACTGACATTTCTTGGAACCGGGACATCGTGTGGCGTGCCTACCATAGGCTGCCAGTGCAGGACGTGCCAGAGCACCGACCCTAAGGACAAGCGGCTGCGCTGCTCGGCCCTGGTGGAGACTGACACGACGAGGCTGCTGATAGACTGCGGGCCCGACTTCCGCCAGCAGATTATGCCGCAGCCTTTCCGCCGTATCGACGGCATTCTCATCACCCATGCCCATTACGACCACATGGGGGGTATGGACGACATACGCCCCTACTGCCAGTTTGGCGAAATCAACGTCTATGCCGACCCCATAGCCCGCCGCGGACTGTTAGAGATGCTGCCTTACTGCTTTGCCGAGCACCGCTATCCCGGTGTGCCAGCCATAGGCCTGCATGAGATTCACAAGCATGAGCCGTTCCGCATAGGCGACTTAGACATCATGCCTGTTGAGGTGATGCACCACGACCTGCCTATCCTGGGCTACCGCATCGGGCCTCTGGCCTATATCACCGATATGAAGACCATCGGCGACGAGGAACTTGCCTATCTGGAAGGTACGGAGGTGCTGGTGGTTAACGCCCTGCGCCAGAAACCGCACCATTCGCACCAGACGCTGGACGAGGCCGTCGCCTTCAGTCGTAGGGTAGGGGCCCGCCTCACTTACCTCATCCACAGCAGTCATGACATCGGACTGCATGAAGAGGTAAATGCCATGCTGCCACCTGATATACAGATGGCATACGACGGACAGGTGATAGAAATATAACGGGGATGGGAAGCCGCTGACAAGACTTGTGGTCAGCGCTTGTTTTTTGACCTTCCAAACAGGTTTAGCAGACCGCCGTAGCTCTTGCGCAGCTTGCGGTAGAGCAGGAAGAGGTCGACAACCGTCATGGTGTTGGTTACCAGACTGGCGATGTAGTCGCCCTTCGACGCTTCTTCGCGCTTGACGAAGATGCTGTTCCACAATGTTGAGAACTGCTTGTTGTCAGTCTGTATCTGTTCCAGCAAGTTGTCCTTGCGCTGACGGATTTCCTCCAGCGTGCGATAGGTGGGCTGTGGCTTTTGTGTGGGAAGCATTGTAGGGCTATTTACTCATCAACAGGTTTGCAAGGAAACGTACGAGCGGGCGCTCAATCCATTTCTCATGAAAAATAAAGAACAGGAAGAGTAGCAGCAAATGGACTACCGCCACCACCATAAAGGCCGGGGCCATGCCGATATGCTGGCCTAACCAGTAGGCAAAGGCAAACGAGAAGAACAGCATGACGGCAATGATAAGCAGGAAGAACAAGATAGCCAAGGCGGCGGCCGTCAGCAGGCGCACCACCTTGTCTATCACGTCCAGCTTCATGTATTCTTTCTGAAGCCCGAGATAGTGCTGTAGCAACTCTATGAGCTGCTTGATGTTCTCAACGTTCTTGTCGCTCGACAGCATGTTTTACTCTTCTACAGCTGCGTCCTGAATGTCGTCAACCAGGTCGCCCACTTCCTTGCGGCTGAGCTTAATGTTGTGTTTCTTCAGAAATTCATCCACTGCATCCGTGATTTTTACGCGGGTGTCGGAACCCTTCTCAGGCGCCATGAGCAGACCTAATGCAGCACCTACGACCACACCGCCCAGACAAGCGCCAATATAACCTAAACTTTTCATAATACTATAAATTTATTTGGTGAAACAAAATCTACTGCAAAAATACAGATTTTTTCTGGAAAAGCAGTTAATTTTTGTATCATTTTTTGTTAAAATGCAAGTTTTTTCCCCATTTAACAAAGTTTATGTGCATTTTTTGCTCACTTTTCCGCAATTATTTGTAATTTCGCAGTGTCATTAAAAGAAAACAAGTGTAATTTCGTGTATAATAAAAACAGAGAAGCAATGAAAAAGTACATGGTAGTATGCGCCGGCTTGGGTATGGCTTTGGCCCTGGCAAGCTGCGGAAAGTCAAGTGAGAGTGCCTACAAGAAGGCTTATGAGAAAGCAAAGTCGCAGGAGGCTGCCCAGCGTGTTTCCAACTATGAGGCCCCCACGACAACTGCTCCCGTCGTAGCCCCTGTCACCACCGCCCCTGTCACCCAGACACGTGTCGTTGACAATGTTGACAATGTTGCCGTCCGTCAGGAGCGTGTGTCGCTTGTCAACGGTTCCGGCCTTCGAAACTTCAGCGTGGTGGTTGGCTCCTTCGGCCTGCAGGCTAATGCCGAGGGACTGCAGCAGCAGCTTCGCGATGGTGGCTACAATGCCCAGATAGTCAAGAATCAGACTAACAACATGTTCCGTGTGGTTGCTACTACATTTGACTCCAAGGTGGACGCCGTGAACAGCCGTGACCAGATTCGTGGTTCGAAATACAACCCGAAGGGCGATGCCTGGCTGCTCTATAACGAACAATAACAGCTTTGGCGCGAATTCTCTCGGTTGACTACGGCCGCAAGCGCACAGGTTTAGCAGTCACCGACCCTCTGCAGATTATTGCCGGAGGGTTGGCGACTGTTTCTACGTCTGAACTGTTCGACTGGCTTCAGCAGTATATCCAGCGTGAGCAGGTGGAGCGTATCGTTATCGGCGAGCCCCGCCAGCCGAATGGCCAACCCAGTGAGAACCTGGCCCGTGTGCAGCAGTTTGTTGCCCGCTGGCGTAAAGCCCATCCTGAAGTGCCCATCGACTACTACGACGAGCGGTTCACGTCGGTGCTGGCCCATCAGGCAATGCTCGATGGCGGCCTGCGCAAAAAGGCGCGTCAGGACAAGGCACTGGTAGACGAGATTAGTGCTACAATCATTCTTGAGGACTATCTACGTAGCCGCATTCGCCCCCTAAGTTAGGGGGCTATGGGGGTCTGAACAAGCGCAGGCTCCACTCTCTAACAATAAAAATGGGTCAATGTACGCTTGTTCAGACCCCCATCCCCCTAATTTAGGGGGCTAAGAATATGATATTACCGATTTATATATATGGCCAGCCCGTATTGCGCAAGGTGGCAGAGGACATTACCCCCGACTACCCCAATCTGCAGCAGTTCATAG
Organism: uncultured Prevotellaceae bacterium; assembly: GCA_947303855.1. GTDB lineage: Bacteria > Bacteroidota > Bacteroidia > Bacteroidales > Bacteroidaceae > Prevotella. The sequence continues at coordinate 50,595 of CAMYZO010000008.1, forward strand.
CCGACATGTGGGAGACGCTGGCAGAGAGCGAGGGTATCGGACTGGCTGCGCCGCAGGTAGGCAAGCCTGTCCGCGTGGTAGTCATCGACCTCGATGTGCTCAGCGAGGACATGCCTGAGTACAAAGGCTTCCGCAACGTGTATATCAATGCACACATCGTAGAGACCGACGATACAAAGACTGACAGCAGCGAGGAGGGATGCCTGTCGCTGCCCGCCATTCACGAGAAGGTGACCAGGCCTACACGCATCCATGTACAGTGGATGGACGAGCAGTTCCAGCCCCACGACGAGTGGGTGGAGGGCTACCTGGCACGTGTCATGCAGCATGAGTTCGACCATCTGGAAGGTCACATGTTTATTGACCATATATCGCCTCTGCGCAAGCAGCTCATCAAGAGCAAGCTCAAGTCGCTCACCCTTGGGCGCTACCGCTGTGGCTACAAGACGAAGGCGGTAAAAAGGTAAAAAGGTAAAAAAGTAAAAAGGTGAGGAGGAAAGTGTTTATGTGTTATGCGCTGGGTGAAAAAGGTGGAAGGGCTTTCAGTCTTTTACTTTTTTACCTTTTTACCTTTTTACCTTTATCTGCCCAGTTCAATACCGACAGGCTGATAACCATCGGGCGCTCGGCCCTCTATTATGAGGACTATGTGCTCAGCATCCAATACTTCAACCAGGCCATCAGCGCTAAGCCTTATCTGTATGAACCGTGGTTCTTCCGTGGCGTGGCCAAGTATTACCTTGACGACTTTGCCGGCGCCGAGAACGACTGCACGAAGGCTATTGAGCGCAATCCCTACGTCACCAACTGCTATGAGCTGCGCGGCCTCTGCCGCATCAGGCTGAACCGCTACGAGGAGGCCGCTGCCGACTATACCAGTGCCTTGCGCTACGACCCTGAAAACCAGGGGCTATGGCATAACCGTGTGTTGTGCTTTATCCGTGCCAAGGATTATGAACGGGCCCTCGGACAGCTCGATACGATGAACGTCCGATGGCCTCACAGTGCCGCACCCTATTCCATGCGTGCCGAGGTGTATATGCTGCAGAAGGACACCACCAAGGCTCTGGAGGCCATTGAGAAGAGCATAGAGATTGATGCCTACGACGGTACACTCTGGGGGGCACGGGCCATCATCAGCCTGTCACGCAGCGAATGGAAGCCCGCCGAGGAATATCTCGACAAGGCTATCCACCTGATGCCTAAGCATGGCGGCAACTACATCAACAGGGCACTGGCACGCTATAACCAGAACAACCTGCGCGGGGCTATGGCTGACTACGACACGGCGCTTGACCTCGAACCGAACAACTTCCTGGGCCACTACAACCGGGGGCTGCTGCGCGCCCAGGTGGGCGATGACAACCGCGGCATTGAGGACTTCGACTTCGTGCTGCGCTTAGAGCCTGACAACATGCTGGCACGCTTCAACCGTGGCCTGCTGCGTGACAAGACCGGCGACCTGCGCGGTGCCATCAGCGACTATTCCAAGGTTATCAGCGAGTATCCTAACTTCTGGACCGGTCTGCACTATCGGGCGGGCTGCTATAGGCGCTTGGGCATGAACAAGCAGGCCGAGCAGGATGAGTTCCGCATCCTGAAAGCACAGATGGACAAACGCTATGGTGGCAAACAGCCGCGTCTGAGCAAGAAACAGCGAAAACGTAGCGATGAAGACCTGGAGAAATACAACCAGCTGGTGGTGGCCGACGAACAGGAGATGGAAAACGACTACCAGAATGCCTATCGCGGCCGCGTGCAGAACCATAAGGTGGAGGCCAAGTACCTGCCTATGTACGAGTTGTCACTACAGCCGGTGAGGAGCGAGGTGAAGACCTACGTTCCGTATGACGACCTCGTGGAGGCATTTAACCACACCTCTGGCCGAAAACTGTATGTTGTTGCCAACACCCCGGCCCTGAACGAGGCACGGTCGGCTGCCTATTTCGCCTATATCGACTCGGTAGGCACAGCCATTGCTGACATACAGAACCTGCCGCAGGTGCAGAATCTCCTCTTGCTGAAGGCCGTGGCCTATACAGCCCTGCAGAACAACGAGGACGCCATAGACGCCCTGACCACCCACCTGCTGACGGACAGTCTGTCGGTGCTGGCCCTCTGGCAGCGCGCCGCCTGTCAGACGAAGGTTAACGAGTTTCAGGCTTCGCAGGGCACCCACATCGACATGAAGACGGCCAACGTGCTGATGGACCTGGCGGCAGCCATCCGCCATGCGCCATCGTGCGCGTACCTTTATTATAATAGGGGCAACGTCTATATACAGCGCAAGGACTATGCCCGCGCTGTCAGCGACTATACGCAGGCCATCGCCCTCGACGGACGACTGGCTGAGGCTTACTACAACCGCGGACTGGCCCGCATCGACAATGGTCAGACCGCCGAGGGTGTCAGCGACCTGAGCAAGGCCGGCGAGCTGGGCCTCTATTCTGCCTACAGTCTTATCAAGAAATACAGTAAAGAAAAATAATATGGAAGAAAATGTAAACAAAGCAGGGGGGGCAGATGCCCAACCCTCTACCTCTGGGGGCTCATGGAGCAAAATTCTTGCCACCGTGCTCAAGATGCCCGGTGTCAAGGTCGACCGCATCGCGTTCCTGCGCAAGGAGCTGCGCCCGTACTGCAACCAGTCGCGCCTGCAGATGCTGGGTAGTGTCCGTCCCTATACCGTTGTGTCTGAGCGCGTTGTCGACCACCTGGCCACTCAGTGTGTAAGATACCATACCACACTGGCTACGGCCACCTCTACCGTTGTCGGACTGCCGGGCGGCCTGGCGATGGCGGCCACCATGCCTGCCGACCTGACCCAGTACTTCTATCATGTCTTCGTCCTTTCACAGAAGCTGGCTTACCTCTATGGCTATCCCGACCTGTGCGACGAAGACGGTGAGCTGAGCGACATGGCTTGTGACCTGCTGACCATCTTTATCGGTGTCATGATGGGGGCACCGGTGGCCGAGAAAGGTCTGGGCGAACTGTCGAAGGCCGTGGCTGAGAGTGCTGTCACCCGTCTGCCACGTGTGGCACTGACCAAGACCGCCCTGGTGCCTATTGCCGCCCAGGTGGCCAAACTCATCGGCACCCGTTATTCCAAGGAGGGACTGGCCAAGGGTATCGGCCGTTTCATCCCCCTGGCCGGAGGACTCTTCTCCGGCGGTCTGACGCTGCTGACGTTCCGTAGCGGTGCCAACCGTCTGCGCCGTCAGCTGCGCGCCCAGCGTCACTTGTTCGACGACGGAGCCATCGACACCATCGAGCTGGCCGGCATCAAGACCTCGTTCGTCAAGGCCGGACAGGCAGAGCGCGACCCCCAGAAGGTGCAGCTGGCCATCATCCAGTCGCTCATCAATATCGCCAAGATCAACGACGAGGTGTCGCCTGAGAAATACCAGGCTATCGAACAGCGTATTGCCCGGGCCAAGATTGACAGTCAGGACAAACTCGACCTGCTGGCAAACATCGACTCCGACAAGAGCTACGACGTTGACTTCGACCTGCTGGCCACCGACCGTGAGGCTGCGCAGGAGGCATACGAGGCGATGGTGGCCCTGGCCAATACCAATGACGCCAAGCTGACCATGGCTGAGAAGATTTACCTGAACATGGTGGCACAGAAACTGGGCGTAGAGCCTGCCGCCGAATGAATGGACTGAATTTTGAAGCGTTTTATTTTGTAGTGTCCTAACTATTTAGTACCTTTGCACGCTGATAAAAAATCAAACATATATTGTAGATATGGAAATCAAAATTACATTCCCTGACGGCTCTGTTCGCTCGTATGAGCAGGGCGTCACAGGATTACAGATTGCCGAGAGCATCTCGCCGGCTCTGGCACGCAGCGTCGTCAGCTGCGGAGTGAACGGCGAGACCGTAGAGCTGAACCGTCCTATCAACGAGGACGCCACCATCGCGCTCTACAAGTTCGAGGACGAAGAGGGTAAGCACACCTTCTGGCACACCAGTGCCCACCTGCTGGCTGAGGCCCTGCAGGAGCTCTATCCTGGCATACAGTTCGGCTTCGGCCCTGCCGTCGAGAACGGATTCTTCTACGACGTGCTGCTGCCCGACGGACAGATGATCAAGGAGAGCGACTTCCCCACCATTGAGGCCAAGATGAAGGAATTGGCTGGCAAGAAGGAGCCCGTGGTTCGCAAGGAAGTGGCCAAGGCCGACGCCCTGAAGGAGTTTGCCGCCGACGGTCAGACCTACAAGTGCGAGCACATTGAGCAGGACCTGGAGGACGGTTCAATCACCACTTACACTCAAGGAAACTTTACCGACCTCTGCCGCGGTCCGCACCTCGTGGACACGGGCGAGATCAAGGCCGTGAAGCTGACCAGCGTTGCCGGTGCCTTCTGGCGCGGCGATGCCACCCGCGAGCAGATGCAGCGTCTCTACGGTATCTCGTTCCCCAAGAAGAAGATGCTTGACGAGTATCTCGTCATGCTCGAGGAGGCCAAGAAGCGCGACCACCGCAAGATAGGCAAGGAGATGGAACTCTTCATGTTCTCAGAGAAGGTGGGCAAGGGCCTGCCCATCTGGCTGCCGAAGGGCACCGACCTGCGCCTGCGTCTGCAGGAGCACCTGCGCAAGGTGCAGAAGCGCTATGGCTATCAGGAGGTTATCACACCGCATATCGGTGGCAAGAGCCTCTATGTCACCTCTGGCCACTATGCCCACTACGGTCAGGACTCCTTCCGCCCCATCACCACACCTGAGGAGGGCGAGGAGTATATGCTGAAGCCCATGAACTGTCCTCACCACTGCGAGATTTTCGCCTGGAAGCCCCGCTCGTATAAGGACCTGCCCCTGCGCATTGCTGAGTTCGGCACCGTCTACCGCTACGAGCAGTCGGGCGAGCTGCACGGCCTGACCCGTGTGCGCTCCTTCACCCAGGACGACGCCCACCTCTTCTGCCGTCCCGACCAGGTGAAGCAGGAGTTCCTCAATGTCATGGACATCATCGGCGTGGTGCTCACTGCCTTCGGCTTCAACTTCGAGGCACAGATCTCGCTGCGCGACCCCAACAACCACGAGAAGTACGTAGGCACCGACGAGGACTGGGCTTTGGCCGAGCGCGCCATCCAGGAGGCCTGCGAGGAGAAGGGCCTGAAGGCTAAGGTGGAGTACGGCGAGGCTGCCTTCTACGGCCCCAAGCTCGACTTCATGATCAAGGACGCCATCGGCCGCCGCTGGCAGTTAGGCACCATCCAGGTGGACTACAACCTGCCCAAGCGCTTCCAGCTGGAGTACACCGACGAGGACAACCAGAAGAAGACACCCGTCATGATTCACCGTGCGCCCTTCGGCTCACTCGAGCGTTTCTGCGCCGTGCTCATCGAGCACACCAGCGGTCACTTCCCCCTCTGGCTCACGCCTGAGCAGGTGGCCATCCTGCCCCTGTCGGAGAAGTACAACGACTATGCCCAGGAGGTGTGCAAGCAGTTCCAGCAGGGCGGCGTGCGTGCCACTATCGACCTGCGCAACGAGAAGTTAGGCCGTAAGATCCGCGACAACGAGCTGAAGCGCATCCCCTACATGGTCATCGTTGGCGAGAAGGAAGCTGCCGACAAGACGGTTGCCGTGCGTCCGCAGGGCGGTGGCGAGCAGAGCGTCATGACCATCCAGGAGTTCATCGACGAGGTGAACAACAAGGTGGCTGAGATGACCAAGAACTTCTAAATGAAAAATAATTTCAGATTTATTTTGCTAATTCGCTGAAATGTTGTAACTTTGCAGCCGATTTTCTAAAAAACTGTTGATGAAGAATGACAAAATGAAGCAACAGTACCGTGTCAACGAACAGATACGAGTACGTGAAGTCCGCATCGTCGGCGAGGATGGCTCGACCGTTGTCCCCACCCGTGATGCTTTGAACATGGCCAGGGAACAGGGCGTCGACCTCGTGGAAATTTCGCCCAATGCAAACCCACCAGTCTGTCGTCTCATCGACTATTCCAAGTTCCTTTACCAGCAGAAAAAGCGCCAGAAGGAGATGAAGGCCAAGCAGGTGAAGGTGGAGGTGAAGGAAATACGCTTCGGACCGCAGACCGATGAGCATGACTATCAGTTTAAGCTGAAGCACGCCAAGGAGTTTCTGGAGGAAGGCAACAAGGTACGTGCCTACGTGTTCTTCCGCGGACGCTCCATCCTGTTCAAGGAGCAGGGCGAGGTGCTGCTGCTGAGGTTTGCCAACGACTTGGAGGAGTATGGTAAGGTAGAGTCGATGCCGTCGTTGGAGGGCAAGAAGATGTTCCTCTACCTGGCTCCTAAGAAGGCCGGCGAGAAGAAGAAGAGCCAGCAGGCCCGCGACCGTGAGGCTGTCGGCGTTGAGGCCAAGGATGCTGCACGCCAGCAGAAGCCTCAGCCTGAGGCCGACATCGATGTCGAAGCCCCTGCTAACGGCGGTCTGTTTGCCAATGCCAAGATTTCGGCTGATGCGCTGAAGAAACTGACAGAGACAGAAGAATAGCGAAAGAATAGTAAGGTGCGCTGCGCCCGGTATATGCGTTGCCACCGTTAATTTATAAACAATTAAAACATCAAAAAAATGCCAAAAGTAAAGACAAATTCCGGTGCTAAGAAGAGATTCTCGTTCACCGGTACAGGTAAGGTTAAGAGACACCACGCCTACCACAGTCACATCCTGACTAAGAAGACCAAGAAGCAGAAGCGTAATCTCGTTGGTTCAACTCTCGTTGACCAGACCAACATGAAGCAGGTTCGTGACCTGTTGTGTCTCCGCTAAACAAACCTATTGTCAAACATTAAAGAAGTAAGAAAACTATGCCAAGAAGTGTAAATCACGTTGCATCAAGAGCAAAGCGTAAGAGAATTTTGAAGCTCACCCGCGGCTATTTTGGAGCCCGCAAGAATGTTTGGACAGTAGCCAAGAATACCTGGGAGAAAGGTCTGACATACGCCTATCGTGACCGTCGTAACAAGAAGCGCGCTTTCCGCAGTCTGTGGATCCAGCGTATCAACGCTGCCGCTCGCCTGAACGGTATGAGCTATTCACAGCTGATGGGTGCTCTCTCAAAGTCAGGTATCGAGATTAACCGCAAGGTGCTCGCCGACCTCGCCATGAACAACCCCGAGGCTTTCAAGGCCATCGTCG
>CAMYZO010000009.1 GCA_947303855.1 uncultured Prevotellaceae bacterium
TGTGGCAGGCGGTTTTGTCACCCTGTCACCCTTTTTCACGAAAAATCCTATACAGCGTTTCTGATTCTCCGAGTGCCAGATACTTTCAGTATAGAATGCCAATGGTGGCATGGTTGCAACAAATAATTAGAATGTAGTACAACAACTTGCCTAATAAAAAAGCATGACCCCGCTTTTTTGACAATCAACTTTTCTTTTTGCACAATCTTCACAGTTTTTGTACTAAATTTATTTGTTATTCATAAAAATTATGCTAACTTTGTAGCCAAAAACTACGAGGGGCGTATTGCGCCCCACTGCTAACTGTACTAAAAAATAACTAATATATACATTAAAACAAACTCTATGAAAAAATTCCTTTTCTGTATCTCTCTTGCACTTGCGGGACTGATGACCTCTTGCATAGACAAGTATGAGGAGGTTGATGCCGACAGCAAGCCATCATGGCTTGGCGAGAGCATCTATGCGGAACTGGAGAACCCCAGCTCAGGCTCCGGCCTGCAGGGCACGTTCAAGACGTATCTGCGGCTTATCCAAGACCTCGGCCAGGCCGATGTCTTGAGTCGTACAGGTTCCAAGACCGTGTTCCCCGCCAACGACGAGGCCTTTGAGCGGTTCTTCCAGAACAATGAGTGGGGCGTTGCCAGCTACGATCAACTGTCGTATGCTCAGAAGGTGCTGCTGCTCAAGTCGTCGATGCTTGACAACCCACTGCTACTGCAGTTGCTGCCCAACGTGTCGAACGGTACGGTAGAGCCCATTGCCGGTCAGGCACTGAAGCACTCTACCAACGTGCAGATTACCGACACCGTGCAGGCTATTGCCGGACGTGACGGCATGCCTGCCAACAATGCCTTCTGGGAGCAGTTCCACGACACCGGCATCAGCGTGGTGCGCGACGCCACCCGTCCGATGATGGTTCACCTGACCCGTGAGTACATGATCAACAACAACATCACCTTTACTGACGAGAAGAGCGACTTTGCCATCATCACCGGTAATGCCTATCCTGAGGATGACAGCCAGCGTACGGCCTACATCTTTAACGACAAGGTGATAGTGCCCGACGTGACCTGTCAGAACGGCTATATCCACCAGATGGAGAATGTGGTGGTACCGCCGGGCAACATGGCCCAGGTGATAGCCGGCAAGGATAATTCCCGCTACATGGACCGCATCCTGAGCTACTTCGCCGTGCCTGTGGTGTCGACCAAGGTGACGGCTGACTATAATGCCTGGGCCCGCGACAACGGCAAGCCTGAGAAGGAGGCCATCTACCAGTGGCGCTACCTCAGTTCACGCTCCTACGACTACGACAAGGATGCTGAGGAGGCTCTGGCCAATAAGCGTGTCAACGGCATTATGGTGAACAACTACCTGAACTTCGACCCGGGCTGGAACGGTTACTATCCCGAAGTGGTGCAGACCGGCGGCCGTGATGTGAAGATTATGGACATGGGCGCCTTCTTCGTGCCCACCGACCAGGCCGTGAAGGACTATTTCCTGCCCAGCAACGGCAACTCAGAGAACGGCCACGGCGCCTACCTCTTCGATATCTACGGCAACTACAAGGGTGCCGAGAACACTGAGGAACACCTGGCTGAGAACCTCGACTCGCTGCACTCTAAGAATCCTGGTGTGCTGACCGCCTTCGTGAAGAACCTGATGAAGGCCTCGTTTGCCGAGTCGGTGCCCAGCAAGTTCGATGCCGTGCTCAACGATGCTTCTGAGAATATGGGTCTTACTGTTGACATGCTCCATAAGAAGAGCGACGGCAAGTACGACATCACTATTGCCAACAACGGTGCCGTCTATATGCTCGACCAGCTCATTGCTCCCGATGAGTATCAGGCCGTCCTGGCTCCCGCCAGCGTCTATCCCGACATGAAGGTGATGAACTGGGCCGTGCAGGACCGTGGCGGCGACGACTACCACCTGGGACTTGACTATAAGTTCTATCTGCTGGCTATGAAGGCCAACTACGCCTTCTTCATTCCCGACGATGCCGCCTTCGATTTCTATTATCTCGACCCCGCCACCTTGGGTCACCGCGAGAACAACCAGCTCACAGGCCGCATACTCCCCGACGTGCTCCACTTCTGGTACGAGGCAGGCACCAACCCGCCGCTGAGGGTAGAACGCTACTATTACAACATGGAGACCGGCCAGGTGGAGGGCGAGCCCCGTGCCGAGAGTCTGAAGAATGTGAAGACCCAGCTCACTGACATCCTGAACTATCACACGCTGGTGCTGAATGCCGGCGAGGAGATTGGTGCCAACCGCTATTACAAGACCAAGCACGGCGGTATGGTTAAGGTCGACGGTGAGAACGCTACAGGCACCCATGTCATGTCGGGTCTGCAGATTGATAAGAGTTATTTCGATCCCGATGCCAACCAGGGCGAGGGCAAGCTGATTGCCGCCGCTGGCTTCGATGCTCCCACTATCACCACCGTCTATCCTGAGAAGAACGGCCATGCCTACCGCTTGAACCGTGTCATCCAGGCCCCGACACTCAGCGTCTATGCCGCTCTGAAGACATCGCAAGTGAATGGTGAGAACGTTTTCTCTGACTTCCTGAGCATGTGTAACGGATTCAGCAACACGCAGTTGCTGGCGTGGGCCGGTATTTCTGATGCCCTGAAGGAGACCGGCGGCACTGAGCAGGATGCCTATATCGTCTTCACCGACAACTCGAAGTACGTGCAGGTTACTGGCTCTGACGGCAAGAAGACCAACGTGAGGAACACCTGCCTCGACCAGAACGTGCGCATGTTCAATACCTATAATTACACCCTCTTTGCACCCGACAACAGCGCCATGGCCGCTGCCTACCAGCGCGGACTGCCTAACTGGGAAGAGGTGGTGCTGCTCTATGAGGCCTATTTAAATAAGGTGGCAGCCTCAGAGGATCCTTCCAACTACAAGGACGATGCCGAAGACCTGGCCAACCAGGCTGCTGCCAAGAAGATGATCGGGCGGATGCGCGACTTCGTGCGCTACCACTTCGTGACCAACTCCGTCTATGCTGACAACAGCATCGAGGGCGGCCGCTACAACACCCTGAGCTTCGACAACATGGGCGTGGCCAAGGAGCTGAGAATCTCTGGCGGCAACGGCACGCTGACCATCAGCGACCGTGAGAATACCCACCAGGTAAGCATCAGTGCCGCCGACGAGGGCAGCCGCATCGTGAACAAGATGACCCGCGACTACTGGCTGGATGCCAAAAAGACCTCTGCCAGCTCTATCGTCACCTCGTCGTTCTGTGCCGTGCATCAGATTTCAGAACCCCTGTGCAGCAGCCAGAACGGTCGCTACGACAATGACTAATACTAACGCTTAAGGCCTATCAACAATATGAATATAAGGAAATCATTAACAACCGCATTGCTGTGTCTGGTAGCCCAGCTGGCACTGGCACAGGGTGCGCGCATATCGGGTACGTTGACCGATAACGAAGGCCCGGTGATGATGGGTAACGTCGTTGAGGTCGACGGCAACAACCGTATCGTTTCGGCTGTGCAGACCGACTTCAACGGTAACTTCTCCATGCAAGTGAAGAGTACGAAGAACAAGCTGAAGTTCTCGTATGTAGGCGATAAGACCAAGGTCGTGAACATCGGCTCGCAGACCGTGTTCAAGATCAAGCTCGACCCTGAGAACACCCAGCTGAAGGAGGTGAAGGTGGTGGGTCGCCGTACCAACTCCGGCGGTCTGAGCATTGCCAAGAAAGAGATGACCGTCTCGACGCAGACCATGAACATGCAGGAGGTGGAAGGTCTGGCCTTCACCTCAGCCGACGAGGCCCTGCAGGGTCAGATTGCCGGTCTCGACATCGTGTCGAACTCAGGTAACCTGGGTGCCGGCTCGCAGATGCGTCTGCGTGGTGTCACCACCCTCTCGCCCAACGCCAACCCCCTCATCGTCGTCGACGACAAGATCTTTGACAACCCTGACGAGGATTTCGACTACGCCAATGCCGACGAGGAGCAGTACTCCTCGCTGCTGTCGGTCAACGTTGAGGATATCGCCAGCATTGAGGTGCTGAAGGATGCCGCCGCTACCGCCGTCTGGGGTTCCAGGGGTGCCAACGGTGTCATCAAGATTACCACCAAGCGCGGTACGCGCGGCAAGCCGCACATCAACTTCTCCTATAAGTTCACCGGCACCTGGTCGCCTGAGGGCTACAACCTGCTCAACGGTGACGACTACACCATGCTGATGAAGGACGAGTTCTATCGTGCCACCCAGAACTCCAGCAGTACCACCAATATCCGTGAGCTGAACTACGACGAGACCTGGGGTGAATACCACAACTGGAATGACAACACCGACTGGGTGAAGGCCATACAGCAGTTTGGTGCCATGCACGACATGAGCCTTAACCTGTCGGGTGGCGGTCAGAAGGCCACCTTCCGTATCTCGGCCGGTTACAAGCACCAGACGGGTACCATCATCAAGCAGAAGTTCCAGCAGTTCACCACCCGTATGGCTCTGGACTACAACGTGTCAGACCGCATCCGCTTCATGACCAACTTCGCCCTGACCTACACCAACAACGACCAGAACTACACCGACCTGCTCGGCATAGCCCAGAACATGGCTCCCAACATGTCCATCTATCGTGAGCAGAACGGTGTCGATACTGACGAGTATTATCTGATGAACCCCTATCGTAATGGCAGGACACCTTACGACGGTGCCTACTCCAGCTACGAGATGCGTAACATCCACGACCTGGGCAACCCCGTGGCTATTGCCAACCTGGCATGGAAACAGGACCGCACCTACCGTCTGACGCCTGACTTCACCATCAAGTATGAAATCTTAGGCACTGAGGCCGAGAAGAGCCGTCTGACCTTCAACGGTCGTGTCGACTTCGATATCTTCGCCGAGTCGAAGCCCTCGTTCTATCCCGCTGCCCTGGCTTCGGGTGTGGATGCCTGGACGGGTGCCAACTACAACGCCAGCAGCAACTACGAGTTCAACCGCATGAAGATTGGCGGACGCGCCGAACTGGTGTTCACGCCTTACTTCCGCAACCAGGACTGGTCGGCTACGATGCTGCTGCGCTATGACATGTCCACGCAGAACACCACCTCGCAGACGGTGACACAGGCACACATGGCCAACGGCATCACCTCGCCCACCGTCGATGCCTATATCCCGACGGCACCGTCAAGCGTCAACGGACGCTCCAACTCGCAGAGCATACTCTACAACGGCCACGTCAGCTATCTTGACGGACGCTACAGCTTCGGCTTCTCACTGCGTGCGGATGGTGACTCTAAGTTCGGCCCTGAGAACAAGTGGGCTTACTTCCCCGGCGTGTCGGCCCGTTATAACATCAGCGAGGAACCGTTCATGAAATGGAGCCGCACTGTGGTCTCCATGCTCGGCCTGCGTGTCTCGTGGGGTGTCAACGGTAAGGGGCCTGACAAGGACTACCTCTTCTATAATACCTACAACACGTCGGCAGGCAACTACGGTAAGCGTACCAACCGTGAGGGTTACGCCCTGCTCGACGGCCTGAAGCTTGATGACCTGCGCTGGGAGAAGACCACCTCGTATAACCTCGGCTTCAACCTGGGCCTGCTCGATAATAAGTATGAGATTGACTTCGACTACTACCACAAGAACACCACCGACCTGCTGCAGGGACTGAACATACCGTCGATGACGGGATACTCCTCGCTGGCATACGCCAATGTGGGCCGCATGACCAACGACGGCTGGGAGTTGAACTTCACGGCCAAGAAGTTTATCAAGGCAGGCAAGTTCTCAGCCGACTTCAACTTCAACATCTCGCAGAACTCGAACCTGCTGAAGGAGATGGACCAGAGCGTGCTCGACGCCATCAACGGCAGCACCTGGGATCCTACCGTCCGTGGTAACCTGGCCAACAGCAACACGTCGCAGCAGCAGGGCTACCCCATCCGCGTGCAGCTGAACAACGCCCTGGGTTCTATCTATGGCTACCGTTACAAGGGTGTCTACCAGTATGGCTACGACTATCTGGAGAACTACCGCACGCAGAACGGCCTGACCAATGAGCAGTATGAGGCCTGGATCAACAATGAGTTCCTGGCCAGCGGCAAGACCGCGCCTATCGCCCTTGATGCCGAGGGTAAGGTCATCATGGAGTCTGGCTCGCCCAAGCGCATGGTCTATGTCTATAACGAAGACTACAAGCCCCTGTACAGTTTCCAGGGTGGCGATGCCATGTATGAGGATATCAACCACGACGGTAAGATTGATGCCCTGGACGTGGTGTACTTAGGCAACTCGCAGCCGAAGGTGAACGGCGGTTTCAACCTCACGCTCAACTACGGCCGATGGTTTGTCAAGGGACGTTTCACCTACCGCTTCGGCAACAAGATTATCAACCTGGCACGCATGAACCTGGAGTCGATGTCGGGCACCTACAACCAGAGCACCACGGTGAACTACCGCTGGCGCAAGGACGGCGACGTGACCCCTATGCCGCGTGCCACCTATGTGTCGGGTATCCGGTCGCCTTACAACTATCAGGGTTCCGACCGTTATGTCGAGGATGGCGGTTTCGTCCGTTTCCAGAACCTGCAGGTTGGCTACCGCTTCGATAACAAGATGATTAAGAAGTGGGGTCTGAACCAGTTGCAGGCCTATGCCTCGATGGACAACCTCTATGTGTGGACACGCTACAGCGGCATCGACCCCGAGGTGTCGGCCGCAGGCTATTTCCCCGCTCGTGACACGTCGAAGACCCCGCGCTCCAAGCGCTTCACGCTTACGTTGAACATTGGATTCTAAAGCCACACCGATTATTGTAGACAGAAAAATGAAGATTATGAAGAAATATATATTATTGTTTGTTTCCAGCATGATGCTCGTGTCGTGTCTCGACACCATCATCCTGCCTGACGACAAGACCGTCGACGAGGACTTCTGGAAGTCGAAGTCGGACGTGGCACTCATGGTCAATGCCGCATACGCCGGAATGTCCACCGAGAATGTCATCTCCCGCCTCATCGTCTGGGGCGACTTCCGGGCCGACGAGTATATTCTCTCCGGAGAGTCCGAGAATGAAAACGACGCTACGGCACAGGCTCTGAGCGAGATGGCCGTGGTCAGTATGCAGGTCACCAACACCTTTGCTTCCTGGTCAGACTTCTATAGCATTATCAATAAGTGCAATGTTGTACTGAAGAAGGCTGAGGAGATGTATAAGAATGGTGTTGACCCCAACTACGCTGAGGGCGACTATCTGGCCGACCGCTCGCAGATGCTGGCCCTGCGCTCGCTCTGCTACTTCTACCTGGTGCGTAACTTCCGCGACGTGCCCTACGTTGACGAGGCTTACATGACCAGCAGCCAGGACCGCCAGATGGTTCAGCAGACACCGGCCTACGTCCTGGGTAAGTGTATTGAGAGTCTGGAAGAGGCCGCCGGCAATGCCCTGCAGGCCAGCAGCTATCCGTACCGTGGCGGCAACTGGCGCCGTGTGGGCTGGATGACCTACGACGGCATCTGCGCCCTGCTGGCCGACATCTATCTGTGGCGCGCCTCGGTGACGCACAGCGATGCCGACTACCAGCTGTGCTCCCAGTACTGCGACCGCGTGATTGCCTCTAAGAAGAGCCAGCATGTCGTGGGGCGTGAAGAGCAGGTTACGGAGTATCCGCTGGCTCCTCAGACTTCAATGTATTACGACCTGTTTGTTGAACAGAATGCCGAAGAGAGCATCTTCGAGATACAGTGCGAGAGCAATGCGGCTATCTGCAAGTTCCTGCATAAGTTTAAGAACGACCAGTCTACTGCAGGCTATTTCAAGACCACCGGCATCTTCAAGGCTGCCGGCAGTCATCCCAACATGAACTTAGGCTCTGTGGTCTATCCTGAGAACGACCTCCGTTTCTACACTGACATCTTCAATACTACCGGTGTCGACAACTTTGACGTGCGCAAGATGATTTCACTCAACTCCAAGTCAACGGCCACGGCCGAGAACCGCGCTGCCGGCGTACGTGCCTTTGGCGGATTGGATCAGAACTGGATTGTCTATCGCCTCTCCGATGTCATGCTGATGAAAGCCGAGGCTATGGTGCAGATGGTAGATACCGTCACTGCCGGACTTACCGGCGATGCACTTGCCGAGAAGCAGACAACCATTCTGCAGGGACTGCAGGACGCGTCGAAACTGATTGCTGCCGTGAGCCAGCGTTCCTGCACCAATGGCGACTCGCTGCGATGGTCGGCTTTCCCCAACAGCTTCAAGAACAAGACGAGGATGGAGGAGCTGGTTCTTCAGGAGCGTCTGCGTGAGCTCTGCTTTGAGGGCAAGCGCTGGTACGACCTGCTGCGCTACAACTATCGCCATGTGGAGGGCGTGAACTATGATGCTCTGCTGGCCGACTTAGGCGAAGGACAGCTGCCCTCAAACTACGAAACGATGCTGAACCTGGTAATTCGCGGGCGCGGAACTCAGGGCACGGGTATCAAGGCCAAGATGCGCAACGAGGCCTACTTGTATTTGCCCATACCCAACCGTGACCTGATTCTTAGTCCGGGCCTGAAGCAGAATCCTGCATACGGCAGTTCTAATGAGTATGAAAGAAAGTAAAGGAAGGAGACACTCAATATGAATAAGAAAATGAACAAACTCTTCGGATGGCTCGCCATCATGGCAGCATCCACGGGCATGACGCTGCTGACGGCCTGCAACCCGGAACCCGACGAGTCGGACATGTTTACCGCCACCGGCGAGACCGCTGCCGACTACATCCACCGCAAGAGCCAGCTGACGTCGTTTGAATATATCCTGACGCGCTCCAGGCAGGACCGCAGTCTCTCGTCGTACGGTGAGTACACCTGCTATGCACCCACCAACGATGCCATCACCGTCTACATTGACAGCCTCTACCGCGACGCGTCGGCCGTCGTGCTGCACAACAGCATGGAAGACCACGGCGAGCTGGCTGCCGGACAGCATGCCGAGCTGACATGGCTCAGCGACAGCCTCTGCGACGACATCGCGCGCTTCCACCTGGCAACGGGCGTCCATAACTCGGTGGAGATGGCCGGCGGCGCCACCATCCGCACCATGCTGGGACGTACCGTCAACACACAGAACAGTATCGACAGCCTGGGACGTGTCACCATCGAGAGTGCCTCGGTCATCACAGAGCCTGACTCGGTAGTGACCAACGGCATCGTCCATATCATCGACCAGGTCATTCCCCGCAGCTCGCGTGTCATGGGCAGCGAGTTTGAGCTGCTGAAGGACGACTACAGCATCTTTATACAGGCTCTGAAGATGACAGGCCTTGACGAGGCCATGCGCGTTACCAGCAAGGGTAAGACCTACGAAATGGCCGACTATACCGATACTGACGGTACCCTGCTTTACTATCCCCAGGAGTGCCTGGTGGGCTTCACCCTGTTTGCCGAGCCCGACGAGATTATCAAGCGCGCCCTGCGTGCCGACGGCAAGAGCGAGGACATCAACGGACTCATAGCCTATGCCAACGAGAAGTACGGCAACGCACGCGAGTGGTATGACTACCTTGAGGAGAACAGCATCGATGTCAGTACAGGCTCGGACTACACCAATGAGTTCAATGCCCTGCACATGTTCGTGGCCTACCACATACTGAAGGCCGGTATGCCTGAGAATCAGCTCGTCTATGAGGAGACCCGCTCTAACCAGTCTACCTGGAACTACGTCAACGGCGGTGAGCCTTTTGACTACTATGAGACCTTGCTGCCTCATACCATGATGAAGATCTGGCAGCCCCTGTACACCGGCGGTACGAAGAATATCTTTATCAACCGCTACCGTGCCTATAACACGCTGACCGACGAGCTGCCCAAACCCGACGAGGGCCGTTACGGCTACGGCAGCGATGCCATGCACCAGAGTGCTGACAACCGTGACGGCGTGAAGGTGCTGCGTAGCGACATCAACAAGCAGTACCGCACCAACGTACACGCCCTGAACGGCTATATCCATGCCATCGACGGTATGCTGCTCTACGACCGCCTGGTGCCGAAGGGTGTGTTGCATGAGCGTATGCGCTTCGATGCCACCACCTTCCTGCCGGAGTTCATCAACAACAACATCCGCAACATGACCATGGACGAGTGTAAGGCACTGAGCCCCTCCAAGGCCGGCGCCCGTGTGGCCTTCCCCCTTGACTTCTTCGACAATGTGGTGAGCTTTACCGAAGGCAATAAGATCCGCTACAACGTGAAAGGCGGCTACAATGCCTGGCAGGCTGACGCCTTCCAGGGCTGGGGCAAGTATGACCTGGCCATCAAGATGCCGCCGCTGCCGACGGGAACCTACGAGATGCGCCTCTACTACGCACCGATGGACCACGGCGGCATGATGCAGTTCTACATGGGAACGGCACCTACGCTGTCGTCGATGGTGGCCATGGGTATTCCTCTTGACGCCCGCATTCTGAAAGACGACCCGCGTATCGGCTGGACAGACTTCACCGTGGAGGACGACCAGGGCGTGTCTACCGACGTGGCTCTGCACAACCGTGGCTACATGCGTGGTCCGTACAGCTTCAAAGACCATGCCGAGAACAATGCCACCGAGAAGAGCGGCGTGTGGGCGCTGGAGTATAACATGCGGCGCGGCACCCGTAACGCCGGCCTGCGCCGTGTGCTGGGACGCCTGAATATGAAGCAGAGCCAGGACTACTGGTTCCGCTATAAGAGTGTGCTCAATGATGACAAGGACCTGAAGTGGCAGCTCGACTTTGTGGAGTTTGCACCTGTGGATGTCGTCGACAACGATACGTATTCGGAAGACTGGTACTGATCAATTGAAAATTGAGAATTGAGAATTGAAAATTGAAAATTGTATGAAAGTAAATAAATATATAGGTGTAACGATGATGGCGGCAGGCATGCTCGCCGCCACATCGTGCTCCGACTTCAACGACTACAACGAGGTGCCCGAAGCTCCCACCGCGTCGGCAGCCTCGACGCTGTGGGACAACATCAGCAGCAATTCGCAGCTGAGCAGCTTCCGTGAACTCGTGGAACGCACGGGCTACCAGTCGTACCTGCAGCAGCCCAGGGCCTACACCATCTGGGCACCTACCAACCTCGACATGGCGAAGTATGCCGGCATGAGCGACTCGCTGCTGCTCGAGCAGTTTGTGAAGAACCACATTGCCGAGTACAACTATGTGGCTTCCGGCGACCTGGAGAACCAGCGCGTGCTGATGCTCAACGGCAAGTCGTTCACCTTTTCCGGCAACGGCTCCTATCAGTTTGCCGGCGTTGACGTGACGCAGGCCAATGTGCCGTGCTCCAATGGGGTCATGCATATTCTTGGCAGCGAGATACCCTTCTATCCGAACATTTACGAGTATCTGACCATGGGCACCGACATCGACTCCATACGTAACTACATCAAGCGGTATGAGGTCACTACGCTCGACGTGTCGAGCAGCGAGAAAGGTCCCATCGTCAATGGCGTGCAGACCTATATCGACTCGGTCATGGTGACCAGTAACTCTATCCTCGGACGCAGCGGACTTAATGCCAACCTGCAGAACGAGGACAGCGTCTACACCATGCTGTTGCCCACGAACAAGGCCTATATGGATTTCTACAACAGGGTGAAGTCGCTCTATAATTATATTGCTGCTACGCAGGTGGAGCTGCCCGCGGAATATACCAAGGCCAGCGACAAGAAGCAGAAGACCGTGACGCTGGCTGATCCGGCATACCGCAGCGACTCGCTGGCCCGCAAGGAGCTCCTGAGCAACCTCGTGTTCAGCCACAGCAACACCTACAACGCCCGTGTCTTCGGCGAGATGGAGAAAGACCCGGCGATGGAGGATACCATCGTCTCGACGAACCGCACCAAGCTGTCGACTCCCTCTGAGATTCTCGACCGGTATCTGGTGGGCGAGCCGGTGGTGATGAGCAACGGCATTGCCCGCGTGGTGGACAGCCTGGCCTTCCCCTCCTGGGACAGCTACAACCCGCAGCTGACGTCGCTTATGACTCACAACCTGCTGAAGACCTTCGCCTCGAGTGTCACCTATGTGAATGTGACAGACCCGACGGGGGCCATCCTCGGTCCGGAATACACGAGCTACCGCTATGCGCTCATAGAGAATGACAAGGACGTCAGTCTGCCTGACATGATGGTGTCGCTGCCCGACGTGCTCAGCGGCTCCTATAACATCTACTGCGTGGTGCTTCCCTACGTGATAGGCCGTGCCGGTGTCAATAAGATTACGCCGATGAACTTCTCGCTCTCCTATACGGATGCCAGCAACAAGATTCAGACCTACAACTTCAGCGCGAAGGCCGGCGACAACAACCCCAAGACGCTGAACCTGACAACAGCCTTCATGAACGACACGCTGAAAACCAACGTGGCGGACACCATCAAGCTGGGTACCTTCACCTTCCCCATCTGCTACAAGGGCCTGGGTTCCAGCAGTGAGAATATTGCCCCGCATATTCGTGTGACGTCGCCCATCCCAGCCATCGACCTGATACGTAAGACCACTCCCTATTCGCGTGAGTTTAGAATCTGGGGGTTCATCCTGCGTCCGGTAGAGTATGACGACTATCTGAATTCCTTAAAATCGAACGACAATGAATAGTACGCTATTAGATATTATGCAGAATGTGGGGCGTAGGTTCCTGCTCTGCGCAATGGCATCGGGACTGATGACCCTTCCCGTCATGGCACAGGACGATCTCGATGACGAAGAGGTTGAGACCACCATCAAGAAACCTGTGAAGAAAGTCAAGCAGGACAACTACCCCACGGTGGTCGTCAGGGGTGTGGTGACCGACCTTGCTACAGGCAAGCCTCTGGCCGGTGTACAGTTGCAGGCCCTGGGGTATATCCGTTATACGGCCATGACCGAGGAAGACGGTTCTTTTGAAATCAAGATACCTGCCTTCTCAACGGCTTTGTATGTCTTTACACCGCAGTATATGCCGCAGCAGGTGGCTGTCCTTGCCGGTGTTGACGGACAGAAGGTGGAAATTGGCATGCTTCGCGACAAGTTCCTGCCTATGTACGGTAAGGGTACTGACTACACGGCCAAGTCAACGGCCCAGATCACTAACTTTGGTGTAAGCGTTGACAACGAAATGACCAGCAAGCTGGGTGCCGATGCGCGCATGGTGATGCACTCGGCAGCCTTGGACGGCGGTGCAGCTATCTTCATCCGCGGTCTGAACAGCATCACGGCCGATGCCCAGCCGCTCGTTGTGGTCGATGGCATTGAGATAGACATGCAGCGTGACCGCCAGACCCTGCACGACGGTCAGTTCTACAACGTGCTGGCCAACGTCGCCCCTGACGACATTGAGAAGGTGACCGTCCTGAAGAATGCCACCGCCCTCTATGGTGCCCGTGGTGCCAATGGCGTCATCCTCATTGAGACGAAGCGCGGTCACTCCATGGCTACCCGCATTGATGCCAACCTGTCGGCCGGTTACACCTTCGTGCCTAAGCTGCCGACGCTGATGAACGCTACCCAGTACCGTACTTACGCTACCGAGATGTTGGGAACCATCGACGGCATCAGCCGCAAGGACATCGACTTCCACTATCTGAACACTGACCCTAACCGTTTGTGGAACCGTACTCACAAGTACGACAATGACACCGACTGGAGCGACGAGGTCTATGAAGCCGCGCTCACCCAGAACTACAGCATCAACGTGCAGGGTGGCGACGATATCGGTATGTACAACCTGTCAGTAGGCTATCTGGATGCCAACTATGCTGCAGCGAAAAACTCCTACGAGCGGATGAACGTGCGCTTTAACACCGACATCAATATCCTCTATAATCTGGCTACGAAGTTCGATATCTCTATCTCGCGCACCAACAATGACGTGTTCGATATGGGATTCCCCCAGGACTTCAGCAAGGGCACCGTGGTGTCGCCCACGGCACTGGCACTTATCAAGTCGCCGATGGTGGCTCCCTACCAGCGCGACAACAACGGCAATGCCTCGACGCTGCTGTCTGATTATGACGACATCTTCTCGCAGTTGGGCTCGCAGTATTCGCTGGCCAACCCCACGGCCATTCTGGAATATGGCAAGGGCAACAACAAGAACCGTCTGGAGGATACCTATTTTAATGTGCGCGTAGAGCCTACCTTTACCATCAATCCCAGTCTGAAGGTGACGGCCATGGGCAGCTATACGCTGAACCGTGTGGCACAGCGCTATTTCCGTCCGCTGACGGGTGTCCCCTCGTTCAACCTGGCCGGACTGGGCCGTGTGTATGCTAAGACGCAGTCGCTGTTCTCAAAGGAGAACAACTTTGTGGGCAAGCTTCAGCTTGACTGGAACCACCAGTATGGTGCCCACACCCTGGCAGCCTTTGGCGGCGCACGCTACAACACCTTCTCCTATGACAGCAACAACGTTGGCGTGCAGTCGACGAGTGCTTCTACCAGCGACAAGAACCCCTCGCTGGGCTGGGGCGGGTTCCGCTCTATCGAAGGTGCTAACGACGAGTGGACACAGATACAGTGGTATGGCAATGTGGACTATAACTACATGAACCGCTATTTCGCTACCGTCTCACTGCTGGGCGAGGCCAACAGCCGCTTTGGCAGCGATGCTAACGGGTTGAAGCTCTTCGGCGTGCAGTGGGCTATCTTTCCCAGTGTGCAGCTGGGCTGGGTGCTGACCAATGAAAGCTGGTTCCCCAAACATGTCGGTATCAACTATCTGCGCCTGAATGCCGGCTTCGACATCAGCGGCAACGACGGTATCAGCAACTACGCTGCCCGTACCAGCTATACCAGCGTGCGCTTCAACAACTCTGCTATCGGTACTCAGCTGACAAACATCGGTAACGACAAGATTCAGTGGGAGTCTACGAAGAAGTTGAACATCGGTCTGGAGTCCTATCTCGTGGACAACCGCATTGGCGTGAAGTTTGACTACTTCCTGCATAAGACCGACAACCTGCTGACGCTGAAGTCGTTCTCGAACCCCATTGGCGGTATCAACCGCTACTGGAGCAACGGCGGCAAACTCAAGAATGAGGGCTTTGAGGCCTCTATAACCTTCAAGCCTGTGGTCTGCAAGGATTGGAACATGGAGGTTGGCGCTTCTGTAGGACACTACAAGAACCAGGTGACGGAGCTGCCCGACGGCAACTATACCAGCTCTGTCTATGGCGACAACAACATCCTGACGGCGGTAGGCAATCCCGTCGGACTGTTCTATGGCTACAAGACGCTGGGCGTTCTGGCCGATGACAATGCCGCCCTTGCTGCCGGTAACGGACAGTACCTCTACATGGAAGACAATGCTGGCAATGCCATTCCGTTCAAGGCTGGCGATATGCACTTTATGGATCTTGACAACAACGGTAAGATTGACGAGGCTGACAAGACCGTTATCGGCGATCCCAATCCCGACATTTACGGCAACATCTTTACCACTGTCAACTACAAGAACCTGACGCTGAACGTGGGTTTCAACTACTCGCTGGGCAACGATGTGTTCAACTACCAGCGCATGGTGCTTAACTCGGGCAGCAACTTCTACAACCAACAGGTGGCCGAGCTTGACCGCTGGCGCTATGAGGGCCAGCAGGCCAGTATGCCGCGTGCCGTCTATGGCGACCCCATGGGCAACAACCGCTTCAGCGACCGCTGGATAGAAGATGGCTCTTACCTGCGCTTGAAGACCGTCAGGCTGACCTACCGTGTGCCCGTTCCTGAGTCGTGGACCAACTGGCTCCAGGGCTTCTCGGTGTGGGCTGAGGGTCAGAATCTGTTTACGGTTACGAAGTATTTGGGCAGCGATCCCGAATTCTCTCTGGGTAATGGCGTGCTCTATCAGGGCATTGATGCCGGTATGCTGGCTCACAGCCGCAGCGTGATGTTAGGCTTAAAGATTAACCTCTAAATGAACAAGATGATTATGAAAAAGTTATATAGTTTTATCTGTGCAATCTGCGTAATCTGTGGTTCGGTGTCCTGCTCGGACATGCTTGAAACAGAGAGCTCGCGGCAGATATTTGACCCGGAGCTGGGCGAAAAGACCGACTCGCTGGCCTATGCCTTCGGCATCTTCCAGGCCATGCAGCAGCTGGCCGACCAGTATGTGTTGCAGGGAGAGGTGCGCGGCGACCTGGTAGAACTGACTACCAGCAGTGACAGTTACCTGCGTCAGCTGGCCGACTTCTCGGCCACGACGGCTAACAAGTATGATTCGGCCTATGTCTATTACCGTGTCATCAACAACTGTAACTATTATATCGCCCACCGTAATACGGAACTTTACACTGGTGCCACCAATGTGGTTATCAATGAGTATGCTGCCGTTAAGGCCATCCGTGCCTGGGCCTATATGCAGCTGGCACGTAACTACGGCAAGGTGCCCTTCTTCACTGAGCCGCTGACACAGATTTCGCAGATTGACAACGGTAACTATCCGGAACTTGATATCAATGGCATCGTATCAGAGTTAGCTCCTGACCTTGAGAAGTACACCGGCTTTACTGTTCCTTCCGTCTATTCGGGCAACTTGAATATTGGCAACACCAACTGGAGCCAGAACAAGACCATTCGTCCCAGTTATTGCTTCATTCCTGTTGACGTGGTGTTGGGCGATATGTATCTGGAGGTAGGCAACTACGGTCGTGCCGCTTCTCATTTCATTACCTACTTGACAACAGTTGCTCCAGAGACTAGCACCGGCTCGTATTTTGCTGCACCCATGCGGTCGAAGAACTCAACGAGTTTATTTGGCGGTAACAGCGACAGTGATCTGCCTAACCAGCGTGATGTCCTCGACATCAATATGCCTGCATGGTCAGGTATCTTTGCCGCCAACACCGTGTCGGACATCATTACCTATATTCCCATGGCTGTCTCTGCACAGAACGGTCCTATCACCAACCTGCCCCTCATCTTCGGTGCTGATTACTATGCTACCCCTGACGAGGCATCAGGCTATCGCCGTACCGGGTCGCGTCTGCCACTCGTCACCAATATCCAACTGGTGCCGTCGGCTACGCTCAACTCTCTGTCTGACTCTACCGAGTACTATTACTATGTCAACTATGGAACGGGTAACAAGTATGACAGTATTCGTAGCTGCCGTGGCGGCGACATGCGTCTGAGGAGCATCATCGACCAGCAGAGCATTGACGATACCGACCTGACGTGGATTAAGAAGTACGACTATGCCAATATTGTGCTTTACCGCAACAGCACAGTGCTGCTCCGCCTGGCTGAGGCCTTCAACCGCTTAGGTATGTGCGATGCAGCCTTCGCCATCTTGAAGGACGGTATCAGCGAGGCACTGGTACGCCCGGAGGGCGCCTCCGACGGTGCTCCTTACATGACGGAGGATACGAAGTCGCTGCTGCGCAATGAGTATCCGCTGCTGAAGGACTCGTTCCTCACGCGCTTCCCGATGGAAAGAGCCTGTGGCATCCACTGTCACGGTGCAGGCAAGGCCGCCAGTGATTTGGCCAGGGCCACTTATACGCAGAACAAGTCGCCCTACTCCTATAGCACTGTCATTGGCAAGAAGATGAAGGAGATTGCCGGTACAGAGAGTGTGTCTGTAGGAACGACGAAGCAGGACACAATCAACGCCATCGAGGACCTGATTTGCGACGAGTATGCCCTGGAGCTGGCCTTTGAGGGCAACCGCTTTGCCGACCTCTGCCGTCTGGCCCGCCATAAGAACGAGGCCGGGCTTTACGGCAGCAACTTCGGCAGCCTGTGGCTGGCTCGCAAGCTGGCTTTCAAGAACCCGCAGAAAGACCTGACTAACCCCGAGAACTGGTACCTGCCGTTCAAGTAATAGGGGAAAAAAAGTAGCACCTCTAACATTTGGCACTAAACTGGTTAATTTCCAGGAGGCCCGATGTTAGAGGTGCTACTTGTTTTTATTCTTTAGGTAGTTCAATAACGATACGGCAACCCTCCTTGTAGGTTGCATCGTAGGTGACGTAGCCGCCGAGTTTTTCTATATGGCTCTTGCAGAGCGGCAGGCCAAGGCCCAGTCCTTCAGAAAGGTCGTTGACTTTTGTGAACGGCACGAAAATCATCTCTTCGGATTTCTCAGGGAGGCCCGGGCCTATGTCCTCAACAACAAAGCATACGTGGGTGTCGGTCTGTGTCAGCCACAGTGAGATGTGCTGCGCGTCGGAGAACTTAGCCGAGTTGTATAACAGCTCACGGATGGTGTACTCTAAGTAGTGGCTGTTGGTCGTGAGGTAACAGTCGTCGGGCAATTCTGTGTCGAAACTGATGTTGCTGGCTATACCTTGCTTCTCTGTGATACTGATGCAATGGCGGGCCATCTCGTTGCACGATATGCGGTCTTTCCTTTTGTAGCGTGAGTCGTCGTCGGCACTGGTTTCGGAGCTGTCGTAGAGCATCAGTGCCATGCGGTGCAGGTGAACGGCGTGATGCTTCATGGTCTTGGTGATGTTGGTCATCTCTTCGCTCTGAAGCGGCTCTTTGGCCGACAGGCTCTTGTCGCGGGCTGCGAAGTGGTCCTGTAGCACTTGAGTCAGTCCGCCGATGATGTTCAGCGGCATGCTGATCTGGTTCCATACCTTCTGCAGGAAGACCTGCTTGCGCATGGATGCTTCCCGGGCCAGGGGCAGGACGCGTTCCAGTTCGGCGTTTCCCTCGTTGATTTCTATTTCGGTAAACTTCATCTCGCTCAACTTGGTGACGATAGCCTGTTGCATGTTCCGGAAGGCGTTCTGCAACTTACCTATCACATCCTTGTGGTCGGTGGGCGGTATCTCTGCGTGGAATTGGCCGTCGGCCACCTTCTTTGTCACGTCCATCAGTTCGTTCAGTGGCTGTATGTTGCGCTGGACGACTCTTTGCGTTATCCATGCGATGAAGAGCATGCCGATGAAGACGAAGACAATCATGAGGATGGTCAGGTGGTTGTAGTCGGCCAGGACGTCGTCGTCATGGCACACCAGGGCCAGGCTCCATCCGGTGTTATAGACGGGCATATAGGTGACGTGGCAGTGTACGCCGTCAATGTCAGCATGCATGGAGCCGTACTTGCCGCTTGTCATTTCCCGCCCAAGAGCTATGATGTCAGGGTGCTCAACGGAGTCGGTGGCCGTGAAGATGGTCTTCTTGAAAAGCAGGCTGCTCTCAGGATGTATGAGATAGCCTCCCACCGGTCCCAGCAGCATAAAGTAGGAACTGGGGTAGGGGTGATGGGTTGCAAGGATAGTCTGGCGAAGCACTTGGAAGGAGAAGTCGACGGAGAGCACACCTTCAATGCGGTTGCCGTGGGGGCGCAGCGGTATGCAGTAGGAGCCTACGGCATCGTGATGGTTGATGACGCCTTCGTTGAAGTCGCTGAACGGGTTAATCCAGCAGGGGCGTCCCGTCTGCATGGGTTTTTTGTACCAGTTTTTCTGGAAATACTCAAACTCTGGCTCGAGGGCTGTGATGATGGTGTCGCCATCGTGGACGGAGTAGACGGAAAACCTGCTGTAGCCGGGGAACACGTCGGACTCGGTGGCAACCGAACAGCTGAGCACGCTGCCGTTGAGCCTTACCAGGCGGTGGGCCAGTGTGGGTATGGAGTCGGGCGTGAAGTTCTCTTCGAGCATCCACACGTTTGAATGGGCGGCTGTCTCTATGGCGGTGAGATAGTTTTCAACGAGCTGCTCTGTGGTGCTGAGGATGGTATGCTCACGTTCAATAGCCTCTTTGTGCAGCAGCGTGCGTGCATGCTGATAGAAAACGCCCAAGGCCAGTATGAAGAGGGGTACGGCCAGTGTCAGAATGGTGCGTGTGAGCCGTTTGGCCAGGGTGCGGCGTACTACTAATTCACTCATGGTTGTCCTCCTTTCCTGTCTCGTTATATGAAATCTTGACGAGTTGTTTCATGATGGCATCACTTTGCTGCTTGATGTTCTCTGTCTCTTTTTCAGCCTCCTTCACGGTCATGGTCTGGTAGTTGTCGCAGAGTTTCATGACGCTGTCTAAGATGGCTTTTGAGGGGGCTATCATACGGTTGGTGACGCTATGCAGGAAAGTGGTCTTCATCTGGTCTTCGTCCATGATTTGCCGGTAGTGTTTCTCCAGCTCCTCATGGCGCTGGTTCTGGACGGTTTTGCGCTCTTCCTGCGTTGCAATGTTTTTCTCAAGTTCTTTCTGCATGATTTGGAAATGCTTGTAGAACACGCCTACCTCGTCGTCGCGGTTGACGTTAGGGATGTTTTCGTCGTAGTGGCCGTCGGCAATGCGTTCTGCCGATTCCGTGAGGTACATCAGTGGCTTGAGCTGCTTGCGAATGGCTGTGCGGCAGAGCAGGTAGAACACGAACAGGGCGATGACGACTATTCCCAGGACATGCAGCACCAGGTGGTAGTATTCGCCGAAGATGTCTTCAAAGGGATAGATGGTGGCTATGTGCCATTTGAGCTCCTCCATCGAGCGGCCTGGAAGGCTGTTGCGCACAAAGGGTTTGTAGAACAGATACCAGTTATAGCCGTTCATGTGGAACGACATGTCGCCGGTTTCGCCTTTCAGCATCGTCTTGGCGGCCTCTACTGCCGAGGGGTCTTCGCTGACGTCGGGTTCGGTGAACACGTTCTTGCCTGCCAGTTTCTTGTGGTTGGGGTGTATGATGTAGGAGCCGTCGTTAGCCAGCAGCACGCTGTAGCTGTTGGGCGAGGGCTTGGTCTCGAGCACAATCTGTGAGAGCAGGTTGATGGACAGGCCCACGGCGATGACGCCTACGCATTCCTGGCTGTGGTCGCGTATGGGCAGGCAGAAGGTGATGATAGGCTCCAGGCCGTGCTTGTTGTTATGCCCGGGGTCCATCCATGCCGGGCGGCAGGTGCGCATGGTCTCTGTAAACCATTGCTTCTTGGTGTATGGATAGTTGATGGGGTTGTCTGACGAGACCAGCTCCGGCGAGTTGTATTTCTTGCGGTGTATATAGGTGATGAACAGCTCGCGGTCGGGGTAGTAGTTGGGCTTGAAGGCTATGACGGCACTTTCAATGTTGGCGTTGCTCTCAATGAGCCGGCGGCATAATGTTGCCATGTGGTCGGGCTGGTCGAGATGCTCCACCAGGTGGAAATAGATGTTGCCTGCCGCCTGCTCTATGCTCATGAGGATGTTGTCAACGTTCTGCACGGTGCCTTCCAGTCGCTGCACGGCATCCATCTTCGATTCCTCTACAAGCGCCCTGCGGGTGAAGGTGAACAGTGCGCCGAGGGAGACGACGAGCAGCATGACAATCTCCAGGACCACCAGCGAGTTGAGCTTGATGGAAGGCGCTGAGAATATTTTTCTGACTATCTTTTGCATACGAACCAAACAATTATCATGCCTGCAGCAACCATCAGCAGGGACATGGCAGCCAAGGGGAACAGGGGTTTCAGAATGCCGTTACGAGGCACGATGGCGGCCACCGACCAGTCGACGAACTCTATGGGGCCGTAGTAGACGACGCACGACTTGCCGTCGATGTCTATGGTGGCCATTCCGTCCTTCTTCTTCTGCAGGTTGGCGAGCATCTCTTTATCAGTAACGTTGATTTCCTTGCTATCCGGGTGGGCAATGCAGGCACCGTCGCGGTTGAGGATGACGGTATAGAAATCAGGTGCATCAAACATCTGATACCTGTTCAGGAACTTGTTGTTCATGCTGCTTTCGTCGACCCACTTCAGCTCTTTGGCCAGCCACTCAAACTTCATGTCGGCACCGCAGACACAGGCCAGATTGCCCTTGGAGTCGTAAATGGGCTTGACAAACGAGACGTAGTGGCCGCTCATGCTGGTACCGTCGTAATAATAATAAGGTTCCGACCAGAAACTCTTGCTGCTTTCTTCTGCCTGGATGTACCACGGCGACTTGGTGTAGTTATGGCGTGCCGAGCCTACCTGCCGGTAGTCGAAGCCGCCGTATTCGGGCTGGTAGATGTAGGGTTCGAACCATGTGCCTTTCTCCGGGTAGTAGTTAGGCGTGAAGGCGGCGAAGTAGCCGCGCACGTCGAGGTTCATGTTCACCTTGCTCTTCAGGGCGATGATGACATTCTCCGGGGTGTCGAGGTGTGTGCTCACTTCCTCGAAGACGTTGTTGGCGTTAATCTCTGTTCCCCTGATAATCTTGGCAATCTTCTCTGTCGCCATGTTCTTGATGCCTGTGTAGCGCGAATAGGCCTCGGCCTGGATGGCCTGGTACAGTGTGAACATGGTCAGTGCTCCCATGGCTGTCAGCACCGCAAGCACCGTGAGCAGTATGCGGCGCCTGGTTTTTGCTGGCATTTTTTTAGTTTCTTGAGTTGTCTGCATAGTTAGAAAGTGTGAATTGCATTTCTTGGATTGAGTCGCGCAGCCGCCCTACCTCGTCGTTGTGCTTCAGCTCGGGCAGGGGTGTGTCAAACTGGCCTTTCGCAATGTCGTCTGTTATCCGGGTCAGTTGCCTCATGGGTGCCGTGGCGCCCTTGATGGCGTAATAGGCCACGGTAACGATGAGCAGGATGGCCAGCAGGCAGATGAGCAGTGTCGTGCCTGCATGGATGTATCCCAGCGTGTCGATGGCACGGCATGGCAGCACTGAGACCATCATCCATTTGGTGTATTTCACGGGTGTGTAGAACAGGAAGCACTCCTCGCCGTTGACCATGTAGCGCGGGGTGCCGTTGCCCTCCGGCTCTTTGCCGGCGCGTATGTTGCCTATGAGTGTTTCAATATCGCTGCCGTCGCACGATGCCAGCTGGCTGTAGAAGTTGCCTTTCATGATGTTTCCTTCATCTGAGTGGGTGAGGAAGGTTCCGTCGTGGTTGATGAGAAAGCTGTGAGGCTTGATATTGAACAGGCTTGCCATGAGCATCGGTTCCTTGTTGATGGTGCTGTCGGCCTCAATCAGCTTGCCGGCGAGCCAGTCGAGCGAGATGTCGGCTCCCAGTACGGCCACGACGCGCCCTTGCTGGTCGTGGATGGGCACCATGTAGGCCGAGAGGCTTGTCTGCTCGTCGTAGCCGTCATAGAACGGCTCTGACCACTGTGCCGAGTCGCTCTTGATAATGTCGAGAAACCAGTCGGCGTTGAAATAGTCAAGGTCGGCGTCGCCCATGTCCTGGGAATAGACGATGTCGGGGTTTGCGACGTTTCGCCAGGCAAAGGGGCAGAAGTGGCTCTCTTTTTGCGGATAGTAGTAGTCTTTGATGAAACTGATGCCGCAGCTGCGCACGCGCGTACCGCTTTTTACAATGCGCTCCATGGTGAGCTTGTGGCCGTCGGGGTTGTCGAGCGAGTGTTCCAGATAGTAGATGTTGTTGGTCACTGCCACGTAGACGTCGGAGGTAACGCGGCGCATGTACTCGTTGGTGGTGAGCATCTTGCTGCGGTATATCTCAGCATAGAATTCCCGTATTGAGATACTTTCAAAGTGAATGAATATGTATGCCAGGGCCAGGATGGCTATTGCTGCCCAGAGCAATAGTCTTCCTGTAATCCGTCTGGCTATGTATGTTTTTTCCTTCTCCATTCTGATGGGGTGTTATGATGCGTGGTTAGGTTTGCCGGCTGTGGCGTGGCGGGCTGTCTCCGAGCCTTGGGGAATCTCGAAGCAGAAGCGTGTGCCGTCGGTGTATGTGGTGTCGTGCCAGATGCGTCCGTGTAGCAGGCGGCTGATAGACTGGCAGATGTTGAAGTTCATGCTGATGTCGCGGGTGGTGTCTTCTTGCTCGGCAAACACGGCCGATGTCCGTTGCTGTGCTGTGCTGTCAAGCACCTTGCTGGTATCGGTGACGCTGAACATGACCATGTCGCCTGACTTGGCGCACTTCAGCAGGATGATGCCCTTGACGGTGTAGGTTGACGAGGAGTTGAGCAGGTGCAGGAGCAGCTTCTCCAAGGCCTGTGCGTTGGTGGCTATCTCGAAATCGTCGGCAAGGTCGGTCTGGAATACCGTGCTCACCTTCTTGTTGCAATGGTCCTGGGTGACGTTGGCCAGGTGGTCGCAAAGCTTGTTGACCCTCACCGGCATGTTGAGCGGCAGGTTGGCCTTGCTCTCGTAGTACGACAGCTCGTTGATGTCCTTCAAGGCCCTCTCGGCGCCCTTCCTGCCGTAGTCGAGCATGGTGTTGCGGTGTTTCAGCATCTTGATAAACTTGCGTCGCTTGTAGATGAAGAACAGCAGCAGCATGATTAAGATGGTGGCTGCGGCTATATAGAAACGGTAGCGCAGGTGGACGTTTTTGTTGATCAGTCTCTCCTGCTCTAACCGCAGGTGGTCGTTGTTCATCCGCAGATACAGGCTGGCCAGGGAGCTGTTGTGCGAGGCATGGGTGATGGAGTCTGAGATGTGCTTATACAGCACCATGTACTGATAGGCTTTCTCGTTGTCGCCCAGCCGGTGGTAGATAATGGCCTTGCATTCGGCGCATGTGTCGGGAGCCAGCCGGTCGACGAGCATGAGGGCCTGCTTGTAGTCGCCGTTGATGATGTGGTAGTTCACCTCTGTATACAGGTTGATGGTATTGATATTGTCAGTCTGCTTGAGCAACTTCATTTCGTTGTAGACGTGGTTGAACTCTTCAGCGTTGTCCTCTTCAAAGGCCATGATGCTCAGACGGGTGAGGACACGGCCCTTATGGTGCGGTGCCAGGTTAGGCTCGGCCAGCATCTGTTTGGCGTAGTTCTTGGCCATGGCGATGTCGTTGCGATAGTAGGCAATCTTCATCAGTTCGCGCAGGTCCTCGGCGGCACTCTCATTGGGGAAGTGGTGGTGACGGAAGTCCATGGCCTCGAGGAATGCCTTCTGGGCATCGTCATAGTGGTCCTCTTGAAGCAGCGTCATGGCTTCGGTGTGCATGGCCGCATATTCACCGTAGATGCTGCCTTCCTGCCGGGCATAGTCTTTCATCTGCCGGGCTATGCTGTGGGCACTCTCGTAGTACTGCTGGGTAGCCTCGTAGACGCCCTGTCTGCCCCATGCCTGATAGAACAGGCGCTCGTTGCCGGCCTCTTTGCAGCCTTCCTTCAGACGGTTGGTAATGTCGAAAAACTTGTCACGCTCTCTGGTCTCCATGTATTGCAGCATGTCGGCCTCAAGCTGCAAGAGCCGGTCCTCAGTGGCGGCCCTGGCAGCTGTGATACAAAACATACAGCCCAGTAGTGCGAGTAGTTTCAAATGATGAATCATGTTTGCGTTTCTATCTAAAAGTGCTGCAAATTTAAGAAAAAAAACTTGAAACCGCAAATTTATGGGTGAAAAACCTGCGATAAGAATTCCGAAATAGTAAAAAATCTGTTAAAATCGGGGGGGTGACGTGTCTTTTCTGTTAAAAAAGTGCGTAGAATCAAAGAGTTTTTTGTAATTTTGTATTCGATACTCCGCGTTGGCATGCTTCAAGGTGGAGAAACAGGTTGGAAGCCGGCCAAAAGTGTTGCTTTTATGCAATGACGGAATTTTGGCGGAGCAAGAATGCTTCTTTCGGCGGATAACCATTTGGAAAACAAGTGGTTGGCTCATGCGGGGTGATTCTGCATGAGCATGGATTGGTGTATGAATGTCGATAATGTAACGTGCTGCTGGTATGTCATGACGCATCTGGAAATGAAGCGCTTCATGGAGTGGCTCAAATCTGAGAATGCCCAGCGGCTGAAGGATGGGAAGGCCATCATTGAGCCTTTCTATCCCCATGATTTCCTGAAAGCCGACAGCGGTATGTCTGACGATTTCGTCAACATCGTTTTTCTAAAAACCACCAAAGCCGACATCAGTCATCTTGTCAATGACGAACGGAACAAACTGACACGAATCCGACTCAGGCATTATCTGGACACCAATGGAGCGCCTGCCACTGTACCCGACAGGATGATGCGCGACTTCCTGCAGGCCTGCGTCAGGCATCGCGGACAGTTTGACATCACACCCCCCATCAGCAGTATCGAAGCTAAGGACAGAGTGCGCATTACGAGCGGTCCCTTCGCCGGCAACGAGGCCGTGGTGGAGCGCGTCAGGTTGTCGCGTGGTGCCATTCAGCTGGATCTCTCTGTCGAACTGCTCACCGGCGTGATGAATATCCGCATGAGCGATGTCGACAAAAACAAGGTGATGATTCTAAACCGCGATTCGGCCGATGCCATCCGCACCGATTTTATAGAGTATACGCAGAACCATCTGCTGACCATCCTCAGGCATCGTGTCAAGCGCGAGGAGGATGCAGACATTAACCGGCGTGATGCCGACATGCTGACGCGGCTCTACCGCTATCGTAACCATGAGGTGAGAAACGAGGCCGCCCGCAGTCATTTCATGGCGCTGATGCTTATCTGTGCCCATCTGTGCCGTTATACGGCCGAGGAAAACAGGCTTCAGACACAGATATTGGACTTGCTGGCCGACATCAACCAGCGCAGAGAGTCGAAGATAGCCACCGATGCCAGGGCCTACCTTTGGATAGCCCTCTATATATCAACGCAGAATCCGGCCTACCGCGATGCCGCCAAGCAGTATGTGCGTGACTTCCAACCAAAGTCGCCCAAGCTCCGCAGCTTTGTGTCGCTGATTCGGAAGGGGCGGAAAGTGTGACAATCCATCATATTTCATGAGATATGTTTAATTTAGAAAAGTTCATTTCTGAAAGCGTAACATTCCGGCCTGAGAGTATGTTCAATGCCGTTATTGAGGCCAACAGCGAACAGCTAACCCGGGAGATAGAAGGGAAAAGTGTGTGTGTCATCGGCGGAGCCGGCAGTATAGGTTCATCGTTCATCAAGGCTGTCCTGCGCTTCCGTCCAGGCAAGCTCGTTGTGATTGACCTTAACGAGAACGGACTGGCCGAGCTGACACGTGATATCCGTTCGACGGATGGACTGTTTGTGCCACAAGACTATCGTGCCTATACACTGAATTTCGCCGACCCGATTTTTGCCCGCATCTACCGTGAGGAGAAAGGATTCGACATTGTGGCCAATTTCTCTGCCCACAAGCATGTGCGCAGCGAGAAGGACCGCTATAGCGTGCAGGCGCTGATTGAGAACAATGACATCAAGGCCAAGAAACTGATGGATTTGTTGTGTGAATTTCCGCCCCGTCATTTCTTCTGTGTCAGTACCGACAAGGCTGCCAATCCTGTGAATATCATGGGTGCCTCAAAGCGTATCATGGAAGATTTGGTGATGGCCTATAATAATAGGTATAAAGTGACAACAGCCCGTTTCGCCAACGTGGCCTTCAGTAACGGCTCGCTACCCGACGGTTGGATTCATCGTCTGCAGAAGAAGCAGCCGTTGGCGGCACCGAGTGATGTGAAGCGCTATTTCGTCTCGCCAGAGGAGAGCGGTCAGATTTGCATGCTGGCTTGCATCTTGGGCAGGGGCGGCGAGGTGTTCTTCCCGAAACTGGGTGAAGACCAGATGCTCACCTTCAGCAGTATCTGCGACGACTTCGTCAAGGCCAACGGACTGGAAAAGGACGAGTGCGCCTCCGACGACGAGGCCAAGCGCAAGGCCGCCGCAATAGATAATTGTCAATTGTCAATTGAAAATTCTCAATTGCACTACCCCGTTGTCTACTTCACGAGCGACACCACCGGTGAAAAGGCATACGAGGAGTTCTACGTTCCCGGCGAGACCATTGACATGGAGCGTTTCGCCGCTTTAGGCGTGGTGGAACAGACAGCGCGCCACAGCATGCAGGAAGTCTGCGACTTTTTCGCTGAATTAGAACGCATCTTCGCTCGCGAAGACTTCACCAAGGCCGATGTCGTAGAAGCCATCAAGGCATTCATCCCAAACTTTGACCATGAAGAGAAAGGCAAGAACTTAGACCAAAAGATGTAAGATATGGCATATAAGATTCCTCTTTTTAATTTAAATTTTGATGAGCGCGAGGCCCAGGCGGCCTATGACACCATCATGTCTGGCTGGATTTCAACCGGTCCAAAGAATTCTGAACTCGAGCAGATGTTCCTTGACATGTGGCATGTGAAATATGCTGTCAGCATGTCAAACTGTACCGATGCGCTCCATGTCTGTTGCATGGTTTGCGGATTTGGCCCAGGCGACGAGGTTATCTGTCCGTCGCTGACCTTCGCCGCCTCGTGTAACTGCATCCGCTATGTAGGGGCGACCCCTGTCTTCGCCGATATTGTCGGTCCCGACCATATCAATATCGACCCTGCTGATATTGAACGGAAAATCACACCGAAGACAAAGGGTATCGTCGTGGTTCACATGGCGGGCTTCCCCTGTAAGATGGATGAGATTATGGCCATTGCCAAAAAGCATAACCTGAAGGTGATAGAGGATGCCTGCCATGGACCTCTCTCTGAATATAAAGGACATAAGCTCGGCACGATTGGCGACTGTGCAGCCTTCTCGTTCTTCTCCAACAAGAACATTTCAACAGGCGAAGGCGGCATGTTCATCACCAACAACGAGGAAATGGCACAGAAGGCTCGTCTTATACGCAGCCACGGTATGAGCACCATGTCGTACCAGCGCGCCAGCGGACATGCCACCACATACGACATCACCTGCCTGGGCTATAACTTCCGCATGGACGATATCCGCGCTGCTATTGCCATAGAGCAATTGAAGAAATTGCCCGGCGACTTACAGACACGTGAGAAGGTGCGCCAGCACTATGTCGACCGACTCAGTAAGCTGGAAGGTGTTGCTATTCCTTTTGCCGACAATCAGGAGTTTACCAGCAACTACATTTTCCCAGTGGTGCTGCTCAACTCCACCAAGGAACGCCGCGACAAAGTACGCGACTATATGCATGCTGCCGGCGTGCAGACCTCTGTCCACTATCCTGCGGCCCACAGGTTCTCAACATACAGAGAGCTTGGTGCTGTGCTGCCGCAGACGGAATATGTCACCGACAATGAAATAACGCTGCCCATGTATGCCGCCTTGACAACCGAACAGGTGGACTTCATCTGCGACACGTTTGAGAAAGCTGTTGGCGAAATGGACTGAACACCTGAAAAACCTGTAACTTCAAAACTCCTAAAACCGTTCACCTATGTTTGATAAAATAAAAGACAGAATCATTTCGCCGCAGGCGTCGATGCTTGATGCCATGAAACTGATGGATGAATCGATGGTGAAGATGCTCTTCGTGTTTACAGATAACCGCTTTGAGGGCATCGTTACCATAGGCGACATTCAGCGTGCCATTATCAAGAATGTACCGCTCGATGCTCACCTATCGGCGATTATTGATAAGGACAAGGAATATGCCAGTCCCAGCGAAAGCATGGAAAGCATCAGAGAGAAGATGATTGCCTTCCGAGCCGAGTGTATGCCGGTAGTGGATGCTGGCGGGGTACTGATTGATGTGTATTTCTGGACAGACCTTTTTAACTATGAAGAGCATCCCCGTCATGACAAGATAGACCTGCCCGTGGTCATCATGGCTGGTGGAAAAGGGACGCGGTTGAAACCTCTGACTCATGTCATTCCAAAGCCTATAGTCCCTATTGGCGAGAAGACTATTCTTGAAATCATCATGGATCAGTTTGAGGCCATTGGCTGTCATAAGTTCTACTTGTCTGTCAACTACAAGGCCGACATGATTAAATACTATCTTAGCCAACTGCCTCACCAGTATGACATCGAGTACTTTATGGAAGACAAGCCACTGGGTACTATAGGAAGCGTAAGCCTGCTGAAGGACAAGATCAAAACGCCGTTCTTTGTGTCGAACTGTGACAGTATCAACGAACAGGACTACCGCGACGTCTATAAATATCATGTAGACAACCGCAACGATATCACGCTTGTCACTATGGTGAAGAGTTTCAAGATTCCGTACGGCGTGATTGAGACTGGCGAAGATGGACTGATGACTGCGTTGACGGAAAAACCTGAGCTGTCCTATCAGGTGAATACGGGGGTATATATACTTAATCCCGATTGCATCAAGGAGATTCCTGAAGGCGAGTTTTTCCACATTACCCATCTGATGGAGAAGATCAAGAACCGCGGCGGTCGTGTGGGCTGCTTCCCCGTGAGTGCCAAGTCGTGGAAGGACATGGGTGATTGGAGGGAATATCTGAAGATGATCAATATTGAGACCATGAGAAAAACTGATTTTCTATGAAAAACAAGGAATACAGCATACTGATATTGGGTAACTTTGCGAGCGTCTATGTCGTCCAGTTTGTCAAGAACCTGAAGAAGGTCAACCCTGCGGTTCACATCTTCTTCTGGGGATACACGCAAAACATGGAAACGCTGGACAAAGACTATCTGTCCTGCTACGACGAGTATTACATGTTTGACATAAACCATAAAGCCAGTTCTTCGGTTCTGGAGAAAGTGACGGCAGCGATACAGTTAAAATACCATTTCAAGAAGTTTGCCTTGCACAGGCATTTCGACTATATCAGTATCCAATATGTAAGACCTGAGTTGTTCTTTGTCTTGCATGATTTGAAGAAGCATTCTTCCAAATTAGTACTGACACCTTGGGGAAGCGATGTCTACCGAATTAACAAATATTTCAAGAAACTGGCCCAGAAGATTTACGATGCTGCAGACTATGTCACCGGCCCCGACGATCGTTTCACGAGGGACTTCACGAAAATCTTCAATATACCTCAACAGAAAATTGTACATGTTGACTTGGGTGTAGAGCCCATCGAGTATATCATTGAACATAAGAATCTGATAGCTGCTGATGAGGCCAAACGTCTGTTGGGAGTTGAAGGGAAGTATGTCATCACTTGTGGCTATAAGGCCATGAGTGGACATCGGCATGTGGAAATGATTGAAGCTATCAGACAAGTGAAAGACAGGTTGCCCGACAATTTGGTTCTATTCTTCCCCCTCACCTATCCCCAAGATCCGGCCTACGTTGATTTGGTCAGGGCAAAAGTAAACGAATGTGTATTGAATGCAGTCTATTTCGATCACTTTTTGGAGCTTCCAGAGCTGTTCCAACTCAGGCAGGCAACCGACTTGTTTGTCCATATACAGCCAACAGATGCTTCCAGTGGTACTTTGTATGAATACATCCTGTGCGAGAAGAAAATTCTCAATGGGGCATGGCTGCAATATCCGGAAATAGAGAAAGAAGGTGTTAAACCTTATTTCTTGGTTGACAGTATGGAAACACTGGGAGAGTCTATCGTCCGTGCCTACGAGTCGGATCCAATCAAGATTCCCAAAACCGTCATTGAGGATTTAAGTAAGAAACAATGGAAAGTTGTCATCAAAGATTGGGACAACTTCCTGACCGAAAAAAAAGCATGATTTTTTCCTACCACTGCACTCTGAACGTAACGAAAGCAATGGGAAAACACATCCGGATATTTCTGACACTGGCTATTGCCTGCTGGTTGAGTGGCTGCTCCACACCCACGAACGTGGCCTACTTCCAGAATGCTGAGGAAATACGCGGCATGACATTGCAGCATGAGCAACCATTGCGCTTGCGTCCGAAAGACAAGATAAATATTGTTATCAACAGTGCTGACCCTATGCTGGTCAGACAGTTCAACCTGACGGCGGCAACCAATAGCATGCGCTCGTTGGGCTCGAACAGCGAACCGCTGACAACAATGGGAGGCACAAGTGGCGGAACTGCACAACTCTTGGCTTATACGGTCGATGAGCAAGGTGACATCAATTTCCCTGTCGTAGGCAAGGTTGCTGTAAAGGGGAAAACCCGTCAAGAGGTAGCTGAATATCTGCGTCGACGCCTTATTGAGCGTGATTTAGTCAAGGACCCTATTGTCACAGTGGAATATGTGAACTTATCTGTTAACGTGTTGGGCGAAGTGAACCGTCCCGGTCGTATTGACATGATGAAGGACAACTTTACCATCGTCGATGCCATAGCATACGCTGGCGACCTGACCATCGACGGTCAGCGAGAGAATATCAAAGTGTTTCGTGAGGTGGACGGTGAGGACCAGACCTATGTCATCAACCTGTGCGACCGACAGAATGTGCTGAATTCCCCGGCTTTCTACCTGCAGCAAAACGATGTGGTTTACGTCACACCCAATCCAAAGCGCAAACGAGAAGCAAAGACAACCGGCAACATCTTTAATCAACCATCTATTTGGGTGTCGCTGGCATCGCTTTTCACAACCATTAGCGCATTATTGTGGAAATAAAAATGGAGAAAGAAAAAAAAGGAGAAGGCTTTGTAACGATAGGTGATCTCTGGAAACTATGTGCCGCAAGATGGAGATGGTATGTGGTTTCGGTAGGAATCTGCTTGGTGCTGGCTTTAGGTTATCTGCTCAAGACTCCTTATCTCTATACGCGCTACGCCGCTATTATTGTACGGGAGGAAAGCTTAGGGGAGAACGCGACTAAGGCTAACAGCAACGAATTAAGCGAGATCGGTTTTGTTAAGCAAAAAGAAAAAATCAGTAATGTGGTTCGCCACCTCGGTTCACTCGATGTGATGATGGAAGTGGTGCGTCGGCTGAAGTTGACCGATAACGAAGACGAAATCATTTACTATGCTTTTGAAATACAATCACGGTTCTTAGCAGAAATTGAGGATCCCTTAACATCAACTATTATTGACCTTACCTATAAGGATTATTCTACTACAGAGGCGGAACGGGTGCTTTCGTTGATTATCCAAGTCTATAACGACAAGTGGTTGGAAGAAAAACGACAATTAATAAGAAATACATCAATCTTCATTGATAGTCGGCTGCGTCTTTTAGAACGTGAATTGGATATTGTTGATGATAGCATTTCAACCTTTAAGAGTCAATTTGGAATAACCAGTCTCGACCGTGTCAGCGATGTTTATTTGCAGCAGCAAAGCGCGGCAGATGCAGAAATCCTGAGTTTGTCGAACGAAAAGGCTATGGCCCAATATATTCGTGACCTGTTGCATGACGATTCTGGGAAACATCAATTGCTGATAGTCAATTCTGGCATCAAAAATAATGTGATAGAGTCGCAAATAACACTCTACAACAATCTGGTGCTGCAGATGGAAAACCATTTGGAGTACACGTCAGATTTGAATCCCTTAATCATCAGTCAGGAAAAAGAACTGACTAAGCTCCGCAAAAATATTCTGGCCAACGTTGATGACCACATCCAATCACTTGACATTCAACTGAATTCGCTACGTGGTTTCCATAGTCAGACTACTTCTAAAATTATCTCCAATCCTGGCCATGCCAAATACCTGACCTCTATCGAGCGAGACCAGAAAGTCAAGGAGAGCCTGTACCTCTACCTACTGCAAAAAAAAGAGGAGAACGAAATCAGTGCTACCTACAAAGCCGCACCAACAAAGATTATTGACATTCCAAATGGAAGCGACAAAGCAACAACTCCCAACAGACCGAAATTGCTTATCGCGGCTTTCATGCTTGGATTGTTGGTGCCAACAACGGTGTTGTTCCTTATGGCATCAACGGACACCAGCGTGAGAGACCGTCGCGATGTAGAACGCAACACGGACATCCCGTTCCTGGGAGAGGTTCCCTATTCTGGCCGCGAACATAGTCTGGAAAGTATGCTGATGCGCTTTGGAATAGGCCGTAAGGCAAAGTCTGGCGGCATCGTCGTTGGCCATGACATGCTCAATGCCTCCAATGAGGCATTCCGAGTACTGCGTGACAACATGGATTCCATCAGGGCGGACAAATTCCCTGACAAGGGGTGCAGGGTGTATCTCATCAAATCGACGCAGATAGAGGTAGGTAAAACCTTTGTGGGTATGAACTTGGCAATAACCAAGGCTATTGACGGCAGTCGGGTTCTTTTCATAGATGGCGACCTGCGTCAGGCCTCTGCCTCGCGCCTATGGCGGACACCTTTGCTCGGCTTGTCCGATTATCTCTGTGGCGATGAAAGCGATTTCCGTAAACTGCTGTGGCATCCTGAGGGGTATCCTACATTAGACGTGCTGGCAGCCGGTGCACTTCCCACTAATCCTGCCGAGTTGTTGAAGAGTTCATTGTTCAAAGATCTAATCAATAAAGTTAGAGAGCACTATGATTGTGTTTTCGTTGACAGCCCTACAGCGGGTATTCTGGCAGATGCGGACACTATTGAGCGTTTCGTTGACTGTACGCTGTTCGTTGTCCGGGCAGGAGAGTTTAACCGTCATCGACTCAGTGAACTCAGTCCGATTGAAATCATTAATGGAGCTGCCAAACCACAATATATTGTATTGAATGGCGTTAACATTCACGCTCGATATGGCTTTGCTTATTCGCACAAATATGAACGGAGTGAAGAAGACAAGAACCTGACGACAATCAGTAAAAAGACCATCTTGTTGAACAAGATTATATTTAAAAAGAAAAAACACCAAGTATAATAATATGTATACAGTCCATCCATCCAGCTACATCGACGATGACGTCCAGATTGGCGACGGCACGAAGATCTGGCATTTCTGCCATGTGCAGCGTGGTGCCGTCATCGGCAAAAACTGCTCGTTTGGGCAGAATGTGAATATCGGCAACAACGTCAAGATAGGCGATGGTGTCCGCATTCAGAACAATGTCTCTGTGTATGAAGGCGTTGAACTGGAAGACAATGTGTTCTGCGGCCCGTCGTGTGTGTTCACCAATGTCCTGGTGCCGCGTGCCCACTTCCCTGTTCATGGGAAATACAACAAGACGCTGGTCAAGGAGGGCGCTTCATTAGGTGCCAACTGCACCATTGTCTGCGGTCACACCATCGGCCGCGGGGCCATGATTGCCGCAGGTGCCGTGGTTACCAAAGACGTTCCAGACTTCGCTCTCATGGCCGGTGTCCCTGCCCGTCAAATCGGCATTGTTAATGAACAAGGTGAAATCGTAGAAAGGCTGACAGGCGAAAAGGGGAAATAAATCGTAAATAGTAAATCAGTAAATAGTCAATATTTAAGATGCAATTCCGAGATTTAGCAAAACAATATCAAGTACTCAAGAACGATATTGACCAGGCCATGCTGAGCGTGGCATCGGGCGCCCACTACATCATGGGACCCCAAGTGAAGGAACTGGAGCTGCAGCTGGCCGACTATGTCGGCGTGAAGCACTGCCTGACCTGCGCCAACGGCACCGACGCACTGACGTTGGCACTGAAGGCATGGGGCGTTGGTCCTGGCGATGCCGTGTTCGTGCCCGACTTCACCTTCTTTGCTTCAGCCGAGGTGGTGGCATTGGAAGGTGCCACGCCGATTTTTGTCGACGTCGATGACATCACGTTTAATATTGACGTAGTGAGTTTAGAGAAAGCCATTAGCCAGACATTGGCTGATGGCAAACTGACTCCTAAGGTTATCGTTGCCGTCGACCTCTTTGGACTGCCGGCCAACTATCCTGCCGTGAAAGCCATAGCGCAGAAATATGGTCTGCTGATACTTGAAGACGGCGCACAGGGCTTCGGGGGAAGCATTAACGGCAAACGGTCATGTTCGTTCGGCGATATCAGCACCACGTCATTCTTCCCTGCCAAGCCTCTTGGCTGCTATGGTGACGGTGGGGCAATGTTTACTGACAACGACGAGTGGGCGCAGCTGATGAATTCCTATCGGGTACACGGCAAGGGCACCGACAAGTACGACAATGTGCGTATCGGCATGAACTCACGCCTTGACACCCTTCAGGCCGCTATCCTGCAGGTGAAGCTCCGCGCCTTCGATGGTGAAGTGGAGCAGGTGAACGAGGCTGCCCGCCGTTACACGGAATTACTGAAAGACAAAGTGAAAACCCCCGTCATTCCTGAAGGCTTCGGCTCCAGCTGGGCACAATACACCATTCAGTTGCCAAGCGAAGAACAGCGTAATCAGCTTCAGCAGAAACTGAAGGAAGCGGGTATCCCTTCAATGGTCTACTATCCCAAGCCCATGCATGCCCAGACCGCGTTTAATCATTCCCAATGCACGGTTCATAACTTACAATTGGCTTGCGACGACTATGTTGCTAACCGTTTGTGTGCCACCGTGCTCTCACTGCCCATGCATCCCTATCTGGAGGCTGCCGATATTGAGCACGTCTGTTCCATCCTTATTGCATCACTCTAAAGCCAGGGGCCTATACAATGAAAGTATGTGTCAAAGGTAAGCTGAACCAGATTCCCCATCTGAATGATTTCCTGGATGACTGGAATCATGAGATGCAGATTGGCGACCAGCTGAACTGTGTGGCTCTTACAAGCCATCAGGAATTCAGAAACATCAAGAAGAGGTTTCCTTTTGGGATAGGCAATGTCTTGGTTCTCTTGACATACTTTTGGCATGAGATGCTGCCAAAGATGAAGGCAACTCAGAAGTTCTATTTCCTCTTGTCGGGCGAGCGTCACCGTACTTACAGTCGTACGGAAATTCTCGGCAGGATATGCAGGGCAGGTTTCAAAATCGAGAATGAAGAGAATGCCAATGGCACACTGCACGTGGTAGCAAGTAAGCGGTCAGAGCCATTAGAGAGAAATGATACCTGCGAATCGCCTATCCTGAAAATGAAGCGTGTAGGCAAAGACCGTCAATGGATAGAGGTCTATAAGTTCAGGACAATGCACAGCTATTCGCAATATCTGCAGGATTATGTGTACGAGAAAAACAAGCTGGACCACTCGGGAAAACTGACAAACGACTTCCGTGTTAACTTCTGGGGAAGACTGTTCCGTTCTGCCTGGCTCGACGAACTGCCAATGCTTGTCAACGTGTTCAAGGGCGAAATGAAATGGGTGGGAGTGCGTCCGCTGACCGAACATTTCTTCTCGCTCTACACGCCGGAAATGCAGGAACTGCGTACAAAGGTCAGGCCGGGTATGTTGCCTCCCTTCTATTATGAAAGGAAGACGCCCATCGGACTCGACGAGATTCAGGCTTCAGAGCGTCGCTATATCGAATCCTATCTTGAGCATCCTTTCCTTACCGACTGGCGGTATTTCTGGGGCACGGTCTATAACATAGTAGTAAGAAGAAAATCCAGCAAATAAGAAAATGACATTAAAGTATATTAATAAAACAGTAGTCATTGAAGACTATGCACGCTCGGGGAAATTTAAAGATGATACCATTTCTTTTGAGTCAGAAGAATATATCATTAGGTCTTACGGGTATTTTCTGAATAAAAGTGAATGCTTTGAGAGGTTCTCATGCCAAGCGCTTTCAGATTTAATTATCAAAATGGTTGAACAAGAGGTTCAACTCCCAAGAGTGCTTCACGGGGCATACCTCATTGTTGTATATAACAAAAAGAGTGATCAGCTCTTGATATACAATGATTTACTTTCCAAGCATAGTTTGTTTTACTATTATGATACGACTTCAAATTGTTTCATTGCCTCTGATTCCTTTTTAGGCACTTTGAAGGCTGTCAAGGAAAACAATCTGCCATTTGCCATTGATAGTCTTGGTGTGAAAATGATGCTGTGGCACCGCATGTTCTATGATAACCTGACTTATATCCGCGAAATAAAATTCCTCAGGCCATTTGAATATATGGTTGTCGGCAATGGAAAACTGACGCTGAAGTCCATTCCATATCCTCAGATGATCGACGTGTCTATGGATGAGGCTGCAAGCGAGATACACAAGCTGTTTACCAAAGCTGTCCGAGAACAGTATCAGAAAAACGAAGAATACAACTATCCACAAGTCACCACTCTCTCTGGCGGCATGGATTCCCGCTCTACTTTCCTCTATGGTTTAGCCAATGGCTACACTGATCAGAAGTGCTATTGTGTGGGAGAGTCAACGTCGGCTGATTTTGCTTGCGCCCAGCCCTTGGCTATCAAATATGACTGTGACTTTTATTTCCATCCCATAGACAGGGGGAATGGTATGTTGAAGCGCGAGGAGATATGCCGTGCCAATGAGGGGCAGATGTGCTATTTCGGTGTAAGTTATGTGGATGTTTTTAATTT
The DNA here is from genome assembly GCA_947303855.1 of uncultured Prevotellaceae bacterium. Classification (GTDB taxonomy): domain Bacteria; phylum Bacteroidota; class Bacteroidia; order Bacteroidales; family Bacteroidaceae; genus Prevotella. The sequence goes on from CAMYZO010000009.1 coordinate 37,841, forward strand.
CTATAAAACGGAAGGATGGGGAATCATTCACACAGGCCTTGGGGGAGGTGAAATCATGGGCGACATGAGGATATCAGAAAATCCTTCAAGAAAAGAGAAATTTATCGAATCCCTAAAATACAGACTTGGCAAAGGTAAGAAAGACCGGTCTTGGGGTTCCTTTGTCAATTCCTTACATTGTACCGAAGAGGATAAACAGCGGATAGAGGCATTCAAGCCTTATTATAGTGATTTCAATGCGTTTCAAAGTCTGAACGACATGCGTCGTTGTCTCAACGTCCAGAAAGTGGCAGGGGCTTTTGGCGTGGAATACGTTTCCCCCTACTTGAATGAGGACTTCTTCTGCTATATGCTTCAGATTCCTTACACCTTAACAAAAGACAGAGAACTCTATATCTATTGGCAAAAGAAGTACAACCCCGGGCAGTTTGAGTCCCCCTCAACTTTTCAACTGGGCTGCAGGCCAGGAAACAAAGTGGGCTATTTTGCCAAGCGATTCTATAAATACGTGGTGAATAGAATGGGCAGAAAGACGGGGTATGACATGATACCCATTGAGTTTTGGATGAAGGTGAACCCCAAAATCAAACAAACTCAAGATACATGGTATGAAACTGACATGAAGAAGTTGGAATACCAGTTAGATTCGTCGCTCTCCCAATTATTAACAGATGTGTGGAGTAAAGGGACGGCACCACAGCAGAACATCCTGACGGCAACCTGGACACTCTGTAGAATATATGATTAGTGTTGTTGTCCCAGTGTACAACGTCGCACCTTATTTAGAACGGTGCGTGCAGTCGGTGTTACGGCAGACCTACAAGGATTTGGAAGTGATTCTTGTAGACGATGGCAGCACAGACGGCAGCGGAGAGTTGTGCGACCAACTGTCATCGACCGACACCCGCATCCACGTGGCTCATCAGAAAAACCAAGGACTCTCTGGTGCCCGCAATACGGGTATTCGGCAGGCAACAGGCGAATATATAGCCTTTATCGATTCTGATGATGTGTGGCTGTTTGATGACGGATTGGAAAAACTGTTGACGGCAACCAGCGAAGGCAAAGATTTGATTATCTTCAAGGGGGTGAACATTTGGAAAGACGGTCGCAGAACTCCCTTTGGTGACTATGACGTGGAGCATATCTCACATTTGCCCGATGCACAGACCGTGTTTTCCTATCTCGTAGAGGCACAGTTGTTCCAGATGAGTGCTTGCTTCCTGCTGGTACGCAGAAAACTCTTGACTGACAACGAACTCTATTTCCCTCATGGCTTGATTAGCGAGGATGTGCAATGGAGCCTGATTCTCTGGCAGTATGTACATTCAGTGTGTGTGACGAACCTCGATTTTTACGGTTATTGCCACCGTGAGGACAGCATCACCACTTCCACCTCTATCCGTGTTGATGAGAGTTATGACAAGATCTTCACTTATTGGAAGGAACAGTGCAACAAAGGTTGTATCAATGCAGCCGCCATTAGAATCTATTTGTGTGACCTGTGGGTCAGCAGAGGTTATTGCTATTACAAGTTGATGCCGGACGACAAACCTGTTGCGTGCGGTATCCTTCGTCGCCATGTCGACTTGCTCAATTATGCAGTCACCCCAAAGGCTCGGCGTGTGGCAAAGATGTCGAAAGTGCTGGGGGTTCAGCCTACACTGGTGGCTTTAGGTTGGTATTGGCAGTTGCGTAACCTGATTAAGGGATAATGCTCTACAAGCATAACAACAACATCTTTATCTATGGTATGCTGTCGCTGGGCATGATAGCCTGTTTGACCAATCAGCGCGCTTTTGACTGGATGGCAGCGGGTACTATTCTGGCTTTTGCCTCGCAGATGGGATTGTTGTTGTACTTCGCGCGTGAAGATGGACATAGCTATTCCGAATTGACACTATTTGTGACGGTGTTGACTTATAGCATCTTACTTGGGATTGTATTCATGTCTTTGTCCAAATACTTTGATGGTGATACATTTATGATGACCAAAAATGATGCTATGCTATACTTTAGAGGAAGCATGAGAGCACATCAGGTAGGCTTCTTGGAAAACGAGAAGTATATAGCAAGAACATTCGATTTCGACGACTGGGGCGCTTTTACGTATGACAGTTTGTTGATGTCCATTATTCCAAGCAAGTTTTTTCTTAACTTCTCCTATATGGTGCTGGGTGCTATATCATCTGTATTGCTATTTCGTATAGGTTCCCATTATATGCCTGTTTCATACGCATTTGTTGGTGCAATGGCGTATGGCACATCGTCATTCCTTGTCATGTTAAATTGTACTTTCTTAAAGGAACCACTGTTTGTTTTCTTCATCATTTGTACAATGTTTAATCTTTGCAGAGGAATGCATCAGGAAAGCAACTTTGCATATCCGCTGGTTTTCTTTTTCTTAGGAATCTTGTTTTTCTTCCGTCCGGCTGTAGCGGTGTTTGTCATCATGTCATTTGGCATCTATGTTGCAGTCAAGCAACATGGAAGTGCGTTGTCTTTCTTTTTCTATTTGGGGGCTGCTGCAATGCTGCTTGTCTCAATCAAATATATGATGGATTTGACTGATCGATATTCAGGCAGCTATGATGAAAAAATGGCAGAGAGTGGAAATGATAAGGCGTATTCGGGTGGTTTTAATGTCTTTGTCAACATATTCGGTGGCTTTTTCGGACCATTTCCAACATTGTTTACGAAACATGAGGAACCTTCGACGGTTCAATTTTATGGTGCCGGTTTGACGTATAGACTGTTTATGATATTTCCTTTTTTGGGAGGACTTTATCTCATTTTCAAAAACAAAGTATTAGAATTGCTTCCAATCACCGTTTTCATCTTGGTGGAGATGTTGGTTACTGGTATAGTTGCTGCAAGTCTGGAGTTGCGTAAAGTGATGCCACACATACCTCTTACGTATATAGTTGCTTTTTACGGACTTTCGCAGTGGAAGAATTCAAAGGTTCTTCAACGCATCCCTTATTTCCTTATTTGTGGTGTCGCAATAGGTATAATGTTTTTGTGGAGTGTAATTAAGGCTAAATAATGAAAGTTCTAATTGTTGCAAACAATAAACCCGGACAGTTCTCTCCTTTTGTCTCAGAGCAGGTAGAGGCTCTAAAGAAATTGGGAGTAGAGTTTGATTTCTTTGGCGTAGGCGGTAAAGGTTTTAATGGATACCTTTCAAACCTGCCGTCGTTAAAGAAGAAAATCCATGTGTTTCAGCCAGATTTGCTTCATGCTCATTATGGACTTAGCGGAATGCTTGCTAATTTGCAGCGGACAGTTCCCGTTGTAACAACCTATCATGGCAGTGATATTCATTCCAGGGGTTTGAATCTTTCTATGTCGAGGATTACAGCACGTTATTCCGCCTATAATATATTTGTGTCACCTTGGTTGTTGGAATTAGCAGCCTATAAGGAGGATAACAAGTGCGTCATCCCCTGTGGAGTAGACACGACGACGTTTACTCCTGTAGAACGCACAGAAGCCCGGAAACAACTGGGATGGAACGAGAACGAACAGATTGTACTTTTTGCTGGTGCTTTTGATAATGATGTTAAAAACAGTCCATTGGCTAAGGAGACTGTTGCGCTCGTGCCTAATGCCAAGTTGGTGGAATTGCGCGGATATACCCGTGAACAAGTTAATCTGTTAATCAATGCAGCCAACTGTCTATTGATGACATCCCATCGTGAAGGATCGCCTGTTGTTATCAAAGAGGCCATGGCATGTGGAACCCCCATCGTATCGGTCGATGTCGGCGATGTAAAAAATGTTGTGTCTGGCGTGAGTGGCTGTTTTCTTTCTGCGTATGATGCCAATGACATTGCAGTTAATATACGGCAGGCTTTGTCGTTTAAGAGTAAGACCAACGGACCACAGCGCATTATAGAAAAAGGGCTGTCCAATGAAATCATTGCTCATCAAATACTGGAAATATACCAAAAGGTCATTAGCTTGCCGAAACGATAAATATACATCCTTATTAACAATAATTGGAACATGAAAATACAAATCGACATTAATCATCCTGCTCACGTCCATTACTACCGCAATTTTATCAAATTGATGGAAGCAAAGGGGCATCAATTCTGCGTCACCAACCGCGACAGCAAGATGATTAACCAATTGCTCGACATTTATGGCATTGAGCACACCGTACGCAACAAGCGACCTGAGAAAAAAGGAACAGTCGCATCGCTGATGAACCTCCTGAAAATGGTTCTGTGGTGTATACGCAAATCGCTTACATTTCATCCAGATATCTATATGGGCTTTGCTTCTTCTGCCAGTGCTATTACATCATGGTTGTTCAGAAAGCCAAGCATTCTGATAGATGACACAGAGCATAATGCCATGAATCACAAACTTTACATGCCTTTCTGTTCCGCAGTCCTTACCCCATTCTATTTCAAGAAAGACTTGGGTAACGAGAAGAAGCAAATCCGATTCAACGCCTACGTAGAACAGCTATATCTGCACAGTGTTTACTTCAAGAGCAGTACTCAAGTTTTGGAGGAACTGAACGTCAAGCCGAAGGAGTATGTCATTGTTCGTTACATTGCATACGATGCCCACCACGATTTAAAGGTACACCCCATTTCAGAAGATACAAAGAAAAACATTGTAAAAGAGTTATCCAAGCGTTACCGGGTGTTTGTTTCGTTGGAGAAAAGCGTGAAGGATCCATTCTATGATGACTATGTGCTGAAAATTTCGCCGGAGAAAATGCATGACCTGGAAGCAAATGCCAAATTCATGATAGCAGAAGGTGCCACAATGGCATCGGAGGCCTTTTTGCTTGGAGTACCATATCTCTATCTTAATCCGCTGATAGTTGGTTATATTGACTATCAATGTGCGCACTATCCTGACAGATGCTTCAAGACTACGAACGGTGACGAGGCCATGAAGATAGTCAGCCAGTTAATGGACATTCAAACAGATGAGGAAGCAGAAAGAAAAAAGGTGGAGGAAGAAACCATCAACCCCACAGCATATCTTGAAAAGTTTGTGGAAGAATATATGTCTAAACAATAAACAGGCAAACAGGACAATGAGAAGACATCGAAGTGAAGTAGCTTCCGATAATGGAGTTTGACTTTGGATATATCATAAATTATATTTTGACTTATGAAACAGGAATACCCCTTGTCCTATTCATAGGAATTATCGCTGTTGTTTGTGGTATCGTCCTTTTTTTATACTATACAAGAATTAGTACTCGTACGTTTGTCCGAAAAGCTTCAATATGTATGTTCATTGGATATGTTTCTTTGGTGATATGCACAACAATCATCTTCAGAACAGAATATGACGAAATGAAATACGTGCTATGCCCACTTATAAGCTATATAGGACTTTACAACAAATTATTGGCTCAAAACATACTGAACATTGTGTTGTTCATGCCAGTAGGCTTTTTTGCAGGTGCTGCATTAAGGAAGAAGCATCTGTTGAATGTCATTAAGATTGGTTTTGTTCTCTCGCTATCCATTGAACTGATACAATTGATTTCACGACGTGGCGTTTGCAATATCGATGATGTCATCCACAATACATTAGGATGTGTTTTAGGTTTTGCGTGCTTTGTGCTATGCCTTAAAATGATGAGAAGTCATCTCAAACAGTGTTGAATGTAAACTGAGGGGCAACAGATTGAACACCCTATATATAGTAGTGAAACGAAAAATAAACCCACACTTCCCACACATCCCACACCCAACGGCCGCCAGACGTTACAACCGAATGTCTTGCACGCGATGTCAACCGCTCAGCTTGGGTCTTTCCGTGGGAAGCCTGGATTTTTCCGTGGGAAGCCTGGATTTTTTCGTGAGAAGCCTGGATTTTTTTCGTGAGAAGCCTGGATTTTTACGCCGGGCACCTGAGCAGACAAGGTGTCGGTTCAGGTGTGGGTTTAGGTGGGGAAGCCACACCTGCTCCACAACAGAAAAGTCCCATTCCATGGGCGTTCCCCCGCGTTTCAGGTGTGACGAGTGTGGGAAGTGCGGGTTATTTTTTCTTTTATTAAATATATAGAGTCGAATCCTATGACCGAGCAGTTACGCTGCAAGAAATTTTGAAAATATTTTTAGTCATGCAAATAGAAAGACCAAGAAGAGGTTATGCCGTAGGCATACAAGAGTTCGATACTATCCGTACAAAAGGCTCAGTGTATGTAGACAAGACCGAATATGTGTGGAAGATGGTGAGTGCCGATGCACAAACCTACTTCCTGAGCCGTCCTCGTCGGTTTGGCAAGACACTGCTTGTGAGTACGCTACAAGCCTATTTCGAGGGGCGCAAGGAGCTGTTCGAAGGCTTGGCTATCAGCCAGTATGAGACGGAGTGGAAACAATACCCTGTGGTGCGTATCAACCTGTCACGCGGCAAATACTATGAGTTCGAGCGTGTCCATGGCACCATCGACAGCCTGCTGAGAGACCATGAGGAGCAATGGGGTGTAACCAGTATACCTGACGAATATAACTATGATGCCCGCTTAACCGCGATCATCCGTGCCGCCTATAAGCAGACAGGGCAGAAGGTGGTGATACTCATTGACGAGTATGATGCTCCGATGCTCGACAGCGTAAAGAACCCCGAACTGCAGGATAAGATACGTGACCGCATCCGCAACTTGTTTAGTCCGCTGAAGGCAGAAGAATCATATCTGCGCTTCGTATTCCTTACTGGCATCTCAAAGTTCTCTCAGCTCAGCGTGTTCAGCGAACTCAACAACCTAAGCATCCTTACATTCAATCCTACGTTCGAAGGCATCTGTGGCATCACACAGGAGGAACTGGAAACACAGCTACGGCCAGATGTTGAACTGTTGGCGGAAAAGATGACCCTCTCATATTCAAAATACGGAGAGCATTACGACTACGACTCCATGCTGGCTCTGCTGAAAAAGAAATATGACGGATACCATTTTTCCAGTCACTTTACTGACATCTACAATCCATGGAGCCTTATCTATGCCTTTAATGAAGGCGATGTGGGCAACTACTGGTTTGGTACTGGCACGCCGTCTTCGCTCATTGATCTGCTACGTACGAAGTACCTTTCGATGCCCGACTTGGAGAATTACCGATGCAACCTCGAGGAATTTGACGCGCCGACGGAACGTATCGAAGACCCAGTGCCGGTGCTCTTCCAAAGCGGCTACCTCACCCTAAAAGCATACGACCGGTACACTGATGAGTATATTCTTGGCTTCCCCAACGAGGAGGTGTATCGTGGCTTTGCCGGATCACTCTACAAATATTATTGCGAGGGCTATCCGCGTGGTAAGAATACCATTACGGGGGCTTTCACAAGGTTCCGCCTGAAACAGTACACTCTCGACGATTTCCTTCAGGCCGTCCAGCAGTTCTTTGCAGCCATCCCTTACAGTATCACCGATAAGAACCAGAATGAGCAGTTCTATCAGGCTAACCTCTATAATCTGCTTGTTGCCGCCGGGGCACATGTCCACGCTGAACTACAGACGGCTACAGGGCGTATGGACATTTCCATGAAAATGCAGGATGCCATCTACATCCTTGAACTGAAATACAACAAGAGTGCAGGAAAGGCCATTTCACAAATCAAGGAGAATGACTACGCCGTGGCTTTTGCCTCAGACCCACGCCCCGTCTATGCCGTGGGACTGAACTTCACCTCTAATAGTCACACACTCGATTCATGGACTGTGGAGAAGCTAAAATAAAAATAGCAAACGAAACGATCGTGTCATGAGAAAGGTATTCAATATAACTGGAAGCTGCAATCCACAGTGGCACTATATGGTGAACAGCAAGAAACGCTTCAAGGCGATAGAAGAGTTAATTGCCACCGGAGAGTACTTTACCATCAACCGTGCACGACAGTACGGAAAGACAACTACGCTCTTTATGGTTTGGCGTCGATTGTCGGAACAATACCTCGTTCTGCCAATGAGTTTCGAAGGGTTGGGTGACAGTGCGTTTGTGTCGGAGGAGGCGTTTGTCGGAACATTTGCAAGAATGATCGCCAGACGACTGAGCTCTGCTAAAGAAGATGAAGTGCTGGCAAGCATTTGGGAGAATTGTACTGCAAAATCACTTGACGGCCTGGCATTAACGATAACCAAGTTCTGCAAGAAAAGCTCCAAGCCTGTCGTTGTTACCATCGATGAGGTAGATAAGAGCAGCGACAACCAGTTGTTCCTTAATTTCCTTGGAATGTTGCGAAACAAATACTTGGAAAGGAACATGGAAGGTATGGACAACACCTTCCACAGTGTCATTCTCGCAGGGGTCTACGATGTAAAAAACATCAAACTGAAAATACGACCGGAAGCAGAGAAGAAATACAACTCGCCGTGGAACATTGCCGCCGACTTCAAAGTCGACATGACCTTCCACCCGGAAGAGATTGCACAGATGCTCGCCGACTACGAGAACGACGTACACACAGGCATGGACATTAAGGCTATCAGTGAGGAGATCTATAAATACACCTTTGGCTATCCGTTCCTCGTAAGCAAACTGTGCAAGGTCATCGACGAGGAGCTTGCGAAGGATTGGACTGTGAAGGGTGTGCAGAACGCCACGAAGGAAACCATCTTCGACAAGAACACCCTCTTCACCAGCATGACGAAGAACTTGGAGAACTACCCTGAGCTGAAACAATTAATCTACGCCATCTCTGTCAATGGCGACACGGTGACGTATGATGCCAACAACCCTGTGATGGACTTTGCCTCTATGTTCAGCATCATCAAGTGCGACGAGAACCGCAAGGTGCGCATCCATAACATTATCTTCGAGGAGGTGCTGAATAACTACTTCATAGCCGAACGGACCATTGCCAACTTGGGCAAGCAGCGCTTCGAACCCAACTATGTCCACGACGGACAACTCGATATGGAGTTGGTGCTCACTCGCTTCGCCGACCTCATGCATGAAGAGTATCGCGAAAGCACAGTGCCGTTCCTCGAGCGCGAAGGGCGTCTGCTGTTCCTGACCTTCTTAAAGCCTGTCATCAACGGGACGGGTTTCTACTACATAGAGCCACAGACTCGAAACAACAACCGGATGGACCTTGTAGTCACATACGGTCGCAAGGAATACGTTATCGAACTTAAAATATGGCGGGGCGAAAAATACGAAGAGCGTGGACGCGATCAACTTGCAGGCTATTTGTCCACAAGGGGATTGGGCGAGGGCTACCTCATCACCTTTGATTTCTCCAAAAACAAGATGCCTGCTGAAGCGCACTGGGCTGAGCATAACGGCAAAAAAATCTTCGAAGTGATTATCTGATGGAACTCTATACCGATAGCCTGCACAAGATTGCTTACGCTACTGATGCCTCTGTGTATCGGGAGATACCGTATGGTGTGTCCTATCCTGAGACGACAGAGGACATACAGCAGTTAATGCAACTGGCCAGGGAGAGAGGCATTGACCTGATTCCGAGGGCTGGCGGCACCTCGCTGGCCGGACAAGTGGTGGGCAGCGGCATCGTGGTGGATATCAGCAAGCACTGGAACAAGATACTGGAGATTAACGCCGAGGAGCGCTGGGCAAGAGTGCAGCCGGGCGTGGTGCGCGACGAACTGAACATCGCCATCAAGCCATACGGACTGTTCTTCAGCCCGGAGACCTCTACGAGCAACCGCTGCTGCATCGGCGGTATGTTTGGCAACAACTCCTGCGGCACACACTCGCTGGTATATGGCAGCACCCGCCATCATGTCGTGGCATGTAAGGGAATCCTGTCTGACGGAACGCTGTTTGATACAGCCAGAATAGACGAACCAGGTTACAGAGCGTCGTCGCCTTTATTGGATGCCATTCTGTCTCAGTTAGAGCGATGGGCGGCTGACAGCAAAACCCTCACGCAGATAGAGCAAAGCTTTCCGGACAAGAGCCTGCAGCGACGAAGTTGTGGCTATGCTATCGATGAAGCCATAGAAGCCATAGACAAAGACAAAGGACTGGCACTCTGCAAACTTCTTGTAGGCAGTGAGGGCACACTGGCATTCGTCACGGAAATCACTGTGAGCCTGGACGTGTTGCCACCAAAAGAAGTGATGGCGGTCTGCGGCCACTGCGATGCCATGGAAAAGAGTTTCGAGGCCAATCTGGTGGCATTGAAGCATCAGCCTACCGCTGTGGAACTGATTGACGGCGAGATACTGGAGCTGAGCAAGAGTAATCCTTCGTTCAATTCACAATTCACAATTCTCAATTCTCAATATGGAATCCCTGCTGCACTGCTTATAACAGAACTGAGGGCGGAGACCAGAGAAGAACTTGACAGCATGGCTGCCGCATTAGAGAAGGAGCTGCTCGACAGCGGACTGATATATAAATGTACACGGGTATACGGTTCGGATGTCAGCAAGGTGTGGAACCTGCGCAAGGCAGGACTGGGCATTCTCGGCAGTATGAAGGGCGATGCAAAGCCGACGGGCGTGATAGAGGACACGGCGGTGGCTGCAAGCCGTATGCCAGCCTACATGAAGGACTTCCGACAGTTGCTTGATAAACTGAGAGCCAAATGCGTCTTTTATGGCCATATCAGCACGGGCGAACTGCACCTGCGGCCTATTCTCAACCTGAAAACCAAGGAAGGACGGACGCTGTTCCGCACGCTGGCCCAGGAAACGGCTCTGTTGGTGAAGAAGCACCGTGGCAGCATCAGCGGTGAGCATGGCGACGGACGTTTGCGAGGCGAGTTTATTCCCCTGCTCTATGGTCAGGAGGCCTATGAACTGATGCGGCAGGTGAAGCAATGCTGGGATCCTGACGGAGTGCTGAACCGACACAAGATTGTCGACACGCTGCCGATGGACTCGATGTTGCGCTTTGAGCAGAATCAGCAGTATGAAATAGAGAAGATGATTGGCACCGACCATACCTATTTCAATTGGAAGGCAGCATTTGACGAGTGTACTGCTCCTGGAGCTACGGGGGCTAAGTCGCAGACACATGCCCTGATGTGTACCATTGAGCAATGCAATGGCTCAGGAGATTGCCGGAAGTCAAATCTCATCGGCGGCACGATGTGCCCGGCGTTCAAGGTAAGTGGAGATGAACTTAACACCACCCGTGCCCGAGCCAACGTCCTCCGTGAAATCCTAACGAGAGGTGAATTGTCAATTGTCAATTGTCAATTATCAATTGCCAAGCAGGTCCTTGACACCTGCCTGGCTTGCAAGGGCTGCAGGGGCGAATGTCCGTCGAATGTAGACATGACCCGACTGAGGGCAGAACTGTTACAACACTACTACAACCAGCATGGTACGCCTTTGCACTCCTGGCTTGTCTCCAGAACAGCACAGATGGAAGCCCTGGGGCAGTATGTGCGACCACTCTATAACCTCGTGGCGACATGGAAGCCAACCTCCTTGCTGATTAAAATGACGATAGGTTTTGCTGCCGAGCGGCAGCTGCCAAAGCTACGGAAGATGAAGCCGCTGCCAGCAGGCAATGGCACGAAGGTATGGTTCTTCCTCGATGAGTTTACGCGCAACCATGAGCCGGAACTGGCAGAGAAGTTCGCCGGACTGTTGGCTGCCTTAGACTATCAGGTCAGCATTCCCAAGCACGAGGAAAGCGGACGGGCAGCCATCTCGAAAGGATGTCTAAGATATGCTAAGCAGATTGCCCATCAGAACGTGCGCCTGCTGAAGGATGTCGTGACGGATGATGCTCCGCTGATAGGGATAGAGCCCTCGTGTATTCTCTCGTTCCGAGACGAGTATCCTGACTTGGTTCCCGCAGGACTACGAAACGAAGCCAGGGAATTAGGGCAGCGCAGCCTGTTGTTCGACGAATTCCTGCTCCGTGAGATCAAGGCCGGGCATATCAGCCGTGAACGTTTTGACCAGACACCCATTGAGGTCTTCCTTCATGGTCACTGCCACCAGAAGGCGTTAGTGGGTGTAGAAGTGATGGCAGAGGTGCTGCGCCAGTTGCTAAATGCCAAAGTGCATGTTATTCCCAGCGGCTGCTGCGGCATGGCTGGCTCCTTTGGCTACGAGAAGGAACACTACCAAACGTCGCTGGAAATTGGCGAGATGGTGCTCTTCCCAACAGTCAGGAAAACTATGAATAAGACATCGTCCATGCCGACATTCGTAGTTGCACCAGGAACGTCCTGTCGTCAGCAGATTCTTGACGGCACTGGTGTCAAGGCTGTCCACCCCATAGAACTATTATACAAACACTTGAAATGAAACACAAACAGAAAAGTATACAAAAACAAATTATGGAAAAGAAAAACTTTGCATTGATTGGAGCAGCTGGCTACATTGCTCCCCGTCACATCAAGGCCATTGCCGACACAGGTAACAACCTCATGGCCGCTTACGATAAGTTTGACAGCGTGGGACGTCTGGATAGTTCGTTCCCCGACTGTGAGTTCTTTACTGAGAACGAACAGTTCGACCGTTTCTGCTCGAAGCAGATGCGTAAGTCAGACCCTTTACACTTCACATCCATCTGTACGCCCAACTACACCCACGATGCCTTTATCCGCTACGGACTGCGCTTGGGAACGGACGTCATCTGTGAGAAGCCGCTGGTGCTGAACCCCTGGAACATTGACAACCTCGTGGAGATGGAGCAGGAGACGGGCCACAAGGCATATACCATTCTGCAACTGCGACTGCACGATGCTATCGCAGCCCTGAAGAAGAAGGTGGACGAAGGCCCCCAGGACAAAATCTATGATGTAGACCTGACTTATATCACCTCGCGTGGAAAGTGGTATTATATCTCCTGGAAAGGCGACATCCGCAAGAGCGGTGGCGTGGCAACGAATATCGGTGTTCATTTCTACGATATGCTGCAGTGGGTGTTCGGTCCCGTAAAGCGTAACGTGGTTCATGTGATGAGCTTCGACCGCGTGGGTGGTTACCTGGAGCTGGAGAAGGCCCGTGTACGCTATTTCCTGAGCATCAATGCTGAGTGTCTGCCTGCTAATGCCGTGCAGGGTGAGAAGAAGACCTATCGCACCTTGAATATCGATGGCGAGGAGTTTGAGTTCAGCGTAGGCTTCACAGAGCTGCATACTAAGAGCTATGAGAAGATACTGGCCGGCGAAGGTTTCCGCATCAGCGAGGCCCGTCCCAGCATCGAGATTGTCAGCGACATCCGCAATTCGTCGCCTATTGGATTGAAGGGCGACTACCATCCACTGTGCCGCATGCCTTTGGCAGCACATCCGTTCGGATGGGATGACAAGAGGTAAATTAAAAATGGCTTTTACACCAAACCATGCACGTGTCATGCGGAATACGGCTCTGCTGTATTTCCGCATGGCTCTGATGATGTGTATCAACCTCTATACGTCAAGGGTTGTCTTGCAAGCCCTTGGCGTTGAGGATTATGGTCTTTTTTACGTAGTTTGGGGAATTGTTTTTATCTTTGGCTTCATCAATGACAGCATGATGGCCTCTACCCAGCGTTTCCTAACGTTTGAATTAGGAGCGGGTGACAAAAAACGACTTCATGAGGTATTCGTCACCAGTGTACACATCCATTTCATAGTTTCTCTCATCATCGTCTTCCTCAGCGAAACGGGCGGATTATGGTTTATATTAGAAAAGATGGTGATACCAGAAGGTCGTCTGTCGGCAGCAATATGGTGTTTTCAACTTAGTATAGTTACGACTGTAGCCGAAGTGATGAGTTGTCCTTATCAAGCAGCTATTATTGCTCATGAAAAGATGTCGGCATTTGCCTATATCTCCATTCTCGATGCTTTTTTGAAGTTGGCTATCGTAGGAATGCTGCTGCTGACGGGCTATGATCGCTTGATTGTTTATGCTATCTTGTACACGGGCGAGAAGCTACTTATCAGGGTGGTTTATAATATCTACTGCACCCGCCATTTTGAGGAAAGTCGTTATCATTGGTTCTTTGAGAAGACGTTGTTTAAAAAGATGTCGTCATTTGCAGGATGGAGCATGTTTGGTAATCTGGCATACGTACTCTATACACAAGGACCAAACATGCTATTGAACGTGTTTTTCGGACCTGTAGCCAATGCGGCCCAAGCTGCTGCCAGCCAAGCTCAAACTGCCGTTGGAAATTTCTCTCGCAATTTCCAGGTTGCTATCAATCCTCAAATCACAAAGACTTTTGCCTCTCAGCAGCTGGAAGAAATGCACCTGTTGATATTCCGTGGTAGCAGGCTGACGTTCTGCTTACTTCTGCTGCTTTGTCTTCCCTTGATAGTTGAGGCACCCATGGTGCTTGACCTCTGGCTCAAAGATGTTCCTGAGGGCACTGTGGTATTTCTCAGGTTCCTGCTCGTAATATTGTTGGTACAACAAACAGCCAGTCCCTTGATTGCTGCCATAGGAGCAACAGGTAAGATAAAGAAATACGAGATGATGACTGGTGGACTCATGCTCACAATTGTGCCAGCAGCCTACGTGGTGCTAAGGATGGGAGGTAAACCTTGGTCGGTATTTGCCGTATATCTGTGCATCGTCATATTAACCTATATAGCAACATTGTACCTGACGCTACCACCCATTAAACTGAAATTAAGAGATTATATAAGCAACGTTTTGAGACCATGCTCCATAGTCATGGTCATCTCCATGATTGTTCCTGTCGCATTAAAACTGCTGACAGGGCACGGTATCCTCTTCTCCTTTCTGAACATTGCCGTTACAGTCATGGCTACTAGTATTCTGTGCTATACTATCGGTATAGATAAGGAAATGAGAGGTATGATAAAAGAAAAGGTCAAGAAAATAATCGGGAAAAAAATAGCATGAAAAATTCATTACTCATACTCATGGCTGTCCTCTGCGGTATCTGTCCAGCCAAAGGAAAAGATGCCAAACTGTCGGGAACAGTGATTGGGTCGGCGAGGTCGGTGGACTATGCCAATGAACAGCCGTCAACAACCGTCAATATCCGAGATTGTGCCTTCGACGGCGATCTTAACACTTACTTTGCAGCCTACGACCGTAGTTTCGCGTGGGTGGGACTCGATTTGGGCAAACCTCACGTCATCACCCGTATAGGTTGGGCACCAGCCAATCGGAATCGTGGTGGTGAAAGGATGCTGCTTGGTGTCATGGAAGGAGCCAACAGCCCAGACTTCATGGATGCATTGCCACTGTATATTATCACAGAGGCAGGTACGGTCAAGAAAATGTCATACGTTGACGTTTCATGTTCCAAAGGTTTCAGGTACGTCCGATATGTCGGGCCGTCTGACATGCGGTGCAATATCGGCGAACTGGAGTTCTACGGCCATGAAGGGGAAGGTGATGAGACGAATCTCTACCGGCTGACGAATCTGCCAACGGTGAGCATCCATACGGAGAACAACGTAGAGCCCTATGACAAAGAACATAACATCAATGCACTGATAACGATTATCAACGAAAAAGGTGACGAACTACAGCAGGATTCGGGTGTGGTACGCCTGCGTGGCAACAGTTCCATTCAGTTCCCTAAAAAGCCATACCGCATCAAGTTCAACAAGAAACAAAGGGTACTCGACTCACCTGCCAAAGCAAGGAAATGGACACTCATTAATAACTACGGCGACAAGACGCTGATGCGTAACCTGCTGGCCTTTGAGATGAGCCGTTGCCTGGATATGCCCTACACACCATACGGACAATCGGTGGATGTACTGCTGAACGGAGAATACAAGGGAAACTACCAACTGTGTGACCACATCGACGTGAACAAAAATCGCGTCAACCTCAACGATACCATACAGGATGGAAGTGAGGACCAGCAGAGCACAGCGTTCCTGATTGAGGCGGATGCCCGCGCATCAACTGAAGACTGCTGGTTTATGTCGGACAAAAATACGCCAATGACCATCCATTATCCTGATGAAGACAAGATAACACCACAGCAGAAGGCTTATATTGAGGGCTGCTACAATTCGTTGGAGGAAGATTGGATCAGCAACTTGGATTTGAATACTTTTATCAGCCATTTCCTGGTTGGTGAACTCTCGGGGAATACCGACACCTATTGGAGCACTTATATGTATAAGCAGCGTATGGACAAGACTATTTATATAGGACCCGTATGGGACTTCGATATTGCCTTCGACAACGACCGGCGTACCTTTCCTGTCAACAACAAGGCCGATTTTATCTACCGCAGCGGCGGCAGTACCATTGGCTATATGCGCACGTTCGTTGACAACATTGTGATACGCCACGCTGGAGCGAAAGCCAAGATGCAGGAACTTTGGGGAAAGGCAAGAGAAGGTAGCGTCAACGAGGCTCATCTTGTTGACTACATCAACCAACAAGAAGAAGGCTTACAGGAGTCTCAGAAGTTGAATTTTATGCGTTGGCCCGTCATGAACGAGTTGGTACATGAAAATGCGAAAATATGGGGGAGCTATGCTGCCGAGGTGCAGAACGTCCGTCGGTTTGTCAGTGAACGCCTTTTGTGGATGGACAAGAGGATAGGCTATACTTACAACCCCAGTGGAATTACGGAAATGCCTTTTGACTCAGCCCAACCTTATCAGGTGTTTGATTTGTCGGGGCAGTCACGCGGCAACGATTTGCAGTGTTTGCCTCAAGGCATGTATATTGTGAGGCAGAATGGTTGTTCAAGAAAGATACAGGTGAAATGATGGAAAAACAGATTCCCAAGATTATCCACTATTGTTGGTTTGGCGGCAATCCCTTACCGGAGCTGGCCAAGAAGTGTATTGCTTCCTGGAAAAGATATTTGCCCGATTACGAAATCAAGGAATGGAACGAGAGTAACTTCGATGTCTATCAGGCTCCATACATAGCAGAAGCTTATCGACTGAAGAAATACGCCCATGTCAGCGATTATGCGCGCTTCTGGATTCTTTACCATTACGGCGGCATCTACTTCGATACCGACGTGGAGGTGATTCGTCCTTTGGATGACATCCTTGCCAAAGGCTCTTTTTTAGGCTTTGAATGTCAGGAAGGTACACCCTACGATAACCCCAACGGCAACCTGAATCCGGGGTTAGGAGTGGCTGTTCCCAAAAACCATCCTTTTTTCAAAATCATGCTGGACTTTTACAACCACCATCATTTCGTCAGATGGAATGGGAAAAACACGGGAAACATCACCCATAAAGTGACCCGCTTTATTGACTACGACCACAAGAAGGTGCTTGAAGGGGGGATTGTCAACGTGAACGATCTGCTGGTTTATCCCATAGAGTATTTCTGTCCCCTCGATTACTATACCGGACAAATGAACATCACCGAAAATACCCGCACCATTCATCACTATATGGCATCGTGGGTGGTCAAAGGAAACAGACTGAAATCACTGCTGTTCCGGATGAAGGCGGTCTGTATCAGAATTCTATGCACATTAAAACATCAAATAGGATAATATGAAACACAAACTTTTTTTATGGATTATTGCAGCCGCATTAATGTTGACGGCCTGTACTGGCGATGAGGTGACGCACCATGACCGTGTCAGTACCGATTTCTTAGAAAGTTTAGGTGGCGAAATCAGCGATACCCATTTTTGGAGGACTACTGTCAGAGTGGACGTTTATGTGTCCACGGACAATCCTGTCAGACTCCTGCTTATTTCAGCGGAAGGCTCTACGAGGGTGCTTTACGATTACAAGGAAGTGTCAAAAAGCGGTGTTGTGACGATGACCGCACCACAGGGACAGGACGAAACGGTCAATCTGCGATACATCTGCAACAACAAACAAAAGACGGAGAGCATCATCTTGTCTGGTAAGACCGTGGAAACAGTCTACATAGACACGAGAACCAGCCAACAGGCGATGACGCGAGTGAGCAATCCTCCAGCATCGCTGTGCGGAAACAGTATTGAAGACAATCCCAGATACTTCCAGTTTTCAGACGGACAGTTGCGGGAGTTCTTTGCCTGGATGTCTACCAACGTTGAAAAAGTAGATGCCAAGGAGGTGGATGGTCAGATTTGTAACTACGAATTGGAGTCCAACGGACCGTTCTACATTACCTGGGTCACAGGTAACGAAGCCGACCAGCGCTCACATATCCTGGGATATTACTATCACTCACCCTCCACATACGACGATATTGTTTATGTAGATATGTCGGAGACCCACAAATGGGACTATATCAATGGACTTGCCAAGGTGCAATATCAAATCAACAGGGACGAGGTTCTTGTAGGACAGAATTTCTGGTCCAATACGTGGTATGATGCCAACTTCGATATGTCAGACGTCTATGGTGCCACATGGTGCTACAACATGGATCGCGTCGATGACGATGCCTACAATATGCACTCCGTGTATAACTACTTCACTACCGGCATTTCAGCGCTGCGTGGTATTTCGTTCAAAATCGATGTGCCCGAAGGAAAGCGCGTGGGTTTTTACCTGCGCTCTGAAGAAGAACCGCTGCCTGAACAATGGGATGTGTTAAAGGCTGCCAACATCAGACCGTATGCGGACAGTAAGGAAAACTTGAAGGGTGCTTGTTATTGTTTAGAAGATTGGAACATTGAAGGAAACGGAAGAGGCAGACATAGAAGCTTCATCAAGGCTTACAATGAGGTATATTGGATGGGCATGGAAGACATCCTGGCAGGAGGTGACCATGACTGTAACGATGTGATCTTCGGCGTGGCTGCGGACATGAAAATCTGGATGCCCACCATTCTGGAAAACCCGGAACTAAAACCCGATAACCCTGACAATCCCGATAACCCTGACAATCCCGATAACCCTGACAATC